>NZ_CALXGA010000067.1 GCF_944387725.1 uncultured Intestinimonas sp. | reverse complement strand
ATAAGCCCGGTCTGCCAGTACATTGCTCCCGCAGAGTTCAACGTTTTCAAGCAACTCTACGGCATGAACACAATCGTTATCATTTCCAGCTGAAAGAAGGAACTCCACTGGGTTGCCCAGTCCATCTACAATGGCATGGAGCTTTGTGTTCAGACCGCCTCTGGTACGGCCAACTGCCTTATCTTCTGTTTTTTTCCCCACCATTGGCGCTTTCGTGTACCTTGATGCAGGTGGAATCTATACTGAGATTTTCCATATCCGCATCCTCAGACAATGCGTGAAACACGGTTTCCAGTGTGCCATCATCCCGCCATTTGGCGAATCGGGCATACACACTCTGCCAAGGGCCGTAGGCCTCCGGCAGTTCCCGCCACTGGGCGCCGCTTCGGGCAATCCAGAGCATCCCGTTGAGCATCGTCCGGTTGTCCTTACGGGGGCGGCCTCGCTTCCCTGTTTCTTCCGGCGGCAGAAGAGGTTTGACACGTTTCCATTGTTCTGTTGTTAATTCATAGTGTTTCATACCTCTAGTTTCGCATATCTGCTCCCTTTGTGCAACTTTTATTTTTCAAACAAGCCCTAGGGGGGAGAGTGTGAGAGGGGGGAAGCGCAAAAAACTCCCCAGTCTGCCAGCTGGAGAGTTCCTGAAAAAGGGCGCACTACCCCCTTGTATCTTGAGGGCTTGAAACTTGCCCATTTGGGGCTTTCGTCAATATATCTATGAACCTGCCGGAAACTTCTACACTTCCGACAACGGGGAAAAGGGCCGCAGAACGCAAAAAAGCGGGGCCTCCGGCCTGAAAAATCAGGCGGAAGCCCCGCTTCATCTCGTACAAAGCCTTATTTTTGCCATCTAATGGAAAAGGCATCTATGGAAAATCACTTTGGATTTTGGGCTCTAAAAAGCCCGCAAACCCGCATGAATACTGACAAAAACGGGGTGGACATCTAAAGTGTCCACCCCAGATGGTTGCGGGGGAAGGATTTGAACCTTCGACCTCCGGGTTATGAGGTGTAATTCCCTATTTTTACCTTTTCTTGTTTTCTCTCATAGTTTCCCATATATCAACGGTTTGCGGTTCTATCACTGTTATACTCTGTCATGGCCTGCGACGTTTTTTTATATCCTTGTGCGCCAAATGTGCGCCAAAAACCCCCCCTCTGTGGGCCTGAAATTTCCCGCCCCTTTTTTGGGGCCTTTGGAATTTGAGAGGGGAAATCCTACACCCCCCACGCCTCCTTGAGCTTGTTGATAAGCTGCATTTCTGCGGTGGTATCCTTGCCGGGGTTGAGATCGGGGTGGTACAGCTTCGTTAAGTCCCGGTAAAACCGTTTGAGCCTGGCCTGCTCTTCCTCTGTGTAGGTATTGCAAATTGTTTTAGCGTAACCACCGCCGAAAAAGTCACTGTATGTTTTTTCAGAGCTTTGCCGGGCCCGCTCATAGGACTGATTTGCCTTGTGCCGCCGTTGTATGGCCTTCAAATGTTTTTCGTTCCGCAGCACACCGAACACATCATAGCAGCGGTCGTATTCGCTGGCATCCACATCATATTCCCTGGCGAACTTGCTCCGGCGCTCCAGGTGATCGGCGATTATCCTTTGGTGGGCCTCTTTGGTCTGGTACTCCTCAGACTGGCGCCAATCCAGCTCCAGCCGTTCCAGCAAGGGCCCCAGTTTGGCCTCTATCAGATCATACAGCACGCCGGCGCTAACCTCCAGGCGGTCAGCCAGAGCCGATATACGCATGTCCGCGCAATCATAAAGACTGTATCCCACCACGTCATAGTAACTCATGGTGCATACTGAGAATTGGCGCTTGCGCACTTGACCGCCCTCCCTGTAGCTCTCATGAAGGGTGATCTTATACGCCTCATGGTGCGGCCTTTCAAACCGGTCTCCAGTGTAATGGTAGGCCCATTTGGGTGGGTCTCCCCAGCTCTCTTGATATGCTTCCAGAACTTTATAGGCCCCGTACCTGTTTGGCCTCTTAAGCTGTACTTCCTGGATTACACAAAACATCGCCATCCCCCCCATTTCCGTAGGTACGACATAAATTTCATTAGTAACCACATGATAGGCCCACACCCTCTCCCGGCTTCCCTTGAGTTCGCCGGGCGTTCACCGCAGCGCACGGGACACGCTGGGGTGCCGCAGCGTCCGCAGGGCCTTCGCCTCCAGCTTGCGGACCTCCTTCTCTGTCTGGCCGGTAGCCGCGGCGATCTGCTCCGTGGTCTGCTCCAGCCAATACCGCCGCCGGACCGCCTCCCGCTGGTCTGCCGGGAGCGCGGCCAGGGCGTCCCGGAGCCGCTGGAGGTCTATGTGGGCCTCCCTGTCTTCTATGGCCCTGGCCCCCGCCGGGTCCTCCACCACGTCCTCCAGGGTGCCGGCGTCCGGGTCATCGCCCAGGGGCGCGTCCAGGCTGACTGCCAGATCGAGCGGGTCCAGCCGTCCCCGCTTCGTCCTGAGCCCCATTGCCTCAGAGAAGACCGCCTTGAGCTGTGGGCCGTACCAGGTGAGGAAGCCCCCGGCCTCCGGCCTCCACCCCTCCAGCGCTGCCAGGAGGCCCAGGAAAGCCGCCTGTTCCAGGTCCTCCAGAGTCACGCCCCGCCCCAGCTTTACCCACCGCCTGGCCCGCCACAGGGCAAACCTCCGCACCTGGGCCCACAGCTCCAGGAGCTTGTCCCGCCCGCCGGCCTGGATGAGCCCCGCCAGCTCTTCATTTGTCATTGCCGCTCTGCCCCTTTCATGGTAGAATGTGGGTGACAACGCCGCATCTACCACGCGGGGGCCGCTCTCAACTGCCGGGGGCGGTTCTTTTTTGCGCCTATCCCCCCTGTCCGGGTCCTTCCTGGGGCTTTCGGCACTACGGGGCAAATAAGGCCCGCTGTTTCTTTCCAAGAAAATCCACAAAAAACGGGGCATTTCGTTACGTTTTTACGGCGCAGGCGGTGTAATCAGGAGCCTTCCACCCCCTTTAGGGGGTGGGGGTAGGAAAAACAAGGAGGGGCAAGGGAGCAAAAAGCGCAATGCCATTCTGGTGGAAAGCGAAACCGGCGGGGCGGTCCGCCCATAGGTCCCAATCACCCTCGGATGTGGGCCCCTTACCCTGTGCCAGTGCATTCCCGCCAACCACAGAGACCGGATATTTTCACCCCTGATTCTATGGAGCAAAAGTAGCAAAAGTAGCAAAAGCCCCATTCTGTCCATTGCGTCCATCCGAGAAACGCTTGGGAGATATGGACTTGAGAGGAGTGGAGGGCCCACAGCGGCCCCGCTCCTACCGACATCCGCAAAAGGTAGCAAAAGTAGCAAAAGGGGGTCTGTATAAGGCTTTTGCTACTTTTGCTACTTTTGCGCTATGGGATTGACCTTGATTTTTTGTGTCGGCCTCCCGCCGGTAGACACGTCCACCACCCGGACATATCCCATTTCAATCAGGGTATGGAGGGCTGGGTCCATCTGTTCGACTCGCTTAAACTTACCCTTGCAGGCATTGTATAGGTCCCGTTTGCTGATCTCCGGATCTCCCTTGTCAGAAATCCGTTGCCATAGATACTTGGCGCCCTCCATGCTTTCATCTGCGCCCATGGCCTGATAGGCTGCCTCTGCGTGGGCCCCCAGAAATTCCGCAATACCTGTCGCCGCCGCCATTGTCTCCGCGCTGACAGGCACATCGACCGGGAAGCTGGACAGGTGAAGGAGGGCGGCGATCCGCGCCATAGCGCCCACCAGCTTCCCGGCCCAGTCCCGCATATGCTCCCACTCCCCGCCCAGCTTCTTCTCAATGTACGCCTGGTAATCCTTTCGGATTGCATCGGCGGCGGCGGACAAGTGAACCGTTCCGCTCCCCTGGTCTGCCAGGATACGCCGGACGAACTGCCGGTAGTCTTCCCGGGTGCCGCTGGATATCGGGTCTGGAGATACCTTCCTCCGCCCCACCTTCGACTTGCACACGGCGTAGAGAAAGCGCCCACACAGACCCCGCCCCCGAAAGGTGGCGTTATCCATCAGGCCATGAAGGACCGACGGCTGGATGGTCAGCATCATTGTCAGGCGGGGCTTGGCGATATGGTTCGACTTCCGACCGATGCGGTCAACGGATATCGGGTCTCCAGAATGGCCCTTTAGATAAATGTCGAAGTTCGCCGCCCGGTCATACCGGCCGGCAATGCTGTCAAATACGCCGCCCTCAGCAGAGGCCACAGTGATACAGCCGCCTTGCAGCTCCATCATGTCCACCAGCTTCTCCGGGGTGGTGTCATCTACCAAGAGGCGGAAGGGGTGCCGCTCCTTAAAATTGGCAAGCTGGGCCGATAGAGCAAGCGCTTCTTCCCTGGCGGACGCAAAGCCGCCCTTCCCCTTCACGGCCCGGGACTGTGCGGCTTGTAGGGCCTTTTCCAGCAGCGCCCGCTCGGTCTTGTTCTGCGCGATCTCCGCCGCCTCGAACTCCCGCCGTATCTTCTCATACTCATAGACCGGGGCGGACAGGGCGGCTATCACCGCGCTTTTACGCTCTCCCGGCGGGGCCACGGCCACAGGGTACAGACAAAGCGGCTCCCTCCAGTCCGGGGTAATCTCCACCTCATACTTGGATTGAAATGCCGTTGCCAATATCCCCAGGGACAGGATACCGCCCATTTCCTCCGGGGTCTGTGTGCTCTCTGCCAGCTGCTCCACAAATGCGCCCACAGCCCCCGGCAAGCTCTCCACGGGAAAGTCCGGGGTGTCAATGTGGGCAAATGGGACCGGGAGCTCCCATGCCTGCGGGGATTCCCTCTGCCGATTTTCCTGCGGGTCATACCCTCCAGCGCAGGTACGCACTGCGTTCTGGATGGTGATCGCGCCGTAGGTGCTACCGGACTGCTGCCGGTCCCACTTCTCCCGCATGAGGCCGGACTGCCGGAAGAGCCGGTCCATGCGAGCGGCGTCCTTATTGGTCCACCAGGCCAGGGCGTTACAAAGGGCCATGTCAGCCTCCGAGCGGGAAGAATACCCGGAGAGGTCCCCGGCCCACAGGGCGGTGAACTTCTCCCCGCTCCTGCCCCGCTTTGCCCGCTCGATCAGCGCCAGGTCATCCGGGGACCCGGCCTCCCCTGCCGGCCCGCTCGGGGCAACAGAGGGTGTGGACCCCGCTGGCCGCGCCATGTATTTCTCCAGCACCGCCGCCAGCTGTTCCCCCCGCTCCTCCAGGTCCACGCCGGGGGTCAGGGTATTCCCAGTGAGGGTCACAAACCGGCTTGTATTTCCCGCTATGTAGATCTCCAGGCCGATTGCGTCATTCTTGATATAGTACTTCGCTTTGTCATACTGAAAACCGGTGGCCAGGAACAGAATACGCAAGCCCTGCCCGCTGGGAGAATACTCGGTGTAGGCGTCCATCATAAGCAGGATGTCTGCCGCCATTTCGGAAAGTTTTCCGTCTGGACCGATACAATGGTCTATGTCAACAGCGCCCAGTCCGCCGAACACGCCCACCCCCAGACCGTCATAGCGACCGGGGGCGGCTACGGCCGCGCTCATTGGCGCGAATGTAGCCGGGTTGTTGCTCTTTGCCCTGTCCCCTGTATGGGGGCTATACGGCACCTTCGCGGGCTTCTTTTCCCCCTCCCGCGCTTCATACCTCCAGCAGCAGAACAGGCCGCTTTCCCGCAGCTTGGCGGGAAGGTTTTCCGTTTTGGTCACAGACGATCACCCACCACCCCCGGCTCAGCCTCCCCACCGAAGAGGGCAGAGTCCAGCCGGTCCAGATCAATCAGATACTTCTTACCCGCTTTTACGCTGGGCACCTCTCCAGAGATCACCTTGCGGCGGAGCGCCGTCTTTGTCAGGGCTGTCTCCGGGTCTGCCGCCCGCACATGTTCTATCACTTGGTCAATCGTTCTCATTCGCATAATATACAGCCTCCAAACATATTCTTTCGCGCTGTGCAATTACATGATATAAAACAGAATATTGTTTGGCAATACTGGATTTGCTGTGAAAAATCCTGTATTGTGCAGAATATGATTGTTATATCTGACACTACACTCCAGAATATTAGACAGAAATAAAAAATATTGTCAAAAATAATTCATAATTATTCTTTTATTCTGGATATTTATTCTTATTTTGCAGTAGAGTCAACGGATTTTCTGCGTTTTGCACATGCCGCACTCCCATGCGTGATTGATGCACTGGCGGGCTGCCTGGAGAAATTTACGCACGGCGGGGTCTTCCTCTCGCTTTGCAATCAGCTCATCTATTTTGTTGAGCGATATTTCCAGAGCGGCGCGGTCCCTCCTCAGCCCGTACTCATAGCTGAGGTTAAAGCGCTCCACCCAAGCCGCCATAACCTCCCGCTCACGGTCAGTTAGTTCCCGACCGATAAGCCGCTCCTGATAGGCGATGAACGCGCCCGGAGTGGTGGGAAAGGTAATCATACCGCCACCTCCCGCTCACGCTTTTTTATGGCTTCCATTGCCCGAGCCACAGCGGCCGCCGGCTCTGCTTCATCCCCGGAGATGTAAACGGCGTATTCCTTGGTCTCAAGGTTATAGCTGAGGAAACTTGCTCCGGGGTAACCGTAAAATATTTTGATGTTTCCGGCCGTCATACCGGCAACACCTCCCCGCTGAACCAGAATTTCATCCGGTGCCGCAGCCGCCAGAGCATGAGACTTCGGACCTTTCCGCCGCTTCTTTCTTCCATATCCAGATTCCGGTCCACTTCGGCGTGAAGCACCTTGACGCGAGTCAAAAACCCAAACGTCTGGGATTTTTGCGTGCAAATGTCCATGATCTCCTCCATCGTGGCCAGCGTCTCCAGGCGGGGCAACTGTCCAACGGGCAGCACAGCGGCCGCCCCGGTGTGTATTGTCTCCATAGGTATCTCCTCCATTTTCAGCTTGAAATTTGGAGGGGGCCGTGGTACACTGTAAGCACCAGGCCCCCTGGGGTTTGTGTAGGCTCTCATATCCGCGCTTTGGTCGGCTGGGATATGGGGGCTTTTCTTATTTCCTTTGGCCGCCGGAGTAGCGCCACCACCCCTTAAGGTGTGCTACCCCCGTCACGGCCTCGTATACCTCCATCTGCGCGGCCTCAAGCTGCTCCATGAGCTGGTCGAACTCCTCCGGCCCGATACGATCCAGCTGGGCCTCCAGCATCTTCACCCGGCACAAGGCCCGGTAGCGCCGCCACTCCGCTTCCTGGAGCTCCTGCGGCCAGGCGGGGTTATACTCGCACTCTATCATGGCCCACACCTCCCTTTTGCGCCACCGCGCAGGATTTTCCAGTGTGCCATGCGCACTGTTCACACCGGCACGGGACCAGCTTATGCCCGGCGATGGACAGCAGGGGGCAAATAAGCCCTTCGTTCATGTTCTTATTTCCTCCTTGCAATTCACCCGGATGACTGGTAGAATGAATTTGCCAGCCTCCAGAGGGTAGACTTGCCCCTGGGTGATTGGTGTGCATCCTCCGTGCTGTCCGTCCGCCAAGATAGAGCAGCGCGGGGGATTTTTATTTTTCCTGGGCCAAAAGTAGATGTATCCCTTGCCGAATTGCTTCGGCCCGTGTGATGCTGTGGGCCTTGCAATACTCTTGCAAGCGCTTTTCGGTTGCTGCATCCAGCCGGATACTAAACCGAATATTTTGCGGGTTATCCGCTTTTGGCCGGCCTGTTCTCGGTGACAATCCACCACCTCACTTTCTGTCACGCATTTATTATAATTTATGTCACGCATAAAGTCAACCCCCTTTTGCAAATTTCCTTCTGTGGGGCTCACACCTCCCCTCAGGCCACACAGAACCGCCGCGTGGTGCTGGTGCGGGTGAACTGGGCCGCCACCTCCGGCAGGGCCTTTCTCAGGGCCGTGGCGTCCAGCCTGGAGGACGTGACGGGCTTCCAGGTGATCTTATACCCCCCGGCCCGAAGCTCCTCCCGCTCGCCCATGTGGACCTTGAGCTGGTCCTTGATGGATTCCGCCTCTGCCTGGGCCTCCTCGATCAGGGCTTGGAGCTCCCGCAGCTCCCGGACCTTCGCCTCCAGTTCGGTGGTGCTCATGCCGATCTCTCCTCCTTTGCCAACTGGGCAACCAGCGTCTCCAGCCGGTTGTTGACCCGCTCGATGATCTCCATGCTCTCCGGGTTCAGCCCTTCCTGGACGATGTAGTCCAGCTCAGAGTTGAGTTCCAGAATGCAGGCCACAAATTCGCTGCTGACTTTGAAATAGCGTTCCAAGTTACTGCCTCCTTTCTGTGTGGGCCGGGGGCGTGAGTCCGTTTCGCGTCCTGCCTACTCGGGGAATGCGTTTCCCCGGCCCGTCCGCTCGGGGTGTTCCCCCTTGCTGTGATTATAGTATACACAGAATCTGATGTAATGTCTATTGGCACAATACACAGATTTTTGTGTTTTTCTTGTGCAAAATTACATTGATTTTTGTGTAGTATTGGTGTACAATAGCCAAGGTGGAAAGGAATATTTTCATAAAAATTCCGTCTAAAGGTAAAAGGAGGAGGATAATAATGCCCGTAAAGTATAAAATTGATGTGTTGGCGGAACTAAAAAAGGCCGGATACAACACCACTAAACTGCGAAAGGACAAGCTACTTGCAGAGGGGGTTATCCAGTCTTTAAGGAACGGAAAGCCTATTTCTTTTCAAAACTTAAGCCGCATTTGTGAAATGTTGAACTGCCAGCCGGGGGATATATTGGAATACAATGCGGATGGTACGGCTCCTTTCGATGATGGCTTCCGGCGTGACAAAGAAGGCTTCATTCGGTTGACGAAAAAGGAAAGGCATGACTGAGACACAAACAGCCGGGGACTAACCTCCCCGGCGCTCTTTATGTCCTTCACCAACGGTATCAACGATTACAACGATACCAACGGTTGTTTTTACCCCCCTAAAAACGTGGTGTTTTGAAAAACTGCGCAAACATGACCCCCTAGTAGAATATTTACTGCTATCATAAAAACGCCCCTGTGGGCCTCCGGTGGGCTCACAGGGGTAAAAACAGACGGCACCGAACACCGGCGCCGTCTGGCGTGTATTAGTTTGCCTTTTTGAGCTTCTGCAACTCCTCATTCATCTGGCGGTACAAAGCCTTGAGGAATTTGACTTCCTCCTCCAGATCGTCCACCCTGGAGCGGGGGACCAGCATCTCCTGGATGTCCTGGATTCCCTCGGCCAGGAGATTGAACCGCTGGGAAAATTCAGCGTCCATCAAGACCACTGTGTTCTTGGCGATTCTTGCTTCTGCCTGAGCAACCTCATCGCGGACAACCTCGCGGATTGCCTCCAGCAGCTCCTTGTCTACCATCATCAATCACCCCTTGTCCTGATTATACGGTGCCGGTATTCGGTTGTCAAGGTTCCCGTCTCGGGCCCCGGCGTCGATCTGGAATGTTGGTGAAGCACTCGGGCCACCGCACCAGTATGCCATCCGCCAGTCCGGGGAGTTCGTCCCCTGGCCCTGCTGACATGATGAATTATAGCATGTCTACGACTAGTTATCAATTCGCACAATAAACAAATATAGTCGTAGATTTCTTTTGGTGGTATAATTATGGCATGATGGGGGAGGTGTCCCCAAAATTGGGGGCTCCCCAGAAAGGGGGTAAAACCTATGCCAGAGAAGACAGAGGCCCAGAAGAAGGCGCAGAAGAAATATATGGAGAAGTTCGTGGAGGTCAAGGTCAGAATGACCCCGGAGCGACGGAGCGCCGTCCAGGCCCACGCAGAGGCCCAGGGAGAGAGTACCACGGGCTTTATCAACCGGGCCATAGATGAGACCATGGAGCGTGACAACGCCGCTCCTGGGGCTGCTGGCGGGGCGACGGAGGGGGAAATAGCTGGCCCCTCGGATTGACGGGTTAGGGGGGCGGGTTTCGCTTCCCCGTCGTGACAGTATTCCTGGAGAGGCAGGAGGCCCACAGGGGTAGGGGGTGGGCCACGAGGTAGCTATGGGCTCTCCCCCTGGCGGCCCCAAAGGGTACGGCAAATCAGCGCCCCCCCCTTTTGCTACTTTTGCTACCTTTTGCGGATGTCGGTAGGAGCGGGGGGCGCTGTGGGCCTCCCTTCCTCTCAAATCCGTGTCTCACAAGCGTTTTCCGGGCAGGCGCAATGGACGGAACGGGGCTTTTGCTACTTTTGCTACTTTTGCTCCATAGGCAGGAGGGCGAAAAAATACCGTCCCCGGTGCTACTGACACCAGAGGCGGCGGAGAACGGTTCAGACCCGACAGAAGAATCAAAACCGCGCCCTTATTGTACCATACCGGGCGCGGGTGGACAAGGAGGATTTTATGGCGAACATCAAAAGAATAGACGGGAAGAACGGCCCCAGCTTCAAGATCACAGTCACGAAGGGCCGGGACATGACGGGGAAGCAGATCAGGCATTATAAGACCTGGACCCCAGACCACCCCATGACAGAGCGGCAAATGGAGAAGGAGGCCCAGCGGGCGGCCTTTGCATTCGAGCGGGAGATCGAGCTGGGATACCAGGCAGACAACCGCCAGACCTTCGCAGAGTATGCCAAATATGTTCTGGAGCTGAAAGAGCGGGCAGGGGACAAGCGCCGGACGCTGGACCGCTATGAGGAGCTGCTGCGGCGCATTCTACCGGCAATCGGGCATATCAAACTGGTGGACCTTCGGCCCCAGCACCTCAATGCCTTCTATAAGTCCCTGGGGGAGGAAGGGGCAAGCTACAAAGGGGATAAGGCCCACACCTGTGTTGATTTACCGGCGCTGCTCAAAGAGCGGAGGCTGAGCCGGGCAAAGGTGGCGGAGGCGGCGGGGACATCTCCTACTACAATCACGGCGGCCTGCCAGGGGAAGCGGGTGGAGCTGTCCAGCGCCCAAGCGATCGCCCAAGTGCTGGGGCAGGACGTAGGCAGGCTGTTCCAGGTAGATAAGGGGGACTCCACGCTCTCCAACAAGACGATACTGGAGCACCACCGCTTGATTCGGACCATACTGGCCCAAGCCGAGCGGGAAATGCTGGTGCCCTACAATGCGGCGGCAAAAGCCACACCACCAAAAGCCGCCCCCAAAGAAGTGAACTATTTCCAGGTGGACGACATTATCCGTATCCGGGCGGCCCTGGAGTGTGAGCCCCTGAAATGGAAGGTGATTACCCACCTCCTCCTCATAACCGGGTGCCGCCGGGGTGAGGTGATGGGGCTGCGGTGGAGCCGGATAGACTTCGGGAACCACCAGATCAGGATTGATACCAATTTGCTGTACTCTCCCAAGCGGGGCATATATGAGGACACCACGAAGACCAGCACCGTCCGATTCATCAAGCTGCCAGCCGAAACCATGAGCCTATTGAAGCAGTACCGGGGCTGGTATCTGGAGCAGCGCCTAAAGAACGGCGACCGCTGGCATGATACGGATTTCTTGTTTGTGAAGGACAACGGGGAACCGATGAGCCCTGACGGAATAACGGCATGGCTGCGCAAGTTCTCCATGCGCCACGATCTGCCCCACATCAATCCCCATGCCTTCCGGCACACAATGGCCTCTATCCTTATCAGCGAGGGAAAAGACGTGGTTTCTGTCTCTAAGCGCCTGGGGCACGCAAAAGTGAGTACCACCACCGACATCTATTCCCACATTATCCGGCAGGCAGACGAACAGGCCAGTGAATGCCTTGCGGATGTGCTCCTCAGACCGCCACAGAAAAAGGCCAGCAGATAGCTTGTGCGCCAAATGTGCGCTAAATGCCCTTCCGGACGGGTAAATGGAAAGAAAAAGAAAAACCCTGTAACCATTGCGGCTACAGGGTTTCTCTCTGGTTGCGGGGGAAGGATTTGAACCTTCGACCTCCGGGTTATGAGCCCGACGAGCTACCAAGCTGCTCTACCCCGCGATATTGGTGCCGGAGACCGGAGTCGAACCGGCACGGGATTACTCCCACAGGATTTTAAGTCCCGGGCGTCTACCAATTCCGCCACTCCGGCGCTTCTCTCCGAACTTCTTAACTTTATTTCCTGAATAGGATACCACATTTGCGCCCGGTTGTCAACTATAAATTTTGTGGCTCCCTTTTCAAGATTTGTAGGACTACAATAGATCTTGGACAGAGGAAGAAAAAGGATGAAGGATAAGGCCTCATCGG
>NZ_CALXGA010000066.1 GCF_944387725.1 uncultured Intestinimonas sp. | reverse complement strand
TTGCCGCAGGCATAAAAAGACGTCGGAGCAAAGCGGACTTTGCTCCGACGTGGAAGGGACGGTCAAAATCGATATTTTGAAGTTTCGGAAAGGTATAGGCGAACCAGCCGACCGGCCTTCTGGCCGGCGGCGCTTTTGCGCCGTACGAGCGTTTTGCCGCAGGCAAAACCTCGGCGCAGGGCGAATTCATTTCGCCCGAGCATTTTAAATCAAAGGGTGGAGCCGACCTATGGGCGGCGAAACCCAAAATAAAAGGACATCCTCTCGGATGTCCTTTTATTTTGGTACGGCTGAAGGGATTCGAACCCCCGACCTACTGGTTCGTAGCCAGTCACTCTATCCAGCTGAGCTACAGCCGCATTTCCGACCCGCCAGGGACAAAACTCCCGGCGGCTCAATTATCTTACCACAGAATGGAGCGAAAAGCAAGCATAATTTTTCGCCGTCAACAGAAATATGCATTTCCCAAATATGCATTTCCCAAAAAGAGGGACAGCAAAAGGCCCCAATATCGGCGAGTAAAAACACCACCCCCCGGCCATCCACTGTGACCGGGGGGCTACTTCTGATCCTGAATCTCTACCAAATTGCGTTACCTCACACTTTCTACGAATTTTTAACGCGCCAAATCATCCAAAATGCCTGAAGAAAACCTCTGTCCAGTTGCCACATGTGCCACAATTTACACATTCGGTTCCGTCATCTGCGATACTTCGCGGGAGGTTTGCCGTGTGTCTTCTCACTCCAGTGAGCTGTGTCCGGGAAACTTATGCCATTGCGTCTTCCTGGGGTCTGCCGGATGCTTCAACGCGTTGGACGCCGCCTAGGTTCGACGCCCGGAAGGGGCTTGCCAAAGGGCTCCGTGAGTTCTTCTAGTACATGGGACTCACCTCATCCTTTCTGTCTATATACTACAACATCCTCCGGCAAATGTCAAGTACTTTTTGTGAGAAAAAATAAAATTTTCCGTCCTCACCCACTGAAGAAGAGCACCCGCAGAATCCCATAGAGAATGGAGGCGCTGATGCCAAAGACCAGCACCGGACCCGCCACAGTGAAGAGCTTGGCCCCGGTGCCGGTGACCAGGCCCTCGCTCTTGAACTCCAGGGCCGGGGAAACCATGGCGTTGGCAAAGCCGGTGATGGGCACCAGGGTACCTGCTCCGGCCCGTTTGGCCAGCCTGTCGAAGACGCCCAGCCCGGTCAGCAGGGCGGCGGCGAAGATCAATGTCATGGAGACGGCCGTCCCTGCGTCATCCTCTGAGAGCCCCATCCCCTGATAGAAGTTCAGCAGCCCCTGCCCCAGGGTACAGATCAGCCCCCCCACCACAAAGGCCCAGGCCATATTCTTCCAGATCGGCGAAGGCTTCTCCTTTCCGCTGACATAGTTGTTGTACTCCCTGTTGGTCATATCCATGGCCGTCATCCCTCCCTCGGGCTGTTTCGCCCGGCGTTTGCGGCCTTAGTATGCCCCTGTTTGGACGGATCATTCCAATTCCATTCAGGATTCCTGTCCATCGGCTGCGCATTCACAAGTAAAACACAGCGGCGCCCCGCTCCGCACCTGACAAACTCAGGTACAGAGAGGGGCGCCACTCGGTTTGTTCCGGCGTCAGCGCCGCCGGTCCTTCCGGCTGATGGCTCTGGACTGCAAGGCAAAGAGGTCCTGGCAGAGGCGGTCCTCCTGGCCGCTCCTCAGGTCGTAGAAGCTGCAGCCGTAGTAATCGCGATGCCTTTCTTCTCCCCGCCCTCCAACCGCTGCACCAAGCAGCGGAAGGTATACTCCAGGCCGTCCTCCAGCAGCTGGAGGACGCTGAGGAGCAGGCGGTCCCCCTCCTCCAATTTCTCCCGGCAGCGGAACCCCGCCCCTGCCAGACTGATGTCCGCCAGCCCGCAGGTTTGGAGCCCGCAGCCCGGCCCCCGAGACTAGGGCTTGCTTGAAACATGTCAACATGCCCAACCGGCGGGTTTTTTGCCCCCTGGACGGCGCAATTTTTCCTTGCAATCCGCCAGGTTTCCTGCGAAAAAATTCCTTGCCAGCGGCCCAAAATCCCTCGCTGCTGGACACATCGCCATGTTTCAAACAAGCCCTAGGGCCTGTCCCCGCAGAGGCAGACGGAAACTCTCTCACCGCTCCAGGCAGGCAATGGTTCGGTCTATCTCAATCCACCACAGGTCCGCTGTATTTCGGGTGACGGCGCCGTACATCAGCACCACGCCGCTCTGTCCCCGGAGGGCGTGGATGCGCACCTTGACCTCTGTGCGGCAGATGATGCCCCGGGGGTACTCTCCCCCTTGCGGAGCTCCACGCTGCTCTCGCCGGCGGCGGCATCATAGGCCCCCACCGTCCCCGCAAAGCGAAGCCCGTTCTCCATGGTCATGACTTCGCACAGGGCGCCTGCCCAATTCGACGGGGAACCTCCGCTGTTCTGTTCCATCGCCGCTTCCGCCTCCTTCCCGGCGTTTACTCCACCTTGTCCGCTCCATCGGCCTGCTCTAACATGGGAT
This sequence comes from uncultured Intestinimonas sp., assembly GCF_944387725.1. Lineage (GTDB taxonomy): Bacteria > Bacillota > Clostridia > Oscillospirales > Oscillospiraceae > Intestinimonas. Next base: position 9,679 of record NZ_CALXGA010000066.1, on the reverse strand, counting down.
AGAGCACCTCCAGATCTGTGGGGCGGTAGAAGTAGAAGCCCTGGACAAAGTCACACTTCATCTCCCGCACAATGGCGAGCTCCTCCTCCGTCTCCACACCCTCCACACAGACCTGCTTGCCGAATTTGTGGCAGGCGTAGACAATGCTCTGCATAAAGCTCTGCTTTTCCTCCGAGGCCGTGATCTCCTGCATGAGAGAGCGGTCCAGCTTCACCAAGTCCGCCGGATACTGAAGTAAGAGTTGGAGAAAAGAGTAGGCATTTCCGAAATCATCCAGAGCAAATCGAATCCCAATCCCCCGGCATCGGAGGACAAAGCGCTCCAGATAATCCGGCATCTCGTCAAAATGGGTCTCCGTGAGCTCCAACAGCAGATTATAGGGAGGCACTCCGTACTGGTCCAGCAGATCCCGGATGGTGTCAAACAGCGTCTGGTCCATGATCTGGAGATAGCTCACATTCACGGAGATGATAAAGTCGGGCCGGTGCTCCAGAATACGCTTGACCGTCTTCACGGCCTGCTCCAGCACCCATTTCCCCACCGGGAGGATCAGCCCCGTATTCTCCAGCACAGGAATAAATTTATCCGGCGTGATGTTCTGATCCTGCAGCTTCCAGCGCAGCAACACCTCACCGCCGAAGAGATAGCTGTCTTTGGTTCGGACCTGGGGCTGAACCACAATCCGAAAGCCCTCAAACCCGTGCTTCACGCTGTAGTTCAACGCCAGATTCAGGTCGGAACGGTCCTGATAGGGCTTGAGCATCTGGGGGGTGAACTCCAAATAGTCCAGCCCCGGATAGCCCTTGGCAATGTGGGCGGCCATACTGGCGCGGTCAACCAGCGTCTGAGGCACCTGGGCTCCGCCGCTGCTGCGCAGAACTCCGATGGCACAGGGATAGAGCAGCTCAATGCTATACTTTTTGTAGACCCCTTTGACAACCCTCTGGATGTCGCTGGCCAGGGCGTGGGTGTCCTCCCCCTCCCCTGTGACGGCCAGGAATCGGGCGCCGTCCATGCGGAAGAGCTGCATCCGCCCCTCCAGCTCCCGCTCCAGCTGGGCGGAGGCCTCCAGAAGAATCATATCCCCCGTGTCCCGTCCAAAGGTGCGGTTGATGTCGGAAAAGTTCTGGCAGATGATGCACAGCAGGGTCATCTCTCCGCGCCAAGAGTGGAATACCGGCAGCTTTCGAATGGCATAGGAGATGTGCATCAGCCCAGTGACGGAGTCGATCTCCGCCTCGTTCTTCAGCTTCATCATGCTGCCGGAGAAGAACACCCGCCGGGTCCTGTCCTCGTTCCACTTCATGATGCCCTGACGGCGCATCCACACCAGATTGCCGTGCTTATCGTGAATGCGGTAGCGGATGGAGTGATTCTCCCGCTTATCCACGTACATCTCCCCCATGTCCATGCGGTGGATCTCGCGGTCCGGCTCATAAATCAGGGCCTCCAGGCGCTCCACAAAATCATAGACCAGGTTGTCCTGAAAGCCGAAATCATCCCGCAGATTGTCAGAGATATAGTAGACGTTCCTCTGCAGGTCCCCGCAGTAGAGGTAGAGGGAGGCATCCGCCGTGGCCGCCGACTGGAAAAAAGTCTCAATATCAAAATAGTAGCTCCGCAGGAATGCCTGTAGGCGGGAGTCCTCTCCCCCCTTCTGGGCCCTGCTGGCCGCCTCCCGGCTCTTCTCCACATATTGCCGCCTCTTGTCCTCGTACATCCGCTCATCCGCCTGCTCCATCAGCCTCTGGAAGCTGACCGTCTCAGCCGGCGCCCAGGCACTGCCGATGGAGAGCTGGCACTCCTTTTTCAAGACTTCCTTCTGCAGCTGGTCCACGCCCTTCTGGAAGGCAGCCTGGCTCTCATCCTGACACAGCACCAGGAACTCGTCTCCGCCAATCCGATAGATCTGCTTCTGCTGGAACACCCCGCACAGGAGATGGTAGACCTGAAGCAGCAGCCGGTCGCCGCTGGTGTGCCCCAGCTGGTCGTTTACTCCCTTCAGCCCCACTACATCGCAGTAAATCAGCCCTGTATCCACTGTGAGATTTCCACGGCCCATGGCCTCGTCCAGGGCGTGCCGGTTCAGGGCCCCGGTGAGCTGGTCGTGCCGGCTGGTGAGCTCCAGGTCGCAGATCAGGTCCCGCTGCCGCAGTACAGAGAGAATGTAGTAGGAGAGGATGCGGCAGAAGGCCGCCGCAAATTCCATCTGCCCGGGCTCTGGGTCGTCCGCCCGCAGAAAGCCGATCAGCTTCTGATTTTCCAGCAGGGGCACAATGATCATCCGGTCCACCTTGGAGTCTCCCAGAAACTCGCACAGCTCGGGACTGCTTGCGTACAGCGCCTTCACATCCCGGATGAGGATGGGCTCATTGTGGGCCATTTTCAGGTACCACTGCTTCAGATATTCCGCATAGTCCATCTTGAGCGGCTGGCGGGAGAGCTCCTGGCCGGACCTGGTCCAGGCGTAGGTCATCATCACCCAGGGGTCCAGCCTGCTTTCATAGAGCATCAGAGCCTCACAGTCCAGGTGGGTCCCCAGATACTCCAGCATACGGTTCAGCGCCTCGTTCTGGTCCGCAGTGGAGTGGAGGGTCATCAGGCACTCGTTCACCATGGTCTCATAGTGGACATAGGCGTTATAGCCCTCGGCCTTGGGGTCCCTGGCCTCCTCTTGGGGGTCCCCGAACTCCAGCCGGTACCGCCTGCCATGATAAGTAACCATGGTGTCCTCAATCCGAAAGGCGCCGTTCAGCACCGGATTGCGGTACTGCCAGGACAGAAATTTCCCTTCCTCCAGCTTGGAGTTGGTGCAGAAGGGGCAGGGGCGGGGCAGCCCCTGCAAAATTGTGTAGCACATCTGTCCCTTGTAGCTCTCTGTGTCCACCCCCAGGGCGTTGCGCGCATAGGCGTTCAAAAAGACCAGCTCGTAGGTCTCCATATCTGCAACATAGACCACCTGGTCCAGATGTTCAAAAAATTCCCAAGGACAGGACATGCCGGCCATCTCCTCTCAATGCGTCCGACTCATGGCCCGGCGGACAGCAGCCGCATCGTCAGGCGTTCTCCTCCTGCTTCTCCAGCGGAGGCGCCGTCTTATTCTCCACCTGTCCCGGTTCCGGCTGGGTCATCTCGTTCCAGACCCGGTTGACCTCCTCCATGCAGTTGAAGTAGAGGCTGGTCAGCAGGTTGGTGGGAATGCCCAGCGCCTCGGCCAGCTCGTCGATTTTGCCCCAGTCCGCCCGTTCATAGGACAGGGCCAGATCATAGAGCTGTCCGCACCGCCCGGTGTGGTGCATCAGGGCCTCCTTGGCCTCCTGGCGCAGGGGGACCTGCTCCAATATTTCATCCAGAGGCGCGTCGATGAGGTAGTTCAGGGTAGAGAACATCCCCATAAGGTAGGCCTCCGGCTTGGAGATGGGCATATCCTTGGCATAGTTCATCAGGCTGCTGCAGAAGCTGGCCCGCATGAAGGACAGCCGCAGGAACTCCTCGGCTCCCTCCTCCATCTGGTTCTCCGCGTTGCTGGCGCTGAGGAGGTAGACCCACTGCTTGAGCTCGTTGAGGCCCATGGTCATAATGGCCTGGCGGACGGTGGTAACCCGGTGCCGCATGGCGAAGTAGCAGGAGTTGGCCATTTTCAGCAGACCGTAGGTGAGGGTGGCGTCGATGGAGATGATGTGCTCGATCTCCTCCACATCGGGTTCGTCCCGGGTCACCGCCACCATCAGCCGGAAGAAGTTGCTCTGGAGATACCCGCTGCTGTGGGCCCGGGTGGTGAGCTTCTCGGCCACATAGGTGCCCTCCAGGGCGTCCACACCCAGTTTAATGGCCCGCTGGTAGAGGTCCTCCCGGTCGATGCCCACGGCCACGCACTTCTTCTTCATGCTGTGGGCAATCTCGATGATGTTCTTCAGCGTCAGGTCCGGCGTACTCTGGAAGTTGAGCTTAATGTAGTCAATGCCGTCCAGAATGCCCAGATACCGGGGAGCGAACTGGAACTCATTCACTGCCACCTTGTAGCCATCCTTGGCATACTGCTGAACCATCCGCATCGCCAGAGGGTGAATGATGACGCTGTCATCAATCTGGATCACCAGCTCATCCTTGTCAAAGAGCCGGGGGGTACGCTTCATCAACAGCGTAGTGGTGAAGGTCATGAAATTCAGAGACCCCCGCAGCAGCTTGTCGGTATTTTGCGTCAGGAAGCTGTAGATGGTGTCTGCGGCGGCAAAATCAGTGGTCGTGACGGTATCCCCGCTGCTGAAGGCCTGATTTTCCCCGTAGTACTGAATTTCATAGCCAATGATCTTGTTCTCGGCGTTCTTGATGGGCTGCCGCACAATGTATTTATTGCTCATACCCTTCCTCCATCCTTCCTCTGTATACTGGCGCGGGCCAGAAGCTGGTCAATGACGCTGATGAGATGGCCGATCTCCGGCTTACTGAGCTGCTCGTCGGCGCCCACCTCCTTGCCCTTGCGCCGCATCTCCTCCGTAATGAGGGAGGAGAATATGATGACCGGGATCTGCTTGAGGGAGCTGTCATCCTTGATGAGCTTGGTAAGCCGGTGTCCGTCCATCTGAGGCATCTCCAGGTCGGTAATGATCAGGGCTGCCTGTTCACAGAGGTTGTCGCTCCCCCGCAGCGTCTCAAGCTGCTCCCAGAGCTCCGCTCCGTTGGCAAACATACTCAGGTTGGTGTATCCCGCCTTGGTCAGGGCAGTGCGGATCATCTGAGAGAGCAGGATGGAGTCCTCAGCCACCCAGATGGGCTTGTCGCTGCGCTCCCGGGGCCCCAGATCCTCCACCTCGCTGAGCTGGATGCTGGTCTGGGGGGCGATCTCCGCCACGATCTTCTCAAAGTCCAGGATAGTCACCAGATTGCTGCCGCACTGGGCAATGCCGGTGGCCACGCCATCCGGCCCGCCGGAGACGGTCTTGTCCGGCTTCTGGATGTCGGTCCAGGAAATGCGGCTGATGCCGACTACCGTATGAACCCGGAAGGCAATGTGCATCTTGTTGAAGTTGGTGACGATGAACAGGTCCTTGGGACGCTTCTCCTCCTCCTGCCCGCTGAGGTACTTGGGCAAATCCACCACCGTGATGACGATGTCCCGGGGCTTGAAGATGCCCTCCACCGCCGGATGGGAGTGGGGCATGGGGCGGACGGGGGCCGACATCATGATCTCCCGCACCTTAGCCACATTGATGCCGAACAAGTTCCCGTCAATGGTGAACTCCATGATCTCGATCTCATTGGTCCCTGTCTCCAACAAAATCTCACTGTTGCTGTACTCCATTTTCGTCGATCCCTCGTTTCTAGTCCATTTCTGCCGGGCGCTCAGAAGATCAGCTCTGGTTTGCCATAGCTGCGGACGCAGGCCTGGCCTGTGGCCGCGTCGAAGAGCAGGGTCCGGGCCACGCTTCCGCCTACATCCTCCTTCAGGAGCTTGATCCCCTCCCGCTTCAGGGTCATATGAACGCTTTCAATGTTGCGCTGGCCAATGTTGCCCAGGCTGCCGTTGCCGGGCACATCAAACATCCGTGCGCCGCCGGCAATTTTGGCCGTGATCCGGCTGCGCTTGGCCCCCCGGGCCTCCATCTGCTTCAAGGTCTCCCGGATGCCGGAATCCGCATACTTTAGGGGGGACTTTCGCCCGGTCTCCATGTTCAGGGGGAGCATGACATGGACCAGGGCGGCCAGCCGGAGGACCGGGTCATAGAGGCAGATGCCGATGCAGGAGCCCAGGGCGTAGGTAATGAGCATTCCCTCCCGGCTGGCCATCTTCATATCCGCAATCCCCACCACCAGCTTGTCAGCCATCCAGAACCCCCAGTTTCTTCAGCAAAAAATTCAGGGACCCGATATCCGGAGACAGCAGAAGGTGACACGGCACAGCCTTCTGGTTACAGATAAAGTCGGCTCCAATGGTCATGATATAGTCGGACTGTCCCCCATATTCGGCCATGGGAACCGCCAGGATCGCCCCCTGCATATCCACAGCGAAGGCCGGAACGGTCAGGGTGATGGTGAGATCCGCCAGCCCCGACAGGGCGTTGATAAAGGTGGAGATCATGATATTCCCCACCTCAACCAGGGCAGAGCGGTCCAGATCGGTGAGCTGGCTGTAGTCCTCCACCACCTGCCCCACAGTGCGCGAGAGCACCAGATTGATGAAATCAAGCTGCTGGACCGAGAGCATGATGCCCTTGAGCTCTCCATCCAGCCGGACCAACACGCCGGCGGTGATGATCTCCGGGCCGCCAATCCAGTCAATGGCCTCGTTGTAGCCCATAATCCGCACCTCCGGCATGGTGATGCGGACCTCGCAGCCCAGCACCCCGGACAGGGCCGTGGCCGCGTTGCCGGTGCCAATGCTGCCGATCTCCCGGATGGTATCCAGCTCCAGCACGTTGAAATCTTCAAATTTCTTCATCTGCCGCTCCCCCTCAGGCACCGGTGAGGCCGTTGATGGTGGTCTCCACCTCATCTGCCGTGGTGACCATCCGCAGAGCGTAGCTATAGGCCCGCTGGGCCTCGATCACCTTGCTGATCTCATAGGCAAGGTCGGTGTTGGAGGTCTCCAGATAGCCCCGCAGGACCTGGGCGCCGCCCATCCACACGTCGCCGTTCTTGTCCCCGGCCAGGAAGCGGCCGCTGTCCAGGTGCTGCAATCCATCCTGGTACTGAATGAGAAAGACCCCCACCGGCTGCTCGGCGTTAAAATCAGTCATGACGATGGGATAGCCGCCGGTGTTGAGGACCTGCCGCCCCTCCCCGTCGGAGAGGTACCAGACATGCTCCAACTCCCCCGCCTCGTTCTGCTCCTGGAACATGGCCGGAGAGAAGGACCCGTCCCGGGTGAAGGAGATCTCCTGGGTGGAGGGGTCGAAGAGGGCGAAGAAGCCCAGGCCAAAGATGGCATAGTCCTGGGCCCGTCCGGTCTCCTCCAGGGCGGCCTGGGAGAAGTCGGTTGCGGTGGACACCACCCGGGTACCGGCGCCCTTGGGGAGCTCCGCGCCGTCTGCGCCGGCAATGTTGCGGTACATCAGGGCCTCAAAGGCGGGCTTTTCCGCCCTAAAGCCGTAATGGTTGACGTTGGCAATGTTGTTGGCCTGGACGTTCAGCCGCAGCATCTGCTGCTGGGCGCCCACAGCGGCGTTATAAAATGCCTGGATCACGCGAAACCTCTCCTCTCTTACATCCGGCCCACTTCGCTGGTGGCCCGGTTCAATAGCTCATCGTGAAGCTTAATGATCTGGGCGGCGCTCTGGAGGGCCCGTTGGGCAGTCATCATCTGGGTCATCTCCGACACCATGTCCACGTTGGCGCTCTCCACCCACTTCCAGTGGACCAGCCCCTCCGTGGGCGCTGCGGCCTGGCCGTTGGCGCCGAAGAGGCCGCTGGCCTCCTTCACCAGCTGGGCGTTGTCCGCGAAGGTGAAGACCCCGATCTGCCCCAGGTAGTAGCCCCCGTCCTGGGTGTAAAGGTTCCCCTGGCTGTCGGCCCGGATGGCGTCAGTGGTGAGCTGGATGGGCTGTTCGTCCATCCCCAGCACCCGCCCGTGTCCCGGCAGGTAGAGGCAGCCCTCCTCGTCCAGAGAGAAGCTGCCGCCCCGGGTGTACTCAATGCCCGCCTCCGCCTGAATGGCGAAAAAGCCGTCCCCCTCGATGGCAAAGTCCAGATTCAGGCCGGTCTCCTCCAGCCCCCCCTGGCTGTAGTCCACATAGAACTCGCTGGGGGCCAGGACATAGCTCTGCTCCCCAATCACCTGGGCGCCGGTCTTGTCCTTGTTGCCCACCAGGCTGTAGAGCACCTCCTCAAAGGTGCTGTCCGTGTAGGTCTCCTTTTTGTAGCCCGGGGTGGACAGGTTGGTCATGTTGTTGGCCACTACGTCCAGGCGCCGGCTTTGAGAGAGCATCCCGGAGGTCAGATTGTAAAATCCCTTGGTCATGACACACGCCGCCTTTCTGTTCGTTCACGCTTCCAAATACTGCTTCATATAGAGCCGAAGGTGCTGAATCGCCCGGCTGTGGATTTGGGAGACCCGGGGGGCGCTGACGTTCAGCACCTGGGCGATCTCCTTCATATTCAGCTCCTTCTCGTAATAGAGGGACAAAACCAGCCGCTCCTTTTCCCGCAGGGAGGCAACCCCCTGCCGCAGGACCTCATGGAGCTCCTGCTCCTCGTAGAGCTCCTCCGGCTGGTCCTCCTGACCGGGCGCGGCCAGCCCCCGCCCGGGCCCCGAGGTGAGCATGGACTCAAAGGAGAGCAGGCCGGACATGGCAGTCTCCGAAAGCATGGAGGCGTACTCCTCCTTGGAGACCCCCAGAAAGTCGGCCATCTCCTGGCTGTCGGGCGTATGCCCCAGCTGAATGGCCAGCTCCTCTGCGGCCCGGTTGAGCTTCACGGACTTCTGCCGCACCTGGCGGGGCAGCCAGTCCTGGTGCCGGGCCAGGTCAATGACCATGCCCCGCAGGCGCTTGGAGACGTAGGTCTCAAACTTCACATCCTTGGAGGGGTCGAACTTATCCACTGCGTTGAGCAGCACCAGAAGGCCTTCGCTGATGATGTCGTCCAGCTGAGCAAAGCCGCTGTAGAGGCCGCAGACCTGGACGGCGACCCGGCGGACCATCTCGGTGAACCGGAGCACCAGCGCCCATTTCAGCTCTGGGTCTCCCGTCTCCCTGTATGCCTCCAGCAGGGCCTTATTCCCCATCTGGCCGATCTCCGTCTGAGAAAAGGTCCCTGTCCGGCCATTCGGCGGCGTTTTCTCTTTTATCGCTTCCATCGGCAGGACCTCCCTCCGGTCCGATCTCGGCTGCCCGTTGTTGGCGCGGCGCCCGGCGCATTGTGGGGCTCAGGCGCGCATCTCCTGTTTTTCCAGTACAATGTTGCCAATGGCCTGGATTTGAACATTGCTGGTGATCTCATTGAAGGAGAGGACATAGATGTCCGGGTAGAACTGGTGGAGCATCCGGCTGAGATAGACCCGGATGATCTGACTGGTGAGCACGATGGGCGTCTGCGAGAGCTCGTTGAACTTCTTTCGCAGCTCGCCCAGCTGGGCCACGATCTGCTGCATGACATCCGGGCTCAAGGCCAGGTAGACCCCCCGGTCGTTCTTGGTCAGGGCCGAGAGGACCTTCTTTTCCACCTCGGCGTCCAGGGTCACCACCCGAAGCTGGCCGTTTTCGCAGAAGCGGCGGGTGATGGTGCGGCTCAGGGCCCCGCGGACCTGTTCGGTGATCAGGTCGATGTCGTGGGTGGTGGCGCTGGCGTCCACGATCGTCTCCAGAATGGTGGCCAGGTCCTTGATGGGGATGCCCTCCTGGAGGAGGCTTTTCAGAATCTTCTCCAGATTGGCGTAGGTAATGGCGTTGGGAATGGCGTCGGCCACCAGCTCGGGCTCGGTCTGCTTGAGGTGTTCCACCAGCTGCATGGTCTCGGAGCGGTTAAGCAGCTCCCAGGCGTGCTTTTTGATGGTCTCCGAGAGGTGGGTGAGCATTACCGTCAGGGGAGTGATGACGGTATAGCCGTAAATTTCGGCCATCTCCTTGTTCTCCGGAAGAATCCACCGGGAGGGAATGCCGTAGGCCGGCTCCACCGTCTCGATGCCGTCGATCTCCCCGGCGGGGTTGGCGGGCTCCAGGGCCAGGTAGTAGTCCACCAGAAT
>NZ_CALXGA010000065.1 GCF_944387725.1 uncultured Intestinimonas sp. | reverse complement strand
TCCTGGACGAGGCCACCGACCCCTGGGGCATCAAGGTCAACCGGGTGGAGCTGAAGAACATCATCCCGCCCCGGGACATCCAGGACTCCATGGAGAAGCAGATGCGGGCCGAGCGGGAGCGCCGGGAGGCCATCCTCCAGGCCCAGGGCCAGAAGGAGAGCCAGATCCTGGTGGCCGAGGGAGAGAAGCAGTCCCTGATCCTCCGGGCCGACGCCGCCAAACAGGCCTCCATCCTGAAGGCCGAGGGCGAGGCCGAGGCCATCCGCAAGGTCCAGGAGGCCACCGCTGAGGCCATCAAGCTCCTGAACCAGGCCAACGCCAGCGAGGCGGTGGTGAAGCTCAAGGCCCTGGAGGCATTCCAGGCCGCCGCCGACGGCAAGGCCACCAAGATCATCATTCCCAGCGAGATTCAGGCCCTGGCCGGCCTGTGCGCCTCGGCCAAGGTCCTGCTGGAGGAGGACGGCAAGCAGCCCAAGAGCTGACCGCCCCCGGCCGGGGGCCCGCTGCGAAATAGGGCAAAAAATAGGCTGGACAGCTTCAAAAGGGCTGTCCAGCTTATTTCCTCCTGCGTCAGTCCACAGGCTCAAACTTGTCCTTGCCCATGCGGCACAGAGGGCAGGTCCAGTCGTCGGGAAGGGCCTCAAAGGGGGTGCCGGGGGCAGCGCCCCGGTCCGGGTCCCCGGCCGCAGGGTCGTAGATATAGCCGCAGATGGAGCAGACGTACTTCTTGGCCTTGGCGGGAGCGGGGGCAGCGGGGGCCTCCGGCCCCTTGGCCAGGGCGGCCACGGAGCGGGCCCAGGCCGCCGCAGCCTCCAGGTCGGCCTGGGTGGGGACGAAGCAGACCTTAAAGGGGGCGGCGGGCACCGCCAGCTTGAGCTGCCGGAGCTGCTCGTGGAGCATTCCGGGGGCCTCCCCGGTCCAGCCAAAGGAGCCGAAGGCTCCGGCGGCCCGGCCCCGGGTGTTGATGGCGTCCACGGCGTGGACGGCGTCCCAAATGGCCTCGGGGGCGTTGCGGTTGAGGGTGGGGGCGCCGAAGAGCACCACGTCGCTGTCGTTCACCAGGCCGGTGAGGGCGGCGGGGTCGTCGAAGACCACATCGTGGGCGGTGACCTGGAGGCCGTCCTCCGTAAGGGCGGCGGCCATGGCCTCCGCCAGGGCCTTGGTGCAGCCATAGGCCGAGCAGTAGACCACCGCGGCGGTTTTGACGGCGCTCCGGGGCTGGGGGGCGGCCCACTGGCGGTAGCAGTCCTTGGCGCGCTCCAGGGTGGCGGCGGTAAGGCAGGGGCCGTGGCTGGTGCAGACCAGCCGGGCCTCCGCCGGCAGCTTGTCAAGGCCCGCCAGCACCGCCGGGTGGAAGGGCCCGAAGATGCAGTCGAAGTAGTTCTTCAGCTCCGCCTCATAGCGCCCCCGATACTCGGCCTGGATGCCGGTGTCCACCATGGTGGGCTCGCAGAAGTGGGCCCCCAGGAAGTCGCAGGTAAAGAGGGTCTGGTCCGCCGGGTCCCAGGTAAACATGGTGTCCGGCCAGTGGAGCAGGGGGGCGCTGAGGAAGGTGAGGGTCTTGCCCCCCAGGTCCAGGGTGTCCCCGTCCTTCACCACCTGGCAGGGGAAATCCTCGTTGGCAATGGCGTTGAGGAACTTCCTGGCCGGGTTGGAGCAGATCACCTTCAGGTTGGGGCAGCGCTCCAGCAGGGCCCGGACGCTGCCGGAGTGGTCGGGCTCGGTGTGGTTCATGATGAGGTAGTCCAGCTTCTCCAGGGGAAGGACTTCCTGGATGTTGCCCACCAGCTGGTCAAAATAGTCCTTGTGGACGGTTTCAATGAGGGCGGTCTTCTCCCCTCCCGTCACCAGGTAGGCGTTATAAGAGGTGCCGTAGGGGGAGGTCATGACAATGTCGAAGACCCGCAGGGACGGGTTCAGAACCCCTACCGACCAGACGCCCTCCCGCAGCTTGATTGCGCTCATAGTTCAACTTCCTTTCCGGGCCGCAGCCCCGTTTAGAAAACCTTCTATTTCTGTCGGAATACAGTATATCTTTCCATCGAAGCCTTGTCAAGCCACGAGGGGAACAAAATGCCCGCAAATTGGTGGGGCCTTTTTAGAAAAATCGCGCCCCGGTCAGGCGGAAGCGCCCGTCCCGCCCTTGACGCCTTCCCCGGCCGGGGGTACAATGAAGCCAATCTTGCACACAGGAGCGAAAGGACTTATGATTTACTTGGACAACGCGGCCACCACCCGGGTGTGTCCCGAGGCGGCCCAGGCTGCCCTGGAGGTGATGACCCGGGACTTCGGCAACCCCTCCAGCCGGTATGCCCTGGGGCGGGCGGCGGCGGAGCGGCTGGCGGCCGGCCGGGCTGTGGTGGCCCGGGCCCTGGGCTGCCAGGCGGAGGAGGTGGTCTTTACCTCCTGCGGCACCGAGGGGGACAACTGGGCCATCCGGGCTGCCCTGGAGCTGGGGAAGCGGAAGGGAAAACACATTGTCACCACCGCCATTGAGCACGCCGCCGTGCTGGAGCCCCTCCGGGCCCTGAGCGCCCAGGGGTACGAGGTGACTTACCTGCGCCCGGACCGGAGCGGCCGCATCTCCCCCGCCCAGGTGCAGGGGGCCCTGCGGCCGGACACGGTGCTGGTGTCCATGATGCTGGTGAACAACGAGCTGGGGACCCTCCTCCCCGTCCGGGAGGCGGCGGAGGCCGTCCAGCGCAGCGGGTGTCCCGCCCTGGTCCACACCGACGCGGTCCAGGGCTTTCTGAAGGTCCCCTTTACCCCGGAGGGGCTGGGGGTGGACCTGCTGACCCTCAGCGGCCACAAGGTCGGGGCCCCCAAGGGCGTGGGGGCCCTCTATGTCCGAACGGGCCGGAAGCTCCCGCCCCTGCTTCTGGGCGGGGGCCAGGAGGGAGGGCTCCGGTCCGGCACCGAGGCCACCGCCCAGATCGCCGCCCTGGCGGCGGCCTGCCAGGCGTGGCTGGACCGCCGGGAGGAACATACGGCGCATATGACAGCGCTCAAGCAGTTCTTCCTGGAATCCCTCCAGGCCGCCCTGCCCCAGGCGGTGGTGGTGAGCGCCGGGGACGCCCCCCACATCTGCGCCGTCTCGCTGCCGGGCTATCCCAGCGAGATGCTGGTGCGGGAGCTCAGCGACCGGGATATTTTTGTCTCGGCCGGCTCGGCCTGCCGCCGGGGGAAGCCCAGCTACGTCTTCGCCGCCACCGGACGGCCCAAGTGGGAACTGCTGGGGACCCTGCGGGTCTCCTTCTCTCCGGAGAATACCCGGGAGGAGGCCGCCGCCCTGGTCTCCGCCCTACAGGAGATCGCCCGGGGCCGGGTCTCCCAGGCGAGCCGCCCCCGGCGCGTGCAGACCCCAACCCAACCGTAAGCCGGCATCGGCGGACTGGGCGGCTGGGAAACCTCTGCCGGTCGTTTTTGCGCAAAAAGGCCCCCCTTCCGCCCACAGCGTTTGGATGCGCTGTCAGGCAGAAGGGGGGGGCCAAAGGGATGCACGGTGCTTCAGAAGGGGGTCAGGCGGCGGCCTCGGCTCCGGCGGCGCCGGAGAGGAGGGCCTGGAGGTCCTCCACCTGCTGGGCGGAGAGGCCCACGGTGTCGGTGAGGTAGGCCGCAGCGGCGGCCTGGAGGTCGGCGGAGGCCAGATCGGCCCCTTCCTCCAGCCCGGCCAGGGTCCGCAGGGTAGAGAGGATGTTGCTCTCGGCGATGCGATTGTAGCGCTCGGAGCCCGCCTCCACATGGTAGTAATTCACATAGGAGGTCATGTAGTCGGCCACAATCTCGTCCAGGCTGGCCCCCATCAGGGCCTCCAGGACGGCGGAGACGAAGCCGGCCCGGTCCTTGCCCTCGTTGCAGTGGATGAGGTAGGGGCCCTCGTTGGCCAGCAGGAACTCCAGGCCGGTCTTGAGCTTGGCGGCGAAGTCCCCGGCGGCGAAGTCCACCCCCATCTCCAGGGGGATGACGTTCAGGGTGGCGTAGTTGCTCTCAGCATAGCCCTCATAGGCCTCCATGCCCGCCTGGCTGTCGGCCAGGTTGAGGACGGTGCGGATGCCGGCAGCCTGGGCCAGGGCGTCGGCGTAGGTGTTCCGGCCCAGCTCGGGGTTCACGGGGCTGGAGGAGCGGTAGAGGACCCCCTGGGCGATGTCCCCCATGACGATGGGGCGGAAGTTGGCAAAGACCTCGTCGGAGGCGTAGTCGGCCCGGTCGTTGGTCCGCAGGGCGTCGATGTTGCGGATCTGGTACTCCTCCAGGTAGCCGGCCTTTTCCGCCATGGCGAAAGTAAGGACAGTCCCCTCCACCGCGCCGTAGGTCTCGGAGAAGTTGCCCATGTTGATGGCGGCGGCCAGGGTGTTGGCGTCGCTGTCGGGGAGGACCACCACGCTGCCGGTGTCCACGTCGCTGTAGGCGGCGCCGAAGGGGGCCTCCAGGGTGGTCTCCCCCACGGTGACGGTGAGGAGGTCGCCGGCCTCGAAACCGGCGGCGGCCACGGCGTCCAGGGAGAGGTCGGTGGTGATGTTGCCGTACCGGCTCACAGCGGTGACCGTGCCGCTGAGGACGCCCTGGGCCTCCTCAACGGGGGACTCCTCGGGGGCGGCGCTGCCGGCGTAGTTCATGAGGATGGTGGCCAGCTCGGCCCGGACGGCGGTGCCGTTGGGGTCCAGCAGGCCGCTGGACTTGCCGGAGAGGAGGCCGGAGCCCACGGCCAGGGACAGGCCCTCGCCGGCCCAGGCGGCCACCTGACCGGCGTCGGCAAAGGCGCTCAGGTCCCCGGCGGTGAGGGTCCGGTTCTGGTACTGGGCGAAGCGGACCACAATGGTGGCCAGCTCGGCCCGGGTGACGGCCCGGTCCCCGGCGTAGGCGCCGGAGCCGTCGCCGGTGGTGAGGCCCACGTCCTCGGCCCAGGCGGCGGAGGCGGCGTACCAGGCGCCGGCGGCGTCGGGGAAGCTGGCGGCCTCAGCCACAGCGGGCTGGCCGGCCATGTTGTAGAAGGTCTGGAAGACGGTGGCCCGGGTGACGGCGCCGTTGGGGCTGAAGACGTTGGCCCCGGCGCTGGTGGAGCCCATGATGCCGTTGGCGATGACGTAGTTCACGGCCTGGGCGTACCAGGCGCCCTGGTCCACGTCGGTCCACCCGCTGGGGGTCTCGGGGGTCTCCTGGGGGGCTTCCTCGGGGGTCTCTTCGGGGGTCTCGGCGGCGTTCACCACGGTGATGCGGCCCTGGCCCCGGGGATCGGCGTATTCCTCGCCGACCACGCCGCCCAGCTCGTCCACAATGTAGTTGATGAGGACCTGGTTGTCGATGAGGACGGAGTCCTGGAGGAGGTTGTCGTCCATAAACATGACGAAGCCGTCTCCGCCGCTCTTAATCATGTAGTTGTGGGAGGCCAGGGTGTAGGTAGCCGTCAGGTCCAGGGGCGCGCCGTTCACGGCGACGTCCTTCACCCGGTAGGCCCCGGCCACCTCCACGAAGGCCCCCTCGTCGCTGAGGACCACGGAGGAGGGGACGGAGGCGTCAATGGTGTAGGTGAGGCCGGAGACCTGGAGGAAGCCGCCGTTCTCCTCGGGATAGAGGCGGGCCCCCAGCTCCAGGGCGTCCAGGAGGTCCTGGCCGGAGGTCTCCACCAGGCAGGCCTCGTTGCCGAAGGGGTGGACGTTGATGATATCCTCATAGGTGATGTCCCCGGCGGCGATGTCGGCCCGGATACCGCCGCCGTTGACGAAGGCCACGTCGGCCCCCAGGAGGGTGCGGTAGGCGTCGGCGCACAGGTCGCCCAGGTTGGTCTCGGCGCTGCGGACAGCCCGCTCGCCGGTGTCGGGGTCCAGGGTGGTGAGGGCCACGTCGGTCCGGGCCACCACCTCCTGGAGCACCCCGGCAAACGCCTCGTTGATCTGGGCCACAAAGGCGGCGGCGCCGGGGTCCTGCTGGGCGTAGCCGCTGACCAGCCCGGCGGTGATGTCCCCGGTGGCGGTGTCGATGGTCACCTTGCCCAGGCTGGCCAGCTTGGTGCCGGTTTGGGCAAGGATCACGTCCTCGCCGCCGGCGTTCTGGACCACCTGGTCATAGGTCTCGTGGGAGTGGCCGTCGATAAAGAGGTCGATGCCGGTGGTGTTGGCGATGACGGCGGTGGAGGTCCACACATCGGTGGAGCCCTCGTTGCCCAGGTGTCCCACGGCCACCACATAGTCGGCCCCGGCGGCGGTGGCGGCGTCCACGGCGGCCTGGACGGCGTCATAGAGGTCCTGGCCGTCGTTGCCCTGGCAGAAGCTGTAGATATAGTTGCCGTTTCCGTCCTGGAAGTAGGTGGGGGTGGATTTGGTGAAGGACTCGGGGGTGTCGATGCCCACGAAGCCCACGGTGACGCCGCCGGCCTCCACCAGGGTGTAGGCGTCCAGGATGGGATTGCCCTCCAGGTCGGTGAAGTTGGCGCAGAGGTAGGGGTACTGGGCCCGGTTCCGGGCCAGGTCCAGGAAGTTGTCCATGCCGTAGTCAAACTCGTGGTTGCCGGGCACGGCCAGGTCGTAGCCCACCTGGTTCATGATGTCCACGATGTAGGACCCCTGGGACAGGGTGCCCACGGGGCCGCCCTGGATGGCGTCGCCGGCGTCCACCAGGATGACGTTCTCCGCGCCGTATTGGGCCTCCATTTCGGCCTTGTAGGCGGCCACGCCGGCGTAGCCGAGGCTGGTGACGGAGCCGATCTCCGGGTCGGTAACGGGGTCGATCTGGCAGTGGACGTCGTTGGTGTGCAGGATTACGATTTGGGCGTCCGCCGCCTCGGCGGCTCCGGCGGGGGCGGCCAGGCCGAAGGCCATGGCCAAGGCCAGGAGCAGGGGCTTTCGTTTCATTGCTGCGATTCCACCTTTCTTGATTTGAGGATCTACAGGCGCCTGCGGTCTGTGCGCCGGGATATCATAATAGTAACAAGGCGGTGGCAAAATTACAAGAGTCAATCTGTGTTTTTACACAATCATGACGTAGCGGAGCCGGGCCGCCGGACCCCGGCTCCTGGACTTCTGCCAGAACCAGGCGGACCGGCCCGCCCGGAGGCGCCGGAACTAAAACGCCGCCCCGTCCCTGCCAATCGGGACGGGGCGGGCAAGAACGATGAGGAGCGAATCTGTTATGCTTGAGACGATGCAGGCTGAGATTGACCAGACGGAGTATTGGGATGCGAATATACTGGATTTTTATTCCAGCTTTTTTGGAGATGAAGTGACGTTACTGATTTATAACGACGCCGATACCAGCTGGAAAATTTCATTTTTGGTGTGTTATCAGGTTACATATGAAACGGATGCTGTTTGGCGAACCATCGACCATGTGCGCGATATGCGCAAGCCGCAGCTTGGCTATTACGGGCAAGATATTGCCCTCAGCGAGAGCAAAGCGTGTAAAGGATTTTATCATGTATCCATTGATTTGGCGGTCTTGACGGCAAAAATAATTTGCAAAGAAATCCGTGTGGAACAGGTGCCGAATCAGTCACTGCATGTACCCTGCGGAAATTGATTTTTGGCCAGACCGCCTTTTCCGGGGTCCTCTATCCGGCCGGCAGGCGGAAGCGAACCGTATCGCTTTACATGGACACAACAGGATACCGGGCCGGCCCTTTTGCAGGAGGATGCCGCTTTCTCTGCAAGATAATCGCCAGAAAATACCGGCGCCTGGCGGAACGTTATGGCTGCCAATACTGCCGGACCTTCTCCTCCGCCGCCCTCCCTGGCAAGGAGAAGATCCCCCGAAAAAGAGGGGGCGCGAACTGCGGAGAAAATCGTGTCTACTGGCAACTTATCTAAAAAATACGCTGGAAATTCGACGTGGGTTTTCCTTGACGGTTTGCCCCAGATTGTGTATGATATAGGAGTTATATCCGCAAAAGAACACAAGATATTGTGTCTGAGTCCATCCCGTCCGCCGCCCTCCGGGCCGGGCGGGGCGGCACAGGGGGAGGACTTGAACATGACCATGACCAGCATCCGCAAGCGGGACGGGCGCGTGGCGCCCTTTGACCAGATCAAGATCGCCTCGGCCATCGCCAAGGCATTCGACGCCACCTACAAGCCCGGCTATGGGAACACCGCCGCCCAGCTGGCGGAGGAGGTGGTCTCCATCCTGGAGCTGGAGGGAGAGCCCCAGCCGGAGGTGGAGCACATCCAGGACCTGGTGGAGCGGGTGCTGATGGACAACGGCTATATCCAGACCGCCAAGGCCTACATCCTCTACCGCAACGAGCGCAGCAAGGTCCGGGAGATGAACACCCGGCTCATGAAGGTCTACGAGGACATCACCTTCTCCAAGGCCACCGACAGCGACCTCAAGCGGGAGAACGCCAACATTGACGGGGACACCGCCATGGGCGCCATGCTCAAGTTCGGCTCGGAGGGGGCTAAGCAGTTTTACGATATGTTCGTGCTCAACCCGGAGCACGCCCGGGCCCACCGGGAGGGGGACATCCACATCCACGACCTGGACTTTCTCACCCTCACCACCACCTGCTGCCAGATCGACCTCCAAAAGCTCTTCCGGGCCGGCTTCTCCACCGGCCACGGCGCCCTCCGGGAGCCCAACGACATCTCCTCCTATGCCGCTCTGGCCTGCATCGCCATCCAGTCCAACCAGAACGACCAGCACGGCGGGCAGTCCATCGTGAACTTCGACTACAGCATGGCCGACGGGGTGCGGAAGACCTTTGCCCGGCTCTACCGGCAGAACCTGGCCCGGGCCCTGACCCTCCTGTGCGGCGTCCAGGACCCGGAGGGGGAGCTGAAGGCCCTGGCGGCCTCCCTGGAACAGGACGCCGGACTGCGTCCCACCCTGGCCGACTGCGGGGCCTACTTCACCGCTGAGCTCCCCCTGCTGGCCCCCTACGGGACGGAGGAGGACCTGCGCCGGGCCCAGACCTTCGCCCACCGGCGGGCGGTCAAGGAGACCGACCGGGCCGCCTATCAGGCCATGGAGGCCCTGATCCACAACCTGAACACCATGCACTCCCGGGCCGGAGCCCAGACCCCCTTCTCCTCCATCAACTACGGCATGGACACCTCTCCCGAGGGGCGCATGGTGATGAAAAACGTCCTGCTGGCTACCGAGGCCGGCCTGGGGGGCGGGGAGACCCCCATCTTCCCCATCCAGATTTTCCGGGTGAAGGAGGGGGTCAACTATAACCCCGGGGAGCCCAACTACGACCTCTTCCAGCTGGCCATTCGCTGCTCAGCCAAGCGGCTCTTCCCCAACTTCTCCTTCCTGGACGCCCCCTTTAACCTCCAGTACTACCGGCCCGGCCGCCCGGAGACCGAGATCGCCTACATGGGCTGCCGCACCCGGGTCATCGGCAACGTCTGCGACCCGGACCGGGAGATCTGCAACGGCCGGGGGAACCTCTCCTTCACCACCATCAACCTCCCACGGCTGGCCATCAAGGCCAGGGGGGATGTGGACGCCTTCTTCGAGGGCCTGGACCGGATGCTGGACCTGTGCGTGGACCAGCTCTTGGAGCGCTTTGAGATTCAGTGCCGCAAGCACGTCTACAACTACCCCTTCCTCATGGGCCAGGGGGTGTGGCTGGATTCGGACAAGCTGAATTGGGACGACGAGGTCCGGGAGGTTCTAAAGCACGGCACCCTCTCGGTGGGCTTCATCGGCCTGGCCGAGACCCTCAAGAGCCTGGTGGGGGCCCACCACGGCGAGAGCCAGAAGGCCAGAGTCCTGGGGCTGGAGATCACCGGCCACATGCGCTCCCGCATGGATGCCGAGAGCGCACGGCGGGGCCTCAACTTCTCCCTGCTGGCCACCCCGGCGGAGGGCCTCTCCGGCCGCTTTGTCCGCATGGACCGGGAGAAGTATGGGGTTTTGGAGGGCATCACCGACCGGGACTATTACACCAACTCCTTCCATGTGCCGGTGTACTTCCCCATCTCGGCCCACGACAAGATCGTCATCGAGGCCCCATACCATGCTCTGACCAACGCCGGACACATCAGCTATGTGGAAATGGACGGCGACCCCAGCGAAAACCTGGAGGCCTTCGAGCGGGTCATCCGGGACATGAAGGAGCAGGGGATCGGCTACGGCAGCGTCAACCATCCGGTGGACCGGGACCCGGTGTGCGGTTTTTCCGGGATTATCGGGGACCAGTGCCCCGGCTGCGGCCGCACCGAGGCCGCCGGCGTCCCCTTTGAGCGCATCCGCCGCATCACCGGCTACCTGGTGGGCGCCCTGGACCGCTTCAACAACGCCAAGCGGGCCGAGGAGCACGACCGGGTAAAGCACTCGGTTTGACCAGACCAGAAACGCCGTGCGCCCCCGCAGGTCCACAGGGACCTGCGGGGGCGCATTTTGCGCTTCAACATCTCTGCCCTGGAGGAGGGCCGGGCGCGCGCCGTAAGGCTCAGGTGGCGCTCCGCCGGAGCACCGCCGCCCCCGAGAGCGCCACCCCCTCCAGGGCCAGAAGCCAAACCTTCCGATCCAGGCCCCCGGCGTAGCCGGTGAGGCTGCCGTCCGCCCCCACTACCCGGTGGCAGGGGATGACAAGGGAGATGGGGTTGCGGGCCACCGCCCCGCCCACAGCCCGGGCCGGTGTACGCTCCCGGCCCAGAGCGGCGGCGGTCCGCTCCCCCAGGGCCTTGTAGGTGGTCACCGTCCCATAGGGGATCCCCTTCAGGAGCCCCCACACCGTCTGCTGGAAGGGGCTCCCCTGCGGCCGCAGGGGCAGCGCCTCCGGCCCGGGACGCGCCCCGGCGAAGTAGCGCCGGAGCCAGTCCTCCGCCTGCCGGAAGACCGGCAGGGCCTCCCGGCGGACCGGGTCCGGGGGACAGCCGTTTCGGAAGTACTTCTGTCCCTCCAGCCACAGTCCGGTGAGGGCCTCCCCGTCGCTGGCCAGGGTGAGGGTCCCCAAGGGGGAGGGGAGCTGTGTGAGATAGGTCATGCCGCGCCTCCTGTTCCGGGCCCCTCCGGCTTTTACGGGGCAGTTCTGCGGAAGTCCGCCCTATCGCAGCCGCCGGTGGACTTCCCCAGGGAGGCCCACCGGCGGCTGTGCGTCTGGTTTTTAAAACTGGTCATCGTCCTGCCCGCTGGAGCCGTCCTCCTGGGGAGGCTGAGTCTCTCCCTGCCCCTCCTGGCTGTTGAAGATATAGATCTTCTTGGCCGGGGGCTCGTCTCCCTGGGAGCCGGCGGGAGGCTGGGAGGCGGGGGGCGTATTCCCTTCGGGGAGCTCGCTGTCGGCGGTGGCGGGGTCCCGGCCCTCCAGAATGGCCATCATCTCGGCGCCGGTGATGGTCTCCTTCTGGAGGAGGTACTCCACCACCTTGTCCATGGCCTCCCGGTTGTCCTGGAGGATCTGCACCGCCCGGCTGTAGCACTCGGCCAGGAGCTTTCGGACCTCCTCATCCATGGCGGCGGCGGTCTCCTGGGCACAGTCCAGTCCGTAACCGTTGTCCAGGTACTGGGACTGCTTGGAGGCCAGGGCCATCATGCCGATGCGGTCGCTCATGCCGTACATGGCCACCATGCTCCGGGCCACCTGGGTGGCCTGCTGGATATCCTGGGAGGCCCCGTTGGTCTGGACCCCCATGACCACCTCCTCGGCGGCCCGGCCGCCCATGGAGATGGAGATTTCAGCCATGAGCTCATCCTTGGTGCGCAGCTCGGTCTTGTCCTCCTCGGGCATCAGCAGGGTGTAGCCCAGGGAGCCCACAGTGTGGGGGACGATGGTAATCTTCTGCACCGGCTGGGTGTGCTTCTGTTTGAAGGAGACCATGGCGTGGCCCACTTCGTGGTAGGCCACCAGCTTTTTCTCGTACTCGGTGAGGACGCTGCCCTTCTTCTCCGTGCCGGCGATGACCAGCTCGAAGGCGGCTAGGAGGTCGGCCTGGTTCACAGCCTTCCGGCCCATACGGACGGCCCGGAGGGCGGCCTCGTTCACCAGGTTGGCCAGGTCGGCCCCTACGGTGCCGGCGGTGGCCAGGGCGATCTTCTTCAGGTCCACGTCCTCGGCCAGGCGGATGTTCCGGGTGTGGACCTGTAGGGTGGCCAGCCGCCCGGCCAGGTTGGGCCGGTCGATGATGATGCGCCGGTCGAAGCGGCCGGGCCGCAGCAGGGCCTGGTCCAGGACCTCGGGCCGGTTGGTGGCCCCCAGGACAATCACGCCCTTGCTGGGGTCGAAGCCGTCCAGCTCGGCCAGGAGCTGGTTGAGGGTCTGCTCCCGCTCGTCGTTGCCCCCCAGGCGGTTGTCCCGGGACTTGCCGATGGTGTCAATCTCGTCGATGAAGATGATGCAGGGGGCCATCTTGCTGGCCTCCTTGAA
>NZ_CALXGA010000064.1 GCF_944387725.1 uncultured Intestinimonas sp. | reverse complement strand
TAGCCTTCGTTTACCTTGCCGCCATTGCTATTTTGTTGCTTTAGTACAAGTCTCCTGATTTTTCAAACAAGCCCTAGCATGTGTCTCTTTGCGTTTGGATGACATGCAAAAAACCCCTGCATCGCTTGGGATGCAAGGGTCTCAAGCAAAAAACGTCCTGCCGGAAAGCAGGACGTTTTTTGGTGGAGGAGGGTGGATTCGAACCACCGAAGCGAAGCGCAACAGATTTACAGTCTGCCCCCTTTGGCCACTCGGGAACTCCTCCATATGAAATTGGGGACCCACAAAAGCGCCTAGCGCTTTAGCCGAAAGCGGAAGAAAGTGGGCTTCTTCTGAAAATGGAGCTGGTGGACGGATTCGAACCCCCGACCTGCTGATTACAAATCAGCTGCTCTACCAGCTGAGCTACACCAGCGCATCGGACGTTCATGCTCGTCCGCAGCGACGTTCATTCTAACAGAACCGCGGGGATTTGTCAACCAGAAAAATGGAAAATAACAGACTTTTTTCAGGAGGCCGGCGGGAGTGGGTTCCTGGGCTTCAGTCTGCCCGGAACCGGGGGCGCGATACAAGGAAAATTTCGGAACAGCCGGCGTATGCCCGAGTATACAGCGGAAGCAAAAGAGCGGATTGTCTTTTGCGCAAAAATTTGCTATACTACTGGCGAGAGAAAATTCCACCGATTGGGAACGGGAGAAAGCGAGGGCCGAGACCTTTGGAACTGAAGATGTCGATGAAACAGGCGCAGACTCTGTCGCCGCAGATGATGCAGTCGATGGAGATTTTGCAAATGGGCTCCCAGGAGCTGCTGGAGTACATCGAAAATCAGGCGCAGGAAAACCCGGTGCTGGAGATGGAGGACGTCTACACCGGCCAGGACCAGACTGCGGTGCTGCGGCGGAAGCTGGAGTGGCTGGAGTCCACCGACAGCCAGAACCGGGCCTACCACCAGCAGGACAGCGAGGAAGACGGGCGGGACCCCATCTCCAACTACGGCAACGCCGACGAGGCCGAGGAGAACCTCTATCTCTATATCCTCTCCCAGCTGGAGCTCATGGATCTGGAGCCCGCAGTGATGACGGCGGGAAAGCTCCTGGTGGAGTCTCTGAATCAGAACGGCTGGCTGGACGAGGACCTCTCCGCGCTGGCCGCCGAGTGGGACCTCCCCCTGGAGCTGCTGGAGGAGGCCCTGGCGGTGGTCCAGACCCTGGAGCCCGCCGGGGTGGGGGCCCGGAGCCTCTCAGAGTGCCTGGTGCTCCAGCTCCGCCGCCGGAAGGAGGACAGCGCACTGGCCCTGAAAATCGCCGAGGGCTACTTAGACCCCCTGAGCAAGAACCGATACGGCTGCATTGCCAAGGCCCTGGGGGTCCCCCAGGAGGAGGTCCACGCCGCCTGCGACGTCATCCGCAGCCTGAACCCCCGGCCCGGCAGCGGCTTTGCCGCCCGGGAGAACCTCATCTACATCAACCCCGACCTCTTTGTGGTCAACTTTCCCGACCACTTCGAGCTGCTCATCAACGACTACTACTTCCCCAGCCTCCACATCAGTTCCTACTACTGCCGGATGCTCCGGGACAGCGAGGACAAGGAGGTCAAGGATTACCTCGCCGACAAGGTCCGCCAGGCCAAGTGGGTGGTTCACAGCATCGAGCAGCGCCGATCCACCCTCCTCCAGTGCGCCCAGCACATTCTGGAGCTCCAGGAGGACTTCTTCCGGCGGGGGCCGGGGCACCTGCGGCCCATGTCCCTGGCCGACGTGGCCCAGCGGGTAGGGGTCCACGAGTCCACCGTCAGCCGCACGGTAAAGGACAAATACCTCCAGTGCGCCAGCGGAGTCTACCCCCTGAGCTACTTCTTCTCCCGGAGCCTGGGGAACGCCTTGGGAGCCCATGGGGAGACCGTCTCCTCCGACGCCGCCAAGGCCCTGCTGAAAAAACTCATCGCCGGGGAGGACAAGCGCAGGCCCCTCTCCGACCAGAAGCTCTGCGAGCTCATGGAGCGGGAGGGCTGCACCCTCTCCCGCCGCACGGTGGCCAAGTACCGGGATGAGCTGAACATCCCCAGCACCACCGGGCGGAGACAGTACGCGTAACAAGGAGGAAGCCGGTTTTGCGCTACAAGGCCGTACTATTTGACTTTGACTACACCCTGGGGGACGCCACCGAGGCCATCTATGCCGGGTTCTGCCACGCCTTCACCGCCATGGGCCGCCCGGAGCCGGAGCTGGAGGCGGTGCGGCGGACGGTGGGCCTGCCGGTGCAGGACGCCTACACCCAGCTCACCGGGGACTCTGCGCCGGAAAACCGGGCGCGGTTCTACGCCCTCTTTCACCCCGTGGCCCGGGATTTGCAGGCCCGGGGGGTAGTGGCCCTCTGCCCCGGGGCCCGGGCGCTGCTGGAGGCCCTGAGGGACGCCGGAGCCGCTCTGGCGGTGGTGAGCAACAAGAACACCGAGTCCCTGGAGGAGGTGCTGGAGGCCAAGGGGCTGCGGGTCTGCTTTGCCTATGTGGTGGGGGGCGACCGGGTCTCCCGGCACAAGCCCGACCCGGAGGGGGTGCTGTGGGTTCTGGACCAGCTGGCCCTGGCCCCGGAGGAGGCCCTCTACTGCGGGGACACCGTCATCGACGCCCAGACGGCCCGGCGGGCCGGGACGGACTTCTGCGCCGTTCTCAACGGCGCCACCCCGGCGGAGGCTTTTTTGGACTATCCAAAAGTTCTGGTGGCCCCCGGGCTGTCGGAGCTTCAAGCCTGGCTGGGTCTCTGACGCCCTTTAGTTCTTTACATAAACTGTAAAATTACAGCACGCTGCCTCTCTGTTCTGCCGGGAGGCGGCTTTTTTTGCCCATTTGGGGGCAGAATATCTTTACACAGACTTTACAAATCCCCGGAAGCGGACTTTACAAAGGCCCGGTATACTGAGAACCGTTCCAAGGAAACCTAAGCAGATGGAAACCTATAAACGGATTGGAGAAGAAAGGTACTATGAAAAAGACGCTTGCCATGCTGCTCTCCCTGGCCCTGTGCGCGGGCCTGTTTGCCGGCTGCTCCGGCGGAAACGCCCAGGGGACCACCCCCGCTGAAAACCCCTCCGGCGGCGGGCTCACCGGATCTGTGGCCACCAACGGCTCCACCTCCATGGAGGAGGTGATGGGCACCCTCATCGAGGCATTCCGGGAGGTGGAGCCCGGCATCACCGTGACCTACGACCCCACCGGCTCCGGCACCGGCATCGAGCAGGCCGCCGCCGGCAACTGCGACATCGGCCTGTCCTCCCGGGCCCTCACCGAGGACGAGATCGCCGGCGGTCTCACCGAAATCGTGGTGGCCAGGGACGGAATCGCCGTCATTGTCAACCCTGAGAACACCGTCGCTGAGCTGACCCTGGACCAGATTGCCCAGATCGCCACCGGCGCCATTACCAACTGGAGCCAGGTGGGGGGCGCCGACGCCGAGATCGCCTTTGTGGGCCGGGAAGCCGGCTCCGGCACCCGGGGGGCTTTTGAGGAGATCACCGGCACCGAGGACGCCTGTGTCTACACCCAGGAGCTGACCTCCACCGGCGCCGTCATCACCGCCGTGGCCACCACCCCCGGCGCCATCGGCTACGCCTCCCTCTCCGCCGTGGAGGGCGCCGGCAATGTCTCCGCCGTGGCCGTCAAGGCCGACGAGGGCTCCGAGGCCGTGGCCTGCACCGAGGAGACCGTCCTGGACGGCAGCTACGCCATTCAGCGCCCCTTCGTCTTCGCCACCCGCACCGGCGAGCCCCTCAGCCAGGCCGCCCAGGCCTTCGTGGACTTCGCCCTGGACCCCGCCAACGGCCAGCTCTTTGTGGACGCCGGCGTGGTGCCCGCCTCCGCCGGATAAACGGACGGCCCGGACCGATTTCCCCGCTCGCCCGAAACCTCCCGCTCCCAAGCCGGCCCTGCTCCGGCTTGGGAGCGCCGCCATGCCCAACCAGAATTGAAAGAAAGGGGCGCACCTATGTCCTCCCAATCCAGTCCTGCCCAGGCCGCCCGGCCCGGGGTCAAGAAAAAGGGCTTTCGCGAGCGGCTGGAGCTGCTCATGAACGCCATCTTTTTCCTCTGCGGCGCCGTGGCCGTGGCCTTTGTGCTCTTCATCTCCATCTATCTCATCGTATCCGGCCTCCCCGCCATCCGGGAGATCGGCCTCATCGACTTCCTCTTCGGGGAGCGGTGGGCCTCCACTGCCAAGGACCCGGCCTTCGGCATCCTGCCCTTCATCCTCACCTCGGTCTACGGCACCGCCGGGGCCATTGTGGTGGGGGTCCCCGTGGGCTTCATGACCGCCATGTTCCTCTCCAAAATTTCCGGAAAGAAGACGGCCGGGGTCATCCGCACGGCGGTGGACCTGCTGGCCGGCATTCCCTCGGTGGTCTACGGCCTCATCGGCATGACGGTGCTGGTGCCGGCGGTGCGGGTGGCCTTTGATCTGGCCTCCGGCGCCTGCCTCCTGGCCGCCATTGTGGTGCTGGCGGTGATGATCCTCCCCTCCATCATCAGCGTGTCCGAGACCGCCCTCAACGCCGTGCCCAAGGAGTACGAGGAGGCCAGCCTGGCCCTGGGGGCCACTGAGATCGAGACCTATTTCCGGGTCTCCGCCCCCGCCGCCTCCAGCGGCATCGCCGCCGCCGTGGTGCTGGGCATCGGCCGGGCCATCGGCGAGGCCATGGCCATCATGATGGTGGCCGGCAACGTGGCCAACATGCCCTCCCTCTTTGCGTCGGTGCGCTTCCTCACCACCGCCATCGCCTCCGAGATGTCCTACTCCTCCGGCCTCCAGCGGCAGGCCCTCTTCTCCATCGCCCTGGTGCTCTTCCTCTTCATCATGATCATCAACGTCGCTTTGAACGTCCTGCTCAAGAAGAGCCGGAAGGAAGGCTAGGAGGTGGCGGCATGAGACCAGAGAAAAAATCCGCCGGGCGGGTGGCCTATGACCGCGTCCTCCGGGCCCTCCTCTACTTCTGCGCCCTGCTGACCTGCGCCCTGCTGGTGCTCCTCATCGGCTATATCTTCTACCGGGGCCTGCCCAACGTCACCTGGCAGCTCCTCTCCACCCAGGAGAGCTTCCGCAACGACACCATCGGCATCCTCCCCAACATCCTCAGCACCCTGCTGCTGATCTTCGGCACCCTCCTCCTTGTGCTGCCCTTGGGGGTGGGGGCGGCCATCTACCTCACCGAGTACGCCCGGAACAAGCGGGTGGTGGAGGTCATCGAGTTCGCTACCGAGACCCTCACCGGCATTCCCTCCATCCTCTACGGCCTGGTGGGTATGCTCTTCTTCTGCCTGGCCCTGGGCTGGGGCAGCTCCATCCGGGCGGGCATCCTGACCCTGGTGATTATGACCCTGCCCACCATCGTCCGCACCACCCAGGAGTCGTTGAAGACGGTGCCCCAGTCCTACCGGGAGGCCTCCCTGGGCCTGGGCAGCGGCAAATGGCACATGGTCCGCACGGTGGTCCTCCCCTGCTCGGTGGACGGCATCGTTACCGGGTGCATCCTCTCCATCGGCCGCATTGTGGGGGAGTCGGCCGCCCTCCTCTACACTGCGGGCAGCGCCGGCATCCTGTCCCGGAACCTCCTCCAGGCCCTGGAGTCCTCTGGGGGGAGCCTCACCGTGGCCCTCTACATGTACAGCATGGAGCGGGGCGAGATTGAGGTGGGCTTTGCCATCGCCTCCATTTTGATGATCCTCACCCTCCTCATCAACCTCTCTGCCAAATTCCTGGGCGCCAAGCTGAAAAAGAACTGATCCCCACCGGACCAGACGGAAAAGGAGAACGCTGACTATGGACACACACGAGACGCCCGTTATCACCGCCAAGGGGCTGGAGCTCTGGTACGGCAGCGCTCAGGCACTGCGGAACGTGGACATCGATATCCCGGAGAGGAAGGTCACCGCCCTCATCGGCCCCTCGGGCTGCGGCAAGTCCACCTTCCTCAAGACCCTGGACCGCATGAACGACCTGGTGCCCGGGGTCACCATCAAGGGCAGCGTCCGCTACCGGGGCCAGGAGATCTACTCCCCCGAGGTGGATGTAACCTGGCTGCGCAAGCAGATCGGTATGGTCTTCCAGAAGCCCAACCCCTTCCCCATGTCCATCTACGATAACATCGCCTACGGCCCCCGGACCCACGGAATCCGCAATAAGGCCAAGCTGGACGAGATTGTGGAGAAGTCCCTCCGGGGGGCCGCCATCTGGGACGAGGTGAAGGACCGGCTGCGGAAATCCGCCCTGAGCCTCTCCGGCGGCCAGCAGCAGCGGGTCTGCATCGCCCGGGCCCTGGCCGTGGAGCCAGACGTGCTGCTGATGGACGAGGCCACCTCTGCCCTAGACCCAATTTCCACGTCAAAAATCGAAGAACTCATTGAAGATTTGAAAAATTCCTATACAATAGTGATTGTGACCCACAACATGCAGCAGGCCACCCGCATCTCCGACAAGTGCGCCTTCTTTTTGCTGGGCGAGCTCATCGAGTACGGGGACACGGATCAGATGTTCTCCGTGCCCAGGGACCGCCGCACCGAGGACTACATCACGGGGAGGTTTGGATAATCATGCGAAAGACCTTTGACGCCGAGCTCCTGGAGCTCAACGAGGAGCTCACCGCCATGGCCCGGACGGCCCAGGACGCCATCGACGTGGTGACCGAGAGCCTGTCCAGCGACGACGAGGCCGCCGCCAAGGCCGCCATTGAGATGACCTCGTCCATGGACCAGATGGAGCGGGACATCGAAAACCGCTGCCTCCAGCTTCTGCTGCGGCAGCAGCCCGTGGCCCGGGACCTGCGGGCCATCTCTGCGGCCATGAAGATGGTCACCGACCTCCAGCGCATCGGAGACCAGGCCGCCAACATCGCCGAGATCTCCCTCCTCCTCTCTCGCCAGGGGGTGGTGAAGGTCCCCCAGGACATCGGCATCATGTCCTGCAAGGCGGGGCTCATGGTCAAGCAGGCCATCTCGGCCTACACCGGCCGGGATGTGGAGACCGCCCACGCCGTGGTTAACCTGGACGACGAGGTGGACGACCTCTTCAGCCAGGTCAAGCGGGAGCTCATCGAGGAGGTGGCCGAGAACAAGGACGAGGCCGACAGCTCCATCGACTTCATCATCATCGCCAAATACCTGGAGCGCATCGCGGACCACGCCGTCAACATCGCCCAGTGGGCCATTTTTTGCGTCACAGGAGAGCTGTGAGCCCGGCGGGCCCATCCCGCCCCGAGACCCTTTCAAGGAGGCATCTGTTCCATGGCTGAGACCATTGTCATCGTGGAGGACGACGAGAGCATCCGGGAGATGCTGCGCTACTACTTCCGCTCGGTGGGCTACGAGGTGGGCTGCTTCGACTCCGGGGAGGCCTATTTCCGGGAGGGAGGGGACATGGACCCCGCCCTCTTTATTCTGGACATTATGCTCCCGGGCATGGACGGCCTGGAGATTCTCCGCCGCCTGCGCGCCGGCCCAAAGTACGCCGAGGTGCCGGTGCTGATGCTCACCGCCCGCACCTCGGAGATTGACAAGGTCAAGGGCCTGGAGACCGGGGCCGACGACTATGTGGTCAAGCCCTTCGGCATCATGGAGCTCCAGGCCCGGGTGAAGGCCCTGCTCCGCCGGGCCGGCCGGCCCCGGCCGGGGGCGGTGCTCACCTGCGGCGACCTGGAGATCGACCCCGCCGCCCGGGAGGTGCGGAAAAACGGCGTGCCGGTGGAGCTGACCTACAAGGAGTTTGAGCTGCTGCGGCTGCTGTGCGCCCGGCGGGGGACGGTGCTCACCCGGGACGACATCCTCCAGGCGGTGTGGGACTACAACTTCGCGGGGGAGACCCGTACCGTGGACATGCACGTCAAGACCCTCCGGCAGAAGCTGGGGGAGGGGTACATCCAGACCGTCCGAGGCGTGGGCTACAAAATGCCCTGACCCAATCCGCGCAGAAGGAGGGCCCCGCGTCCATGAAAAAACGACTGACCACCTATTTCTTTCTCATTGCGGCCCTGGGCATCGCTCTCTCCAGCGCCTTCGGGGTGTGGAGCTACCGGGAGCGGGAGGTGGCCTACGCCCGGCAGACCCTCTCGGAGCTGCTCTCCCTGATGGACGCCCAGGCCTATGACACCGACCCGGAGGGCTGGACGGATCAGCTCCGGCGGGCCGCCCCCGACAAGCGGCTGACCATCATCGCCCCCGACGGCGCCGTCCTGGCCGACACCTACGGGGAGGTGGAGGAAAACCACGCCGACCGCCCCGAGTTCCAGCAGGCCCTGGAGACCGGCTGGGGGGAGGCCCAGCGGGAGAGCGAGACCACCGGGGAGACCCTCCTCTATGAGGCTAAGCGGTTCAGCGACGGCAATGTGGGGCGCATCTCCATGGCCATCTCCTCGGTCAACGCCCTGGCGCTCCGGGGCCTGGCGGGCTTTCTGGCGGCGGCGGCGGCGGCCCTGGCGCTCATGCGCCTGCTGGCCCGAAAGCTGGCCGACAAGACCGCACAGCCCCTGGAGGAGCGGCGGGAGGCCCTGGAGGAGGCCGGGGAGAAGCTCCAGACCGTCCGCAGCGAGTTCGCCGCCAACGTCTCCCACGAGCTCAAGACCCCCCTCACCAGCATCAAGGGCTTCACCGACATGCTCTCCTCCGGCATGGTGAAGGACCCCGAGGACCAAAAGCGCTTCATCACCATGATTGGGGTGGAGGTGGACCGGCTCATTGAGCTCATCAACGACGTGCTGAAGATCTCCGAGCTGGAGTCGGTGGCCATGCCCCAGCCAGACGAGCACGCCGATGTGCTGGAGGCGGCCCGGGAGGCCGGGTCTTATCTGGAGCAGGCGGCCCGGGATGCCCAGGTGGCCCTCCGGGTCTCCGGAGAGAAGGTCCAGGCGCCGGTGAGTCCCGGCCGCCTGCGGGAGCTTTTCCTCAACCTCATGGAGAACGGCGTCAAGTACAACCGGCCCGGGGGCCGGGTGGACGTCGCCGTGAAGAAAAAGGACGGCTGGGCCGTCATCACCGTGAAGGACACCGGCATCGGCATCCCCCCGGAGAGCCAGGAGCGGGTCTTTGAGCGGTTCTACCGGGTGGACAAGGGCCGGGACCGGAAGACCGGCGGCACCGGTCTGGGGCTGGCCATTGTCAAGCACATCGTCCTCCTCTACGGCGGACGCATCCGCCTGGAGAGCGCCCCCGGCCGGGGCACTGCCTTCACAGTGGAGCTCCCGGCGGACAGCGGGGCGTAGATGGGCCCTTTGCCCCAAGCACAGCGTCCGGCCTTATGGATGAGGACCTGAAGGCAAAAATGGAACAGGTATGCGCGGATATGGGCATGTCCATGACACCGGCATTTACCATCTTCGCCAAGAAGGTCAGCCGGGAGCATCGCATTCCGTTCGAAGTCTCTGCCGACCCCTTCTATTCAGAGAGTTATCCGCTATCTGGAGAGAATTATGCAAGATGTCAAAGAGGGGAAAGCCCACTTTGCCGAGCATGACTTGATCGAGGCAGATGAATGAAGCTATTGTGGGAGGATCGGGGCTGGAACGACTATCTCTACTGGCAGACACAGGACAAAAAGACGCTCAAGCGCGTCAATGGCCTCATTCGGGATATTCAGCGGAGCCCTTTTGAGGGGACTGGGAAGCCAGAACCACCAAAAGAGAACCTAATCGGGCTGTGGATCCGGAGAATTGACGATGCCAACCGCATTGTCTACTATGTAGAGGACGTTATCCTCCACATTATCGCTTGCCGGAGCCACTACAATTAGAGGGCGGGAAACCGCCCTCTTCAGCGTGTCCAAAAAGTGGCGGGGGCCACTTTTTGGCAGGGGCTGCGTCCCACTGCGCGCACCCTTTGGGCACACTTGTGGGCCGAGAAGTGTTTTCTCCGGCGCGCATGTCGCCGGAGAAAACAGATTTCACTTGATTCGCGCCTGCGGGCGCGAACTCTGCGAGGCTTTTTTGACAGTCTGGGAGCAGCCGTTTTCCGTCTGAAAACGGCTGCTCTTTTTATGCCCGCAGAGGAAAGAAGCGGCCGGCCAGGACGAAACCGCCGGAAAACCCCTTGACATTTTCCTAAAATGCGGTATGATAAGCACATGATTATTCTGTAAAGATTTGATTAGGAGGTAGTCCCATGACCCAGCGGGAGGCCCAGATTCTCCAGTGGATTCAGGAAAATCCCATGATCTCCCAGCAGGAGCTGGCCGGCAAGGCGGGCATCACCCGCTCCTCGGCGGCGGTCCACATCTCCAACCTGATGAAGAAGGGGTACATCGCCGGGAAGGGCTACATCATCCGCACGGCCCCCTATGTGGTGGTGGTGGGGGCGGTGAACCTGGACATCGGCGGCACCCCCTTCGCCCCTCTGGTGGGGCGGGACTCCAACCCCGGCCGGGTGCGGACCAGCCTGGGCGGGGTGGGCCGGAACATCGCCCACAACATGGCCCTGCTGGGCCTGGATGTGCGCTTCCTCACTGCCCTGGGGGAGGACCCCAGCGCCCAGCGGATCACCACCTCCTGCATCGAGCTGGGCATCGACCTGGCCCCCTCCCTCCGGGTGCCCGGGGGGGCCACCTCTACCTATCTCTTTCTCACCGACGAGGGGGGAGACATGGCCCTGGCGGTGTCCGACATGGAGATTTACCGCCACCTGACCCCCCAGTACCTCGCCGCCAAGGAGCCCCTCCTGGACAACGCCCGACTGGTGGTCTGCGACACCAACATCCCGCCGGAGACCCTCCAATGGGTGGCCGAGCACTGCAAGGCCCCGGTCTTCGTGGACCCGGTCTCCACCGCCAAGGCGGGGAAGGTGAAGCCGGTGCTGGGGAAGCTCCACACCCTCAAGCCCAACCGCCTGGAGGCTGAGCTCCTCTCCGGCGTCGCCATCACCGACGACAGGAGCCTTGCCGCCGCCGCCGACGCCCTCCTCGCCACCGGCCTCCACCGTGTCTTTATCAGCCTGGGGGGAGAGGGGGTCTACGCCGCCGACCACCTGGGGGGCCGCCGCAAGGTCCCCTGCGGCCCGGCCCGGATGGTGAACACCACCGGCTGCGGCGACGCCTTCATGGCCGCCCTGGCCTGGGGCTGGCTGGAGGGCCTGGGCCTGGAGGAGGCCGCCCGGGCGGGTCTGGCCGCCTCGGCCATCGCCATGGAGGGGGAGGAGACCATCAACCCCGCCCTCAGCATCCCCGCCCTCCGGGCCCGAGCGGGACTGTGACGCCCTACCATTTCCCATCCGTCATATTGAAATCAAATTTTACAGGAGGTTTTCATCATGCCGTACAACCACTATCTCGACGCCGCCCCCGAGGTGGCCCAGGCCGTCGCGGAGGGCAGGCCCGTGGTGGCCCTGGAGTCCACCATCATCTCCCACGGAATGCCCTATCCCCAGAACGTGGAGACCGCCCTGAAGGTGGAGTCCATCGTCCGGGAGAACGGGGCGGTCCCCGCCACCATCGCCATCCTGGGGGGCCGTCTGAAGGCCGGCCTCACCCCGGAGGAGATTGAGTACCTGGGCAAGAAAGGCCACGACGTGGCCAAGGCCAGCCGCCGTGACCTGGCGGTGCTGTGCGCCCGGGGAGAGGACGGGGCCACCACCGTCACCACCACCATGATGATCGCCCACATGGCCGGCATCCAGGTCTTCGCCACCGGGGGCATCGGCGGCGTCCACCGGGGGGCCGAGACCACCATGGACATCTCCGCCGACCTGGAGGAGCTCTCTCAGACCCCGGTGATGGTGGTCTGCGCCGGGGCCAAGTCCATTCTGGACCTGGGGCTGACCCTGGAATACCTGGAGACCCACGGCGTCCCCGTCATCGGCTACGGCACCAGGGAGCTGCCCGCCTTCTACACCCGGAAGAGCGGCTTTGCTGTGGACTACGAGATCGACACCCCCGCCGGGCTGGCCGCCGCCTTCCACGCCAGCCTGGAGCTGGGCCTCCGGGGCGGGATGCTGGTGACCAACCCCATCCCCGAGGAGTCCTCCATGGCCCCCGAGGTCATCAACAAGGCCATCGACGAGGCCGTGGCCCAGGCGCAGGCCCAGGGCATCCACGGCAAGGAGACCACCCCCTTCCTGCTGGCCAAGGTGAAGGACCTCACCGGCGGGGACAGCCTGGACTCCAACATCCAGCTGGTCTTCAACAACGCCCGGCTGGCCGCTCAGACCGCCGC
This sequence comes from uncultured Intestinimonas sp., assembly GCF_944387725.1. Lineage (GTDB taxonomy): Bacteria > Bacillota > Clostridia > Oscillospirales > Oscillospiraceae > Intestinimonas. The sequence goes on along the minus strand of NZ_CALXGA010000064.1, from coordinate 173 downwards.
CGAGCTGGCGAAGCTGTAAGCGCCCGGCGAACGCGCCGCCGGAATCGACAGAGCGGACTGTTCCCGGCATCCTAGGGCTTGTTTGAAACATGGCAGCATGCCCAACCGGCGGGTCTTTTGTCCCCTGGACGGCGCAATTTTTCCTTGAAATCCGCCAGGATTCCTGCGAAAAA
>NZ_CALXGA010000063.1 GCF_944387725.1 uncultured Intestinimonas sp. | reverse complement strand
GTACGCCTTGCGTTTCTTTTCTTTTTTCATATCCACATTCTACTACTTCTTTCCCCATTTGTGAATACGGTTTCTTAGTCCTCCCTGCCCGCTCCCCAAGGCCAGAGCGCCCCCCCACGGTCAAAAGTGGGGCCGCGTTTTTGGTGGTTCTGGCTATCGCTGTCCGCCGGAAAATGTGGTAGTGTTGGCCCCAGGAGGTGAGGCCAATGGAAAATCGGAAGGAGCTCCTGGACTATGCCATCAGCCAGCTCATCGAGCTGGCCATGCAGGAGCTGGGAGAGACGCCGGAAGAGGACGCGGCGGAGGAGCGCAAGGGGAAAATTTCCGACCAGATCAGCCGGGATACCCGGTTGAGCGGAGAGCAGCGGGCGCTACTTCTGGAATGCTGCTCCCTGCTGGAGGGCCTGGCATACCGGCGTCTCCGGCACATCTATTGCCAGGGCTTGTTTGAAAATTGGCAATGTGCCCAGCGGCGAGGGGTTTTGGCCGCTGGCAAGCAATTTTGACGCAGGAATCCTGACGGATTGCAAGGAAAAATTGCGCCGCCCAGGGGGCAAAAGACCCGCCGGTTGGGCATGTTGACAGGTTCAAACAAGCCCTAAGATCAGACATCCGAACAAACAAGGGGCCGTTTTCCAAAAGGGGCAGACGGCCCCTTCTTTTTTGTCCGCTTTCGGGAAAACGCCCCTGGAAAAGGAGGAAACCATGAAAAACGTGTGGAAATCACTGGACACGCCGCCCGCGCCGCAGCTGAAGCGGGCCCTGGCGGGCCTGGGGCCGCCTGGGGAGGGAGGCGGAGCCCATTATCCCCTGGGTGGGGGGCAAGGAGAAGCTGGCTCCCTATGTCTGCCAGGTCCTGCCGCCCCGGTTCTCCCCGTACATCGAGCCCTACGGAGGCGGCGGGGCCGTGCTGCTGGGCCTGCCCAGGGACCCCGGCCGGCTGGACATCTACAACGACTACGACGGGGACCTGGTGAACCTCATGGCCTGCGTCCGGGACCGGCCCCTGGCCCTGCTCAAGGAGCTCAAGTTCCTGCCCATCCTGGCCCGGGGGGAGTTCGAGCTCCTCAAGCGGATTCTCCGCCACGACGAGATCCTCTCTCAGGCTCTGGAGAGCGAGAGGGAGATCGCCCGGACTGAGTTCCCGCCGGAGCAGGCGGAGGAGCTGCTGGAGATTCTGCGGGAAAAGGCGGCGTGGATGGACGTGCGCCGGGCGGCGGCCTACTACCTCACCAGCCGGTACAGCTTCAGCGGCACCCGGTCCTCCTTCGGGGTCCGGGCCGTCCTTCTGGACCGCTTCTTCGGTCAGATCCAGGAGGCTTCCCGCCGGCTCCAGGGAGTGGTCATTGAGAACAAGGACGGGGTGGACCTCATCCGGGAGCGGGACGAGCCCAGCGCCCTGTTCTACTGCGACCCGCCCTACTACCAGGCGGAGCGGTGCTACCAGGCCCGCTTCGCCCGGTGGGACCACGCGCGGCTCCACCACGTCCTGCGGCAGTGCCAGGGGTACGCCGCGGTCTCCTACAACGACTGCCCGTATATCCGCAGCCTCTACAAGGACTTTTACATCCTGGCCTTCCGGAGGCAGGAGCCCCTGGCCCAGCGGGAGGGGGCGGAGTACGGCGAGCTCATCCTCACCAACTACGACCCCCGGCCCTTCCTGCGCCGCCAGGTGAGCCTCTTCGACAGCCCCGCCGGGGACAGCGGCATGGAGCTGGTCCACATTCCCGAAAGCCCCTTGAAAATCATTGCATAGGAGTTGATCCAACATGACAGAAAAGCTGACCTTCACCCTATTCCACGACCCGGCCAGAGGGACCCTGACTCTGCCCCGGGCCGCCCTCCGCCTCTCCCGGCTCTCCGGGGCCCGGCGGCTGAAGCTCCTGGCCTGCCCCGGCGGCCTTCTGCTGCTCCGGGACGTCCCCACCGTCCGGGAGGCTGTGGCCCTCCTCCGGCTCCTCTCAGACCGCTCGGTCTCCCTCCTCCTCCGCCTGTCTTTCGCCAGCCACGGGGCGGAGGAGGTCCCCGCCTGGGTGGACCGGCTCCAGGGCCAGGAGGCGCAATTCCTGGCCCTGCTGGAGCACAGCGGCGTGGACCTGGAGGGCCTACAGGGCCTGCTGCGCCAGGAGGGTGAGGAAGATGGATGAAACCTATCTCTACCCCTACTCCCAGGCGGATGCCCGCAGGCTGGGGGAATTGTCGCTCTGGGAGGCGAGTTTCCAAGCCAATGTGTCCTGCGCCAGAGACACGGAAGCCGCGATTCGTGACTACAGCAGTACAGATGGCTCCCTGCGGCCCGAGGCGTCCCAGAGCATCCTGGACCGCTGGGGATTCCGGCGCACTATTTTCGTTTTGGCCAACACACTCCGGGACGCCGCACCGAGCTATGAGCAGTATCTCAGCGCGGAGAACCGCCAGTGGCAGAAAAGCGCCTGTATCCCGGATGACGGCATCCACAACCGCTATTTTGCCGTGGATACCGCCGGCGCCAGTCTGGACGCCTTTGCCGGTCAGGTGCGGGAGGCGTATGGCAAGCTGGAGCTGTTCGGGCCGGAGCAGTGCGAACCCCACTCCGGCACGGACCTGGACTACCAGGGCAAGGTGCTGGTGCTGTCGCCGGCCACCCTTAAGGAGTCCTGCTGGAGCCCCCAAAATCAGCTCTGGTACGCCCATGACGGCTTCGGGTGCAGCCCCACAGCCAGAGGCCGGTCCATCCGCTGCACCTGCCTGGGGGACGGCGAGACCGCCCGCTGGAACCGGACGGATTTTGTGGGGGTGATGAAAGAGGAGCGCCTGCCGGAGTGGGCCCAGGACAGGCTGGTGGAGCTGGGGCTCTGGCCGGCCCCCATAGACTGGGCGGCGCAGGCCGGGGGCCCCGCCCAGAGAGACGGACCCGACTTGGAAATGAGGTGACAGAGTGAAAGAGCGTTATTATGTCCTCCCGGACCTGCGGGCCCTCTGGGAGCGGCGGCCCCGGGAGGACTGGGGCCTGACCTGTCACGGGCTCCCGGCGGACGCCCTGGCGCGCTACCGGGCCCTGCCCCGGCGGGGAATCAAGTCCCTGGGGGTCTTTCAGAAGGGGGAGGCCCTGGAGCTGGCCCGGCGCCTCCCCCTCTTCCCGGAGGACCGGGAGGGCGAGGACGTGCTGGTGGTCCCCCAGGACCCCGGCCCGGCCTGGTCCGGCCAGCGGGTCCAGAACCTTCTGACACAGTGCGGGGAGATCCTCCGGGCCAGATATGAGCTGGAGGACCGCCGCCTTCTGCCCGTCCCCAGGGGCTGTAAGCTGCCGCCCAGACTGGCGGACAAGTACCTCTGGTTCCATGAAGAAAAGCCGGCGAAATCCATCCGATGGCTCTATGTGGCGGGGCTGGGCTGGCTCTCCCCCGCAGAGTTTCAGCGGCGGTACGGAGCGCTGGATGACCGCTCCCCCTGCTACCCCCTGGTGGTGAAGTACCAGGCGGACGGTGTTACAGACCAGGGCGGCTACGCCCCCCTGGAGGTGGAGCCCGCCGGCTACGGCAGCAGCACCCGGGCCGTCTCCGCCACCCGGACCTACCCAAACCTGGCCAGCCAGGATACCCAATACCTGCCCAAGACCATCCAGGACAATGGCCGCAGCCTCACCCTCCAGGGCGTCACCTGGCAGCGCACGGGAGGGGGACACTTCACCGCCACCGCCACCTACACCGGCACGGCCTCCAGCAGCTATGTCACGGGCTACACCGTCACGGCGGACTATGCCGGAACCGTGAGCCGCATCGCCCTGGACCGGGTCCGCTACATGGCCATCTTTGAAGGCGCACCTCTGGAGCCCACCCTTCCCATGCTGGAGGAAGCGCTCCCCAGAAGCGCCGGCGGCTTTCCCTGGCACTATGTGGCCCTCCCTGCGGCCGGGCTGCTGCTGGTGGGCGGCGGCGTGGGGACCGCCCTGTGGGTCAAGCGCCGCCGGGAGGAAGGCATATGAGAAGCAGATGGGCGCTTCCCCTTCTGTCCCTGGCCCTGTGCGGCCTCCTCACCTGCCCGGCGGGGGCCCTGGAGTATGCCATCTCCGCCCCGGAGGGGGCCGGCCTCGGCCCTCCCACCTCGGTGGAGCCGGTCCAGACGCCGGACGGCGGGGCCAGGGCCAATGAAAATTTGAGCAAAGACGCCGCCCTGGTCCCGCCAGGCTTTGGGACCCCCACCAGCTATCTCCCCGGCAGCGGGGTCTACCTGACCCCGGACCTGGCCCCGGAGGCCCTCCAGGTCCCGGTCCAGGGCAGCGGGCCCGCCCAGACCCCGCCCCCGGTCTCCGGGGCCTCCGCCCCGGCTCAGTCCGCCGCCCAGGTCACCGTCACCTGGTCCGGCGACAGCTTCACAGAGGTGACGGAGGAGCTCTTCTGTGCGGACGGATCCCTGGGGACCCTGGAGATCCCAGCCATTGGCCTAGGGCTTGTTTGAAAAATGGCGATGTGTCCGGCAGCGAGGGATTTTGAGCCGCTGGCAAGCAATTTTTTCGCAGGAATCCTGGCGGATTTCAAGGAAAAATTGCGCCGTCCAGGGGACAAAAGACCCACCGGTTGGGCATGTTGACAATTTTCAAACAAGCCCTAACGGTAAACGTGTACCAGGGGACGGACAGTTCCACCCTGCTGAAGGGCGCGGGCCATTTTGAGGAGACCAGTATCTGGGAGGGCAACTGCGCGATCGCGGGACATAACCGGGGCGTCCGGGACGACTTCGGGGCGCTGCACACCCTGGAGCCGGGGGACGCCGTGATCTGGACCACCAAATTGGGGACCCGGACCTATGAGGTGGTCTCCGCAGAGCAGGTGGACGTGCTGGACCGCAGCGGCCTGGCGGCCTCTCAGGAGGACCGCCTCACCCTCTATACCTGCGTGGCCGGGGAGCCGGATCTGCGTTGGGAGGTGATTGCCTTACACTGACCCGGACGCCATAAAGTTTCTTCCGAGGCTTCTGCCGCCGGGGTTCAACCAGAAGTCAAAAAATATTCAGCCGCTGGGGCGGGCCGGAAAACGGTCCGCCTGTTTTTTGTCAGACCAACGATTACAAGGAGAACGCCATGAAAAAAGCGATCACAATTTTATTGGCCGCCGCAATGGCCCTGGGCCTTATGGTCCCTCTGGCCGGCGCGGCCACCCTGCGGAACAGCGCCACCGTAACTGTGAGCGTGTCCTCCCGGCGGGAATATCTGAGCAAGTCCACCGGGGGAACCATTGGCGGGGGCTACTGGGAGTACACCAGCAACGACGGCATCCAGGGCACGGCCTACTGTGTGAACTGGGGCCTGCTGGGCCCCTCCTCCTCCAAACGCCTGCCCCTCCAGGCATATAACCGCTCCCCCCACACCATGGGGGCCTTCGCCAACGGGTATCCCCAGAGGTCCCTGGAGCAGTTCCAGGAGCTCCACGCCGGCGACGTGCGTGGGATTGAGAATCTGACGGAGGTGGAGTACCAATACGCCACACAGCTGGCTGTCTGGGCCACCTGCGGGCAGTTGGCCGTCCCAGGGACCGCCTTCACCGCCGGTCGGGCCTCTGTGGTGGTCCCCACCTCGGACGCCCAGCAGATCAGAATCTACGACTCCATCGCCGCCATCCTCCAGCAGGCCTCCTCCTGGACCCAGACCCTCTACACCGGGATGTACCTCCGGGCGGAAGAAAACGCGGATATTCGGGGCGTGGAGATCGTTCACCGGTCTGGTCTGGAGGGCGCCGCGAACAGCGGCCAGGACGGCATCCGGAAGGAGACCATCGGCGGAACAGAATACTACACCCGCACCCTGTACGTCTCCTCCGCCACCTCCACCTGGATCGACGGCTATACCACCAAGGTCTACTCCACCGACGCCCCCCAGGGGACTATTTTTACCGCAGAGAACGGAAGCCCTCTGGAAACAGAACAGCAAAATGGCATCACCTATTATAAGGTGGACACCAGCCAGTACCGGGAGACCAGCCTGAACGCCAACGGCATCGAGTTCTACGGGGCCTTCAAGCTCTGCCTGCCGGTGGACAGCACGGCGGAGGAGGGCGCCCTGACGGTCAAGGCCCTGGGCGGCGCGGCCCAGTACAATTTGTACCTGGCCTACAATTCGGACGCCTCGGAGCAGTCCTTCATCGTCTCGGACCCTGGCTATATCACCTGCGACGCCGTTATGCCCGTCTCCTGGACCCGGACAGGGGCGGACACCGCCAGTCTCCGCCTCGTCAAATCCGGGGAGGGCGGCGCACCCCTGGAGGGGGTCTCCTTCACCCTGACGGGCGACCGGGGCACGGTGGTGACCGGCGCCACAGACCGGGACGGGGTCATCACATGGCAGGACCTGCCTGTGGACGAAAGCTACACCCTCTCCGAGGACGCCGCCCCGGAGGGCTACACCCTCATGGACCCCGTCAACCTCACCCTCACCCCTGGGACCAACTACAAAACGGTTGTCAATCATACGGAGCGCGTGTTCACCATCCGAAAGGTGGACGCTCAGAACGGCTCCGCCCTGGAGGGGGCGGTCTTCCGCTTTGAACAGATCGACGGGGACTATGTGACCACCGCCGCCACGGGCTTCGACGGCGCCCTCCAGTTTGTGGGGGACGCGCTGCCCTACGGCTCCTACCGGGTTACGGAGGTGCAGGCTCCGGCTGGCTATGAAAAGGACGCCGCCGTTGAGACGGTGGAGTGGGACGGCGCCCAGGACGTCACTCTGACCTTCCAGAATGTCCGCCAGCCTGCCCTCATCGTCTCCAAGGTGGACGGGGTGACCGGCGTCTCTCTGCCGGGGGCGGTTTTTAACCTCTATAAAGATGGGGCGCTCATTGGCTCAGCCGCCACCAACGATTCCGGCGAGTTCCGCTTCCCCCTTGTGGCGGGGGAGGGCTATTACGAGGTTGCGGAGACGGTGGCCCCGGACGGCTACCAGTTGGACCGCACCCGGCACGGTATCTACATTGATCCCTATGATCCACAGACCCAGGAGGACCCCGTCCTCACGGTGGAGAACTTCAGCCATCCCTCCCTGCGGATCATCAAGGTTGACCAGGCCAGCGGGCAAAGGATGCCCGGCGTCACCTTTGCGCTCTACCACGACGGAGCCCTTTATGACACCCTGACCACCGGCGAACAGGGCGAAATCAACCTCTACAACGCGCCCGCGGGCGCCTGGCTGGTTCAAGAAGTGGCTGCCGGCGATGACCATGTCGTCAACTCCATCCCCCAGCAGATTGAATTGGAGGCCGGCCAGCGGGAGACACAGACTCTGGTGTTTTTCAACCAGCGCAAGCCGGGCATCCATCTGGTGAAGGTGGACAGCCAGACCATGCGGTCCATTCCCGGCGTCCGCTTTGAATTCAAGCAGGTGGGCGGCAGCTTCCGGCAGGAGTTTGTCACCGGCGAAAACGGTGAGATTGATCTGTCCAAGCTGGAGCCGGGGGCCTATGAGGTCCGGGAGCTGGAGGCGCCGGAGGGCTACCTTGTGGACGATGGCGTCCGGGTGGTCCAGATCCGGCCTGACGAAACCGCCAACTTTGTCTTTACCAACACGCCGATGCCCTCCCTGCGGCTGATCAAGGTCAGCTCGGACGGCGCCCCGCTGGCCGGAGTCCATTTCCGCATTGCCCGCGTTGAGGACGGGAGCCACTACCTGGACCGTGTTACAGATGAAAACGGGGAGATCAACGTCTCCGGCCTGGAGCCCGGCGTCTACTCTGTGGTGGAGACCGCCACTGTGTCCGGCCACATCCTGGACACGGGGGAGTTCCATGTGGAGCTGTTCCCAGGGGAGACCAGCACCCTCACCATAGAAAACCAAAAGCGCCCCAGCCTGGTTATTTACAAAACCGACGCGGACACAGGAGCGCCCGTCCCGGGTACGGTGTTTCTGGTGGAGGCGGCCGGCGGCCACAGCGTGGACGAGGTGAAGACAGACACCCAGGGCCGGGCAGTGCTGGACAACCTGCTGCCCGGCGTGTACCAAATCTCGGAGAAGTCCGTCCCGGCCCCTTATCTCCTGGACGCGGAGTCCCAGATGGTGACCCTGTACGCCAACCGGGAGCATACGGTCTATTTCGAGAACCACAAAAAGCCCACGCTCACCATTCAGAAGGTGGACAGCATTACCGGCAGCCCCATTGAGGGGGCCAAGTTCCAGGTCTGGTACGGCTCCAATGATACGGAAACCGGGGAGCTCGATGACCTGGGGACTTACTTCACCGGCGCAAACGGCCAGATTGTGCTGGAGGATTTGCGGGACGGCTGGTACCGGGTCACCGAGCTGGAGCCCGCCCCCGGCTTTACCATCCGGGAGCCCGCCACCCAAGAGTTTTATATCCAGGGCGGGGAGAGCAAGACCGTCACCTTCCAGAATGTGCCCCTCAGCGCCATCGCCAAGGAGGACCAAACGAAATGAATCCCTTATACGCCGCCTACGGCAGCAACCTTCACCTGGGCCAGATGGCCCACCGGTGTCCCGGGGCCCAGACCGTGGAGACCGCAGTACTGGAAAACTACCAGCTCCTCTTCCGGGGCGGAGACGGCCACGGGGTGGCTACAGTGGAGCCCATGGCCGGCAGCTCCGTGCCCATCCTGCTCTGGACCATCACCGGCCGGAACGAGCAGGCCCTGGACCACTATGAGGGCTGGCCCCACCTCTACGGGAAGGAGACGCTGACCTTCTCCGGTGAGGACGGGCCGGTCTCCGCCATGCTCTACCGCATGACCCCCGGCCACCCGGCGGGGCGGCCCTCCGACTTTTACTACAACATCCTTGAGGAGAGCTACCGGGCCTGCGGCTTCCCTGTATCCGGCCTGGAGCTGGCCTTGGAGCGGACATTGGAGGCGATGGCCCAGGAGCGCTGTCAGGGGATGCTCCCGCCATGGTGAGCGCGGCGGCGGTGGCCAAGGCCGCCGCAGTAGTAATCACAGACGAACGAGCCAGAAGGGCGGCGGGGTGGCTCATCATGGCCATCCTCTCGCCCCTCATCGTGGTCCTGGCCCTGCTCTGCTCTCTGGCCTCCGGCGCGGCGGAGCACAACACCTCCGCCGCAGAGCTGAGCTTCCAGGAGGGGACCCTGCCCGAGGTTGTGCCGGCGGAATACCAAACGGTCGTCCTCTCCATGCGGGAGAGCTTCGCCCTGCTGGACCAGGCGGCGGAGGCATTGCAGGCCCAGATGGAGGAGGGGGCGGAGCTGGACCTCCTCCAGATCAAGGCCGCCTGCTTTGCCCTGGGCTTCGGGGCGGGGACCCTGACTCAGGAGGAGGCTGTGGCCTTTGCGGACTGCTTCGTCACCTGGGAGGAGCGGACCGCAGAGGAAACAGAAGAGACCGTGCTGGTCCCGGTTCCCCTGGAGGACCCGGACCAGGTATGGGCCCGGCTGGAGGCGCTGCTGGCGGTGGAGATCAGCCCGGAGACCCGCGCCAACGCCCAGAGCGTCTATCAGCTCATTCGCTATGGGCAGGTGGACGAGGGGGCCTGGAGCGCCGGGCCGCCTCTGTTCTCCCCGGAGGGCTTCTGCTCCCCGGTGGGGGCGGGCTGGGAAAACATCATCACCTCTGAGTTCGGATACCGGCGGGACCCCTTTACCGGGGAGACGGCCGGCCACAGCGGCATGGACCTGGCCGTCCCCACCGGCACCGCCGTCCGCTCGGCCCTGGCCGGTACCGTCACTGCCGCCCGCTATGACAGCAGCTACGGCTACTACGTCCACATCGACCACGGGGGCGGCCTCTCCACCCTCTACGCCCACTGCTCCCAGCTCCTGGTCCGGGCCGGCCAGACAGTCCAGGCCGGGGAGGTGGTCGCCCGCTCCGGCAGCACCGGCCGCTCCACCGGCCCCCACCTCCACTTCGAGGTCCGGGTCAATGGGCAGCGCACCGACCCCAGATACTACTTGCCAGAATCTTAGAAGGAGGAATCTGCCATGCGTCAGGCATCTGTCACTGTCAGCTTCGAGCAGGAGCGGCTGAAAGCCCTGCGGTTCTATGCCTCCAAGCGGGGCGCCGGCCTGGAGGCCGAGCTGGCCGCCTACCTGGAGAAGCTCTACGAGCGCTATGTCCCGCCCCAGGCCAGGGAGTACATCGAGCTGCTGGCCCAGGAGGAGAGCCCCAGAGCCCAGCGGGCCCCAAGAGCGGAGTGCGCCGGGGCAGTGGATACCGGTCCGGCGTGAGCCTTCCGCTCCGTCGCCCCCGTGTGGGCCCTGTGTGCCCTTTTCGGGGGCGGGGTGGGGTGGCTGCCCCTGGCGGGAGGTTTGGCCCGTGTTAGGCCGGTGTGAGCAGACCTTCCGAGGGGGGAAACCCACCGCCGGAGGGTCAGCGGAGGCGTTGGATTTTAGAACAAGATAAAGGACCGCCGTGGTAAACCCCGGCGGTCCGGCCACAAAGCCCCGCAGTGCGGGGCTTTTTCGCGTTCGGAGCACCGCCGTTCTGGAGGGGCTCCTGCCGCCCCAGAGCGGTGGTGATTTCCGAAAGTGCCGGTGTTCCAAGGGGTATCCGCCCCTGTGGACCGCCGTGCTCAGAAGGGAGGGCAATATGAGTGAGAAAAACCGGAAAAAGATGACCCTCTGGCTGAAGCCGGACCTGGTGCGCCGGATGGACGGCTGGCTGGAGGAGGACAACTGTAAGACCAGGCGGGAGTTCATCGAAAGGGCCCTGCGGTTCTACATGGGCTATCTGGCCACGGAGGACACCACGGAATATCTCTCCCGGGCCCTGGTGGACACCCTCCGGGGCATTGTGGAGCAGCACGACCACCGCCTGCGCTCCCTGCTCTTCAAGTGGAGCGTGGAGCAGAACATGATGGCCCACACCATCGCCGCCCACTTTCGGGCGGACCCAATCGACCGCCGGGAGCTCCGGGCCCTGGCTGTGGATGAGGTGCTCCGCACCAACGGCCAGGTCAGCTTCGACCAGGCCCTAGACGTCCAGCGCCGCTTGATCGACGAGGAGGATGAGGAGGACGAATGGCTCGACTGGTCCTGATCTCCCCCTACCTCAAGGGCGGGAAACAGGCCCCCCGGCTGGCCAATCTCACCCGTTACCTTGCCACCCGCCCCGGCGTGGAGCAGATGGAGGATCGCCGGGACCGGCCGGCCACAGAGGAACAGAAATCTGGCATCCGGCGGCTCCTCCGCGCCTTCCCGGCGGCCGGGGAGCTGCTGGAGTATGAGGACTACCAGGCGGCCCCTACCCAGGGGAACGCGGACGCCTTTCTCCAACAGGCCCGGGAGGAGTTCCTGGAGCCTCTGGACCAGCGGGAGAATTTTCTGGCGTACATGGCCTATCGCCCCGGCGTCCAGAAGGAGGGGGACCACGGCCTCTGGGACGCCGGCGGGAAGGTCCCCAACCTCTCCCCGGCCGTCCGGGAGGTGGCGGAGCACCAAGGCAACGTGTGGACCCCGGTGATCGCCCTGCGCCGGGAGGACGCGGAGCGGCTGGGCTATGACCACGCGGAGGCGTGGCGGGACCTGGTCCGGGCTTGCCTGCCGGAGATCGCCCGGGGCTACAAGATTCACCCGGACCACCTCCGGTGGTACGCCGCCTTCCATCGGAAGGAGAGGCAGGTCCACATCCACATGGTGGTCTTCTCCACCGACCCCAAAGAGGGATACCTCACCAAGGCGGGTATCCGGCAGGTGAAGTCGGCCTTCGCCCGGAGGATCTACCAGCAGGACCTCCTCCACGTCTACGAGCAGAAGACGGCGTACCGGGACACCCTCCAGCGGGAGGCCAGGCAGGCCATGACAGAGCTGATCCGGCAGATGAAAACCGGAACAGCAACAGAGAGCCCGAAGCTGGAGCTGCTCCTGGAGGAGCTGGCAAAGCGGCTGAGGATCACCAAAGGCAGGAAGGTGTACGGCTACCTGCCGCCCCGGACCAAGGCGGTGGTGGACGAGATCGTGGACCTCCTGGCCCAGGACCAGCGGGTGGCGCGAGCTTACAGGCTCTGGTACCAGATGCGGGAGGAAATCTGCCGGACCTACTCGGAGGACCTGCCGGAGCGGCTTCCCCTCTCCCGGCAGAAGGAGTTCAAAACCGTGCGGAACATGGTGGTGCGGGAGGCCCTGGGGCTGAGCATGGAGACGCCAGCCAGCGTGGAGCAAGCGCCCTCTCAGTCCACAACCACTGAGCACGCTCAGGAGGGACCCACCCGGCACAGCTCCAGCAGCAAACCCGCTGCGGCCCTTGCCGCCGCGCGGCTGCTGCAAAACCTGGGCCAGCTTTTCGAGGGCAACTGCAAAACGGACCTCATGCACCGGGGCATCCAGGTGGACCGCAAGCGCCGCCGGCAGCTCCTGGAGAAGCGCCTGGCCCTGGGCCACATGGCAGACGATTATGAAGAACAGCAGATAAGGTAATGGGGCACGGATCGCTCCGTGCCCCATCCCGCTCATTCATCCAGCTTATGAAAGGAATCCAGCCTAGGGCTTGTCTATAACCCGTCCA
>NZ_CALXGA010000062.1 GCF_944387725.1 uncultured Intestinimonas sp. | reverse complement strand
CAAGGAAAAATTGCGCCGTCCAGGGGGCAAAAGACCCGCTGATTGGACATGTTGACATTTTTCAAACAAGCCCTACAGCTATATCAAGAAATTTCAAGCCGGTCGAAAGGGATCACCATATTTTTCTTTCATGCCGCCCTCCTTACCGCCCCATCCGCTCCGCCAGGGTGTGGGCAAACGCCCGGGCGCGCTGGACCTTCTCCGGGTCCAGGAAGGTGGTCTGGTAGCCCAGGTCCCGCTCAGAAAGCATCCCGTCGTAGACCAGGGAGGAGTGCTTGCAGTAGCGGCGCATCCCCTCCTCAAAGAGGTCGGCCCCCCGCTCGGGGCGGTAGCCGCAGGTGGTGATCAGGGCCATGTGCTTCCCCGCCCACAGGGCCGGACCCCGCGTCTCCCCGTAGAACTTGTTCATGCCGTACATCAGCCGGTCCAGAGCCGCCTTCATGGGGGCGGTGCAGTACCAGCAGTAGATGGGGCAGGCCAGGAGCAGACCTTCGGCGGCCTGCACCCCGTCGAAGACCTCCTGCATACCGTCGTGGATGGCGCAGCCGAAGCCAGTCCAGTCCCTCTGGCAGGTCCGGCAGGCCGTACAGCCGCGGAGGTCCATCTCATAGAGCCAGAAGACCTCCGCCTGGCGCCCCAGACCCTCCCACTCCTCCAGGAAGGGCTCCAGGAGGGCGTTGGTATTCCCGCGCCTCCGGGGGCTCCCCATCAAAACCGCCAGCTTTATGTGCTTCCCATCCTTTCTCTCGTCTATTTTCCCACACAGAACCGGGAGAAAATGCGCTCCACCACGTCCTCCCGGACCGTCCGGCCGGTGAGCTCCCCCAGCCGCTCCAGGGCGGCCTCCACGTCGGTGAGGACGGCGTCGGGGGTCACCCCTGCCTCCAGGCCCCTCTGGGCCTCCTGAAGGGCCTCCAGGGCCCCCTGGGCCGCCTGGGCCTGCCGGGCGTTGGTGAGGACCGCCCCGTCCTCTCCCCCCTTCCCCTGGGGGAAGAGGGCGGCCACGGCCTCCCCCAGGGCCTCCAGCCCCGCCCCGGTCCTGGCGCTGAGGGAGACCTCCGGGGGCATGGAGTCCAGGGAGAGGGCGGGGACCGGGGCGGGGGGCAGGTCGGCCTTGGTGTGGACCAGCACCGTGGGGGCCAGGGCGAGGGCCTCCTCCAGCAGGGCGGCGTCCTCCGGCGCAGGTGGGGCCGAGCCGTCCCACAGCACCAGAATCAGCCCCGCCCCCTCCAGGGCGGCCCGGCTCCGCTCCACCCCCAGCCGTTCCACCGGGTCCCCGGTGTCCCGGAGGCCGGCGGTGTCGATGAGCCGCAGCAGCACCCCGCCCAGGAGGCACCGCTCCTCCACCGTGTCCCGGGTGGTGCCGGGGATGGGGGTAACGATGGCCCGCTCATAGCCCACCAGGGCGTTGAGGAGGGAGGATTTTCCGGCGTTGGGGCGGCCCACAATGGCGCAGGGCACCCCCCGGGTCAGGAATTTCCCCCGCCGCCAGGTGGCCAGCAGGGCCTCCAGCCCTTGGCGGGCCTCACCCAGGGCCCCGGCGATCTCCCGGGCCCGGAAGGGATCGATGTCCTCGTCGGGGTAGTCCAGCACCGCGTGGAAGTGGGCCAGCAGGTCCACCAGGCCGCTGTAGACCTCCTCCACCCGCCGGGACAGGGCCCCGGTGAGCTGCCCCGCCGCCGTCCGGAGGGCCTGGGGGGTCTCGGCCTCCAGCAGGTCGGCCGCGGCCTCGGCCTGGGGCAGGTCCAGCCGGCCGTTGAGAAAGGCCCGCCGGGTGAACTCTCCGGCTTGGGCCGGCCGGGCCCCGGCGGCGCAGAGGGCCTCCAGCCCCAGGGAGAGGACCAGGGGGGCGCCGTGGCACTGGAGCTCAGCGGTCTCCTCCCCGGTGTAGCTGCGGGGGGCCCGGGAGACGGTGGCCAGCACCTGGTCGATGACGCGGCCCTCCCGGTCCAGCAGGGAGCCGTAGACCAGCTTCCGGTCCGGGGCCTGGGCCAGGGGTCGGCCGTTCCCCGCCCGGAAGACCCGGTCAGCCGCCGCGATGGCCCCCGGCCCCGACAGCCGAAGGATGCCGATGGCCGACGCCGCCGCCGGGGTGGCAATGGCCGCGATGAGCTCCGACATGGAAGCCAGTCCCCCTTTCCGGCCCCCCGCCCCTTCCTCCGGCGGGCGGGCCATTTTTGTCAAAAACGCCACGCAGATTTCCCTTGACAGCGGTGTTATGTCCACCTCAGTGCATAATCCACTTTTCCACCTTTCCACATCACTTGTGGAAAACCCTGTTGATAATGTGGAAAACCCTTGGGGCCAGACGGTTTCTCTCCAAACGGCCTGCGGGCCCGAAATGAATACCTTTCCGTATATTCCACGTCGAAGGTGGGGTTTTCCCCGGCGGGGCAAACTCAGATCTGCTCCGCCAGCCGTTGGGAGATGACCCGGGCCGCCTTGACCCCGGAGGCCCCGGCCTGGGCCAGGCCCCGGGTGATGCCCGCCCCGTCGCCGATGGCGAACAGGCCGGGGAGGCAGGTCTCCAGCTCCCCGGTGAGGGCCAGGCGGGCGGAGTAGAACTTCACCTCGGCCCCGTAGAGGAGGGTGTCGTAGTTGGCGGTGCCGGGGGCCAGCTTGTCCAGCTGGTAGATCATCTCAATGATGTCGTCCAGCTGGCGCTTGGGCAGGGCCAGGGACAGGTCCCCGGGGACGGCGGCGGTGAGGGTGGGCCGGGTAAAGGACTTGTCCATACGGTGGGCGTTGGTGCGCATCCCCTTCACCAGGTCCCCGAACCGCTGGACCAGCACCCCGCCGGCCAGCATATTGCTCAGGGAGGCGATATGCTTGCCGTAGCGGTAGGGCTCGTTGAAGGGCTCGGTGAAGCGGTTGGACACCAGCAGGGCGAAGTTGGTGTTCTCGCTCTGGAGGGCGGGGTCGGCGTAGGAGTGGCCGTTGACGGTGTTGATACCCTCCACGTTCTCGGCCACCACATGGCCGTAAGGGTTCATGCAGAAGGTCCGCACCTGGTCGCCGTAGGCCTTGGTGCGGTAGACCAGCTTGGACTCGTAGACCACGCTGGTGATGTGCTCGAACACCCGGGCGGGGAGCTCCACCCGGACGCCGATATCTACCTGGTTGTTGAGCAGGGGAATGCCCAGGCCCTTGCACTGGTTGGCGAACCACTCCGCCCCGGAGCGGCCGGGGGCGGCGATGAGCCAGTCGCAGGAGACCTCCCCGCCTCCCTCCAGCGCCAGACGGTAGCCGACGTCGGCCCGGGCGATGGCCTTCACGGCGGTGTCAAAGCGAAACTCGATGCCCCGCTTCAAATCCTCGTAGATGTTCTGGAGGATCACCAGGTTCTTCTCGGTGCCCAGGTGCTTCACCCGGGCCTGGAGGAGGTGGAGGTCGAACTCCAGGGCTTTTTTCTCCAGGGCCCGGGCCGCCGGGGTGCCGGTGGAATAGGTCTCCTCGGTGGCCCCGTGGGCCACGTTGATGGAGTCTACATACTCGATGAGGTCCATGACCTCCCGGGCGGGCATGAAGTCGGTGAGCCAGCCGCCGAAGGCGGTGGTGAAGTTGAACTTGCCGTCGGAGAATGCCCCCGCACCCCCGAAGCCGCACATGGTATCGCAGACCTTGCACTGGACGCAGTCCCGGACCCGCCCCGCCACAATGGGGCAGCTCCGGCTGTAGATGTCCCGGCCCCGCTCCAGAATCACCACCCGGAGCGCCGGGCTCCGGCGCATGAGCTCGTAGCCGGCGTAAATTCCGGCCTCGCCGCAGCCGAGGATGGCCACGTCGTATCTCTCGTTCATCTTCCTGACACAGCTCCTTTGTCCACCAGAGTGGGGGCAGATTTCATCTATTTTTAGTATAGCATGTCCTGTCAAGATGAAAACCGCCCCTGAGCCGGCAGGCTCAAGGACGGTTTTATGGGCGTTCTCAGGGGCGGATCTTGGATGCTCAGTCCAGGGCGGCCCGCCCCTTCCGGGGCTGGAGGAGGCGGAAGAGCAGCCAGGACTCGGGGCGGCGCTGGCGCAGGAGGAAGTCCAGCCCCAGGCTCAGGGCGGCCCCCAGGGCCACGTCCACGATGGAGTGCTGCTTTAAGAAGACGGTGGACATACAGATGAGGACGCACAGCGCCATCAGCGCCCCCCGCAGGAGGGGCTGCCGGGCCATGGCCTGGGACCGGGCCGCCTCCAGGGCCACCGTCACGGTGACGAAGACATGAATGGAGGGACAGACATTGGTGGGGGTATCCGTCTTCCGCAGAAGGCGGACCATCTCGCTGAACAGGTCGTCCCCCACAATGGGCCGGCGGAGGAGCTGGCCGTTGGGGAAGAGGGCGTAGAGGGCCAGGCAGATGGTCAGGCCCAGCAGCATACTCCGGCACAGGCAGAGGTAGCGCTCCGGGTCCTTGCGGTAAAAATACCAGAACATCCCCGCCACCATGGGGAACCAGGCCAGATAGGGCAGGATAAAGGCCGCGCAGAAGGGGATGTAGGCGTCCAGGCCGCTGGAAATCCAGTACCTGGGGTGGACATACTCCTCCAGCAGGAAAAAGCAGACCATGTAGAGAAAAAAGTAGAAAATGGGCAGGGCCAGCATTCGCCGGCGGGTTTGCTCGTTCTCCCAGGGGGCGTCCATGGCAGCCGCACCTCCTTTCCTTGGTAAAGACGATTGTACTCCTGAATCTGTAACAAGTACAGTGGAAAATTCTAAAGAATTTTTTAAATTTTTCTGGCGGCTTTTTTAGGGCTTGTTTGAAAATGGGCGATGTGTCCGGCAGCGAGGGATTTTGGGCCGCTGGCAAGCAATTTTTTCGCAGGAATCCTGGCGGATTGCAAGGAAAAATTGCGCCGTCCAGGGGGCAGAAGCCCCGCCGGTTGGACATGTTGACATGTTTCAAACAAGCCCTAGGCAACATCGCACAAAGATTGTGCACCAGATGCGCCAGCAGATGGTGTGCAAAGCCGTCAGGCGCGCTTTGTGCGGCGGCGCCTTTATCCCGCCTCCAAAGGGGCGATGGTGACGCCGGTGTAGTAGTGCTCCAGAATCTCCTGCCAGGAGGCCCCCGCCCTGGCCATGGCGTTGGCCCCGTACTGGCTCATGCCTACCCCGTGGCCGTAGCCCGTCACCGAGAAGGTCACCCCCTCCGCCCCGGCGGTGACGGTGAAGTGGGCCGAGCGCAGGCCGAAGAGGCTCCGCAGCTCGGAGCCCTTCACCACGACGCCCCCCACCTCCACGGTGTTCACCCCGCCGGAGGAGGTGGGCCGGAGGCTCTGGAACCAGCCAGAGGGGGCCCCGGACAGGTCGGCCTGGGGGTATTGGGCCAGGAAGGTCTCCCGGAAGTCCTCCAGAGAGACGGCGACGGTGGTGTGGTAGTTGGGGACCTCCTCCCCCTCGGGGCTCTCCACCCCGGTGAGATAGGGCACGCTGCCCCCCCAGACCTCCACCGCGTCCAGGGTCCGCCCCGCCGCCGAGGAGAAGAAGACGGCGTCAATGAGCGCCCCCTCATAGAAGATGGCCTGTCCGTCGGTGGAGGAGACGGCGTCGGTGATTTTCGCGGCGTAGGCCGAGGCCCCGTCCCCCCAGTTGGCGGCGGCCTGGTCCGGGTCCAGGTAGGCCTGGCAGCAGGCGATATCGGTACACATGTCGGCCTCCGGGTGGTTGGGGTTGGTCCCAATGCCCATCTGGTAGAGGGTGTAGGTCCGGGCGGTGACCGCCTGGGCCCGGAGGGCCTCGCGCTCGAAGGAGGCGGGCATCTCGGCGGCCACCACCCGCCAGAGGTAGTCCGCCAGGGTGAGGGTGGCCGCCGTTCCGTCCTCCATCCGGACCCGCACCAGGCGGCTGGCGTCGCTGCCGGGGGTGATGGCCGTGCGGTCGATGGGGAGGGTGGCGGTGGGCAGGGGGTCCTCCTCCGGGTCCTCCGGCGGCCCTCCCAGAAAGAGCATGGGCCCCAGGAAGACCACTAGGAGCAGAATCAGGGCGGTGGCCACCACCGTTCGCATCGCTTGCATTGTCCGCCTCCTCCCGGGCCGCCGGGGCCCCTTTCCACATCTGCCGCCATTCCCGCGCCCCTCTTGACGGAAGGGGCGCCCTGGGCGTAAAATGGGGAACATCCATCGCTTGACAGGGAGGTTCCACTTATGTCCCAGGAGGCACATTCCCGCGGCTTTATTGAGAGTCTATGCGGAGAATTTCAGAAGCATAACTATATTGACCCCGCCCTCTACGAGCACATCGACGTGAAGCGGGGGCTCCGCAACGCCGACGGCACCGGCGTCATGGCCGGCATCACTCAAATCGGCAGCGTCCAGGGCTACTACATCCAGGACGGGGAGCGTCTTCCCATGGAGGGCCGGCTCATCTACCGGGGCATCGACGTGGAGGAGCTCATTCAGGGCTTTATGGCCGAGGGGCGCTTTGGCTTTGAGGAGACGGCCTACCTGCTCCTCTTCGGGACCCTGCCCACCCGTCAGCGGCTCCAGGACTTCAACGCCGTCCTCTCCGAGCTGCGGCCCCTGCCCCCCAACTTCACCGAGGACATGATCCTCCGGGTACCGGGCCGAGACGTGATGAACCGGCTGGGCCGGTGTGTGCTGGCCCTCTACTGCTACGACCCGGAGCCAGAGGCCCAAGACCTGGCCAATGAGCTGCGCCGGGCCCTCCAGCTGGTGGCCCGGTGCCCCATGATTGTGGCCCACTCCTACGCCGCCAAACGGCACTACTTCGACAACGACTCCCTCTACCTCCACCGGAGCCAGGAGGGGCTGTCTTTGGCGGAGAACTTCCTCCATGCCATGCGCCACGACAAGCGCTTCACCCCCGACGAGGCCCGGCTGCTGGACCTGTGCCTGGTCCTCCACGCCGAGCACGGCGGCGGCAACAACTCGGCCTTCGCCTGCCGGGTCCTCTCCTCCTCGGGCAGCGACATCTACGCCGCCATCTCGGCGGCGGTGGGGTCCCTGAAGGGGCCCCGCCACGGCGGCGCCAATAAGAAGGTCATGGAGATGTTCCGCTACCTCCAGGAGGGGGTCTCCGACTGGAGGGACGACGGCCGGATTCGGGACTTCCTCCAGAAGCTCCTGCGCCGGGAGGCCGGGGACCGCAGCGGCCTCATCTACGGCATGGGCCACGCCATCTACACCCTCTCCGACCCCCGGGCCAAGCTGCTCAAGCGCTTTGCCAAAAAGCTGGCCGGCCAGAAGGGGATGCTCCCGGAGTTCGAGCTGGTGGAGTCGGTGGAGCGCCTGGCCCCCCAGGTCATCAACGCCCACCGGGGCCAGGACAAGCCGGTGTGCGCCAATGTAGACCTCTACTCCGGCCTGGTCTACCAGATGCTGGGCATCCCGGAGGAGCTCTACACCCCCCTCTTCGCCATGGCCCGGATGGTGGGCTGGTGCGCCCACCGGGTGGAGGAGGTCTACAACCCCGGCAGCAAGATCATTCGCCCGGCCTATAAGGCCGTGGCCCCCCTCCAGCCCTTTGTTCCCCTGGACCAGCGGGGCTGAACAACCCTCTGAAGACGCAGAAAGACCATGTCCCCGCCGCGGAAGCCGCAGCGGGGACGTGGTCTTTTTATGGTTGGTGAATTGAACTTATTCTTTCGCGGTCTCCGAATGGTGCGCCGCCGCCTCGGTGAGGAAGAAGGTAAAGTTCCCGTTGGCCACCTCCACCCCCTGGTCGTCGGTGAGGGAGACGTGATAGACGCACAGGGTCCGGCCCAGCTTCTCCGGGGTGGCCCGGCAGACGATCTTTTGATTGGTCCCTTTGGCGGGCCGAAGGAAATTGAAGGCGTAGTTCACCGTCACAGGGTACTGCCCTGTGGCGGCTGACACTGCGCTGCCCCCCACCGTGTCAGCCAGGGTGGCCAGGCAGCCGCCATGGACAATACCATAGATGTTTAAGCTCTCCGGATGGATCTGCAGCTCACCCTCCGCCGACCCATCTTCAAAAAACTGCGTGACAACGACATGATTATAGACAGAAAATGCGTCCTCCGCTTTGCCCTCTTTCACAGAAAAGGATGCGCCCTTACTGTAGGAAGCCATCCAAAATCCTCCCTTCGGCCTCTTCCTCGGTGAGGCCCAGCGTCATCAGCTTGAGAATCTGTTCCCCGGCGATGCGCCCAATGGCCGCCTCATGGATGAGCTGGGCGTTGGGGGACTCGGCGGTGATGGCGGGAATGGATTTGATCTGGGCCTCCCCCATGATGATAGAGTCGCACTGGACGTGGCCGAAGCACTTGGCCTCGCCGATGACCCGGGGGTAGAAGGTCTGCTGGGACTGGTCCTGGGCCACGGACCGGGAGATGACCCGTCCGGAGGCGTCCTCCCCGGCCAGGACGATGTCCATCTCAGACTCGGCGGTCTGCCTGCCGTGGGTCAGGAGCTTTTCGGTGATGACGGCCTCGCCGCCGGGGCCCACCACGATCTTGGTGTACCGCTTGGTGGAGTCCACCCCCCGGATCTGGGTGGTCTCCATGTTGATGGAAGCCCCCTCCTCCAGGTAGACGATGGTCTGGGGGTTGAAGATGCGCTCGCCGGTGCCCTCCCCCTCGCCGTAGTGCTTTTCATAGTAGCGGACCTTGGAATTTTTACCCACATAGAAGGTATGGACGCCGTCGTGCTGGGTGGTGTCGCAGCCGGCGTTGTGGATGCCGCAGCCGGCGATGATGTCCACGTCGCAGTCCTCGCCGATGAAAAAGTCGTTGTAGACCGTCTCGGTGAGGCCGCTCTGGGTGAGGACCACCGGGATGTGGAGGGACTCCTGCCTGGTGCCGGGGGCGATGTGGATGTCGATGCCCGACTTGTCAGTCTTGGTATCGATGACGATGTGGGCGGTGCTCACTCTTCCGTCCAGCTTGCCGTCCTTGCGGATATTGTAGGCCCCCACCGGAAGACCGTCCAGATCGGCGATCTCCTTGAGGAGCCGGGCTTCTATTCTGTCCATGGGCTCAGGCCTCCTTCATATAGCTGCACCCGGACACGGTGTTGGCCAGGATTTGGGGGAAGACCGCCTCCTTGGGGCCGTGCTGGGTGATGACGCCGTCCGAGATCAGCACGATCTCGTCGGCCAGGTCGATGATGCGCTCCTGGTGGGAGATGACCACCAGGGTGGCCCCCCGCTCGTCGTGGAGGTGCCGGAAGGTTTCGGTAAGCCGGGCGAAGGACCACAGGTCGATGCCCGCCTCCGGCTCGTCAAAGATCATCAAATCGGCGTTCCGGGCCAGGATGGAGGCGATCTCGATGCGCTTGACCTCGCCCCCGGAGAGGGAGGCGTCCACCTCCCGGTCAATATAGTCGGCGGCGCACAGACCCACCCGGGTCAGGAACTGGCACTCCTCGTCGTGGGTGAGGTTGTCCCGTCCGGAGGCCAGCTCCAGCAGGTCCCGGACCCGCAGCCCCTTGAAGCGGGGGGGCTGCTGAAAGCCGTAGCTGATGCCCCGCCGGGCCCGCTCGGTAACGGAGAGGTGGGTGATGTCCTCCCCGTTCCAGAGAATCTGCCCGCCGGTGGGCTGGACCAGGCCCATAATGGCCTTGGCCAGGGTGGTCTTGCCCCCGCCGTTGGGTCCGGTGATGACCACGAATTTGTGGCCGGCGATGGAGAGGGAGACGTCCCGGAGGATGCCCAGCTCCTCCCCGGACTCGTCGGCCACCTGATAGGATAAATGCTTGATTTCCAGCATAGTAACGACTCCTTTTGTGTCTCTCGTTGGGTGCGGGGCTATTTTACCACAATTCCGATTGATTTACAAGTATTTCTTTTGACCCCTTAAAAATTTTATAGTTTGGCCGTACAGCCGGCGCTTTCGGGACCTTTGGCCGCCTTCGTGCATAGTATGGACCGAAACCATGGGAATTAGGAGGCGTTGCGCGATGGAAATGGAACAGATGCCCCAGCCCGGCCCCGGCATGTGCGGGAGCGACCGGGAGGTCTTTCAGCGGGTCTGGCGGCGGGTGATGGAGACCGGCGGCGGGGAGAGCCCGGTGGAGGTGGCGCCGGCGGAGCCGGAGCCGCCGGCCCAGACCCTCCCCGCTCCGGCCCTCCCGGCCCCTGCCCTCCCGGCCGCGGAGGAGGAGGCCTGCTGTCTGGGACCGGCCTCGGCGGTCTACGGCGAGGTCCTCCAGCGGTTCATTCAGGGGGAGCTCCAGGCTGCCGCCGCCTACGCCGCCCTGGCCCGCCTGGGCGGACGCCGCTCCGCCGTCCGCCTGTCCGCCCTGGCCGCCCAGGAGCGCCGCCACGCCAAGCGGCTCTCCGCCGCCTATTTTCTCATCTCCGGGGTGTACTACCACCCCGCCGGCCAGGCCGCGCCCCGGCTGGAGCGCACCTTCCTGGGGAGCCTGCGGGCCCGCTTCCTGGCCGAGCAGCGGGAGGAGGCGGCCTACCGGGCGGCGGCGGACTGCCGGGACCCCTGCCTGCGGGAGCTCTTCCTGGAGCTGGCCGGGGAGGAGCGGGGCCACAGCCGGACCCTCCGGGGCATTCTGGAGGAGCTTTAAGGGCCTCCTTCCGGCATAGCCGCCCCCTCCCTCGCATATAGATACACCACGACTGCAAGGAGCGTGGGAGAGATGTCTGTGTGAAAGGGAACATCGAGGAGCGGGCCTGCCGGCTGGCCCTTTACATAATCGAGAACAAGGCGACGGTGCGCGCGGCCGCCCAGCGGTTCGGCATCAGCAAGTCCACGGTCCACAAGGACCTCCAGGACCGGCTGAGCGCCTTCAACCACCCCCTCTACCTCCAGGTCAAGGCGGTGCTGGACGAGAACAAGGCCCAGCGGCACATCCGGGGCGGCATCGCCACCCGCCGGAAGTATAAGGGGGGCTGACCCCCCCTGCGCGGGGCCTGTAAGCAACAGACTTTTCTTACAGCAGGAAAAGCTGCAAGGAATTGTCCATGGGACAGCTCCTTGCAGCTTTTTCGCGTTCGACTTGCAGTTTTGCGGCAGGCCATTTCTCCTCCGCCCGGCGGTCAGGCCCGGGGCGGCTGGGCGGGGCTGTCCAGGCACAGGGCCACTGTCAGCCCGCCGGCGCCGGTCTCCACCCACACGGCGTCCGGCGCCCCGCCGCAGG
This sequence comes from uncultured Intestinimonas sp., assembly GCF_944387725.1. Taxonomy (GTDB): domain Bacteria; phylum Bacillota; class Clostridia; order Oscillospirales; family Oscillospiraceae; genus Intestinimonas. The sequence goes on along the minus strand of NZ_CALXGA010000062.1, from coordinate 1,393 downwards.
GGGCCTCCCGGGTCAGCACCGGGGGCCGGATGTCACAGTGCAGTCCGCGCCCGGCCAGGGCGGTGGCGGCGTTGCCGCAGGAGATGTTGGTCAGCTCGCACAGCGCGGACTGGACCAGCTCATCCACCTCGCTGAGCTCCATCATGGTCATGGCGCGGACCAGGTACAGGGCCAGTTCCTGAGAAAAGCCGAGGACGGCGGACCCCTTCAGGTCCCCCACCAGGGCAAGGGAGATGAAAACATCCCCCTGGAGGGTGCGGCCCTCCGCCGCCTGCCGCCGGGCCTTCGTCCGGTCCAGGCCGGTCATGGTCTCCATCACCTCCAGGGCGCTGCCGGCAAAGAGGTCCACATACCGGTCAAAGGCGCTCTCATCCGGGGCGGACACCGCCCCGGCAACGATTTTCTGGTCGGTGTCAGCCACATGGTAGATCAGCCAGGCCGTCACGGCGCCGGCCAAATCCTTCTTGGTGCCCAGGTCAAAGCCGTTTTCCCGCAGTTTCGTTTCATAGCTCAGCACGGTCTGCGTAAACTGCCGGTGCTCCTCCTTGTGGGCCTCCATGCCGCTGTAGTGAATGGAGGCCTGGTAGTCCTCCTCATCCCGGAAGTGGTAGATGACATAGTCCGTCAAAAAACCCAGCGCCTTTTGATAGACCTCCACCGGAGCCCGCTCCGCCACGGCCTTCACCAGATCTTCGGTCATGCGGAAAAGTTCGATGTGCTGGCGATCAATCCGCTCCACGCCGATGCGATAGCTGTCTTTCCACATCATGGGTATCCTGCGCCTCTTTCTTGATAATGGTTCTTGTTACTATTTTATCACGAAGCGGAGAGCAAGGCAACCCAAATCTTTAAGAATCAAAATTCCGACAGCGGGCCTCCGATCCGGGCGTCAGGCCGTGATGCCGCCGCCGAATTCGGAGAAGGTGAGCTGGGGATTGCGCTCGGCCACCCAGTGGATGGACCACCGGGAGGCGAAGAGCAGGAGCTGACTGCCCTTGTAGTCCTCCACCAGCTTCACGTCGGTGCCCAGGATCAGGTCCTCCTCCTTGACGGGCGATCCGTCCTCGGTGGTAATCCAGCGCAGGTACTCGTAGGGCAGGCCCTCCATGTAGAGGTCCACCCCGTATTCATTTTTCAGCCGGTACTCCAGCACGTCGAACTGGAGGGTGCCCACCACGCCCACGATGACCTCCTCCATGCCGGTGTAGGGGGTCTTGAAGATCTGGATGGCGCCCTCCTGGGCGATCTGCTCCACCCCCTTGAGGAACTGCTTGCGCTTCATGGTGTCCACCGAGCGGATGCGCTCAAAGTGCTCCGGGGCGAAGGTGGGGATGGGGTCGAACTGGAACTTCTTCCCCGGGGCGCACAGGGTGTCCCCGATGGAGAAGATGCC
>NZ_CALXGA010000061.1 GCF_944387725.1 uncultured Intestinimonas sp. | reverse complement strand
AGCAACCACCGAATACAAAAAATACAAGGCCCGGACGCTTAGTGAAGTGGAAAAGGACTATCTGGATTCCATCAAGGTGCTGGAGCAGAAGACAGAGAAAAAGTGAGAGGCTGTAGTTGCCCTATGGAGAGCAGACAGATGAAGAAAGAAAAGACAAAAGTTTACACCTACACCAGAGTCTCCACCGCTATGCAGGTGGACGGCTACTCGCTGGATGCGCAGAAGGCCAAAATGAAGGCATATGCCGACTACAATGATTATGAGATTGTCGGTGAATATGAGGATGCGGGAAAGTCCGGCAAGTCTATCGAAGGCCGGGCGCAATTCAGCCAGATGATGGAGGACATCAAATCCGGCAAAGACGGCGTGTCTTATGTGTTGGTGTTCAAATTGTCGCGCTTTGGCAGAAATGCGGCGGACGTGCTCTCTTCCCTTCAGGTCATGCAGGATTTTGGTGTCAACCTGGTTTGTGTGGAAGATGGCATTGATTCTTCCAAGGACGCGGGTAAATTGATGATCTCCGTCCTGTCTGCCGTGGCGGAGATTGAACGCGAAAATATCCGTGTCCAAACCATGGAGGGCCGCATCCAAAAGGCAAGAGAGGGCCGCTGGAATGGTGGCTTTGCCCCCTATGGGTATCGGCTGGTGGATGGAAAACTGATGATCAACGAGGAAGAAGCAAAGGCGATCCGTGTCATCTATGACCAGTATGTTCACACGGACATTGGCGCAAATGGCATCGCAAAATATCTGGAGAACCATGACATTCGCAAAATACCTCGGCAGAATGGGAAGAATCCCCTATTTGATGCACACCTAATCCGGCTGATTCTGAAAAATCCGGTGTATTGCGGAAAAATTGCCTATGGCCGCCGCAAGATGGAAAAAGTGCGCGGCACAAGGAACGAGTATAAGCTGGTGGAGCAGGACAATTACCTGCTGGCAGATGGTTTGCACGAACCGATTATTTCGGAAGAAGTCTGGCAGGCGGCACAGGTGAAGCTGCTGGCACAGGCCAAGAAATACGAACACGTCAATCGCGGGAAAGATGAACACGTACATCTGCTCTCCGGCATTGTAAAATGTCCTGTCTGCGGAGCCGGAATGTATGGGAATAAAAGCATCAAGCACAAAGCGGACGGCACTAAGTACAAGGACTTTTATTATTATGGCTGTAAGCATCGCTCTATGATTCGTGGGCATAAGTGTGATTACAAAAAGCAGATCCGGGAAGAACTGCTGGACGATGCCGTGACAGAAGTCATTGTAAAGCTGGTGAGCAATCCGAAGTTTGCTGCCATGATGCAGGAAAAAATCAATATGAAAGTGGATACTGCCGCCATTGACCAGGAGATTGCCAATTACGAGAAGCAGCTGCGCCAGCATTATTCCGTCAAGGCAAAGCTGGCGGAGGAGATTGATTCTCTCGACCCGGACGACCGGCACTATGTCCGGCGCAAGGCCGATTTGGATGACCGCCTTTACAGGATGTATGATAAGATTGAAGAGACGGAATCTCTGTTGATTGCGGCCAGAGCCAAAAAGCAGTCCATTGAGGCAGAGAAACTGACCGGTGATAATATCTATAAAGTGCTGATTTACTTTGAAAAACTGTACGGCGTGATGAATGAGGAGGAACGGCGGCAGTTGATTGAGGCATTGATCTCTGAGATTCAGATTTACCCGGAGCGTCAAGCCAACGGACATTGGCTGAAATCCATCAAATTCAAGCTGCCGATCATCGAGGAAGACATGAGTATCAGTTTGGACAACGAAGAACAAGTCGAGACAATAGTGTCGCTACAGAGAGAAACCTCGTAGGAATCCTTAGATTTCGGCACTTTTCTTTGCGTTTGCGGCCCAGGTCAGTGCCGGTGGTGCCTGACCAATCGATTGAGCAGAAAACCTTGTTTCATGGAAATTTGCGCACCGTCAGATATGGGTTTCGGAATTGGCCGGCATACAAAACGTGCCGGCAGCAAAATAAATGAAAAAGGCAAAATAGATTGACAAATTTTAGTCTGTTTTTTATAATAATGTCTGAGAAATCAACCGCAAAGCGGTTGATTCGCGTGGTATAGCCGCGCAATGCTTCCCACAATCGCCGATTTCAGCAAATGTGGGAAGCATTCGGCCATTGTTATAGTGCGCACTTCCTGAGGAGGCATGGATATGCCGCCGCAGGAAGTGCAAGGTTTTTGGCTGTTTCGGCCCAAAATCTTGCGCTTGTACAAAGCCAATGAGACTTGAAAGGCTGGCTTCCCGGTCTTTCGGCTTTGTCCAGTGCGCATTATAATAAAGGCAAGGTATGCCTTGCTTCATTTTCTCGATGGGAGAATGAGGCGCCATTCAGAGAAGAAGGAGTGAAGACCATGAGAGACAAAATCGGCAAGTGGAAAAGGGGCCTTGCAGCGATGCTGACGCTGGCAATGCTGCTGGGGCTGCTGCCCACGGCCGCCCTGGCGGCGGACGCGTCCCGCTTTACGGACACCCAGGACCACTGGGGAGAGCCGTACATCCAGCGCGTGGTGTCCGAGGGACTGTTCAATGGGATCAGCGACACCCTCTTCGACCCAGACGGTGGGATGACCCGTGGCATGTTCGTCACGGTGCTCTACCGCCTGAAGGACAAGCTGGACGGGCTGGAGCCCCAGGGACAGGCCCTAAGCTTCAGCGACGTGGCTGCCGGGGCCTGGTACGCCCAGGCGGTGGACTGGGCGGTCAGGGCCGGAATCACCGAGGGCGTGGGCGGCGGCCGCTTTGCCCCAGAGGACCCGGTGACCCGGGAGCAGATGTGCACCTTCCTGGTGCGGTTCCTCTCCGATTATATGGGCTATGACCTGAGCGGGTATACCGCCGGCGGCCTCTTTGCCGACGACGGGTCCATCGCCGCCTGGGCCAGAGAGGCGGTATACCTGGCCCGGGCCCTGGGCCTGGTAGAGGGCGTGGGGAATGACCGGTTTGACCCCCAGGGCACCGCCACCCGGGCCTCCGTGGCTGCCATTGCGGACCGGCTGCTGGACAAGACCAGCGAGCTGGAGGACACCCGTCAGCCCACGCCCACGCCTACGCCCACGCCAACACCTACCCCCACGCCAACACCTACCCCCACGCCCACGCCCTCCGGCGGCGGCTCCAGCGGCGGCGGCTCCAGCGGCGGCGGCTCCAGCTATGTCAGCTTGGCCAGTGTCTACATTCTGCGGGATACCGTGAGCGTCACCGGCCAAACGGTGGACCCCGGCGATGTCCTGTATCCCTATGTCAGCCCCGCTGACTCAGCCGGCAGGAGCGTCTACTCCGTGCGCTGGCTGGTAAACGGTGTGGAGAAGTCTTCGGACAACGTCTACACCGTCAGCGGCTATGACGCGGGTAAGACCATCACTGTGGAGGCCGACGGCATTCGGACGATGGGCTATACCGGCACGGTCACCAGCCCCGCCACCGGGACTGTAAGCTCCAGACTGGATATGACCGCCACCGACCCCGGCCAGGCCCCCGTGGTGGTGGACCCCAGCGCTGCATATTACACAGCCGATGGGTCCCAGGTCCAGGTGGACAGCGGCAGTGTGGTCTCCCTGTCCATCGCACTGTCTGACGGCGAGATCCCCAGCGAGATCGGCGGCCAGCTGGATATTGCCGTGGGGGAGCAGACGGCCAGCAGCACAAAGATTGCGGTGGATGTGAGACTCCTGATGACATTCACAGAGAGGGAGGAGACCACCCAAACGGAAATCCATCCTGTGGGCGATACGGCGGTGACCCTGACCAAGTCCCAGCTGGGCCTTCCAGCGGAGGCGGATCTGAACGGCTATACCTTCCAGATCACCCACACCAATGTGCTCGGCGTACAAGAGACGCTCACCCATGCGGACATTTCTGTGGTGGAGGCGGCGGGCCAGCAGGCCATCCGCTTTACTCTCAACGGCCTGAGCCGAATCTATATCGGCTATGTGGCGCCAATCACTGTCACCTTTGACACCCAGGGAGGCAGCGCTGTGGCCGCCCAGACGGTGAAGCTTGGCGACCTCGTCCAGCTTCCGGCGGACCCCATCCGGGCGGGCTACATCTTTGCCGGCTGGGACGTTGACCTGACCGCTCCGATCCTCGCAGATTGCACTGTGACGGCCAAGTGGGTGCAGGGCACTACTGTGCCGGAAGACCGCGTGACCGTCACGCCCGACAGCGCCGCAGCGGCTCTGCCCCAGGCCGAGTTCCAGGGCGGCGTCTGGCTGGCCACGTTCAGCGCAGGCAACGACTACGGCGCCGGCCAGTCCTACATTGTCCAGATCGCGCCCGTCGCCGGCGGCACGCAGTACGCCATCGCGGACACCGCCCAGGCGGCTCTGGAGGCCCAGGCTGCGGAAGCCTCTGGCTCCGCACGCTTCTCCGTGCCCGCCGTTGACGAGGCCGGCCGGCCCATCCCCGGAGTTACCACCCAGTATATCAAGTGGCTGGACGCCGGCGGGACCCTGCTGGCTCTGGAGTCTGTGACCCTGGAGATCCGCGCCCCCGAGCCGGGCCTGGAGTCCCTGGCTCTGGACAGCGCCATGTCCTGGAGCGGCGCCCGCAACTTTGGCGCGGGAGACTATGCGGTGGCCAGGCCCCTCACCGGCTTTGCCGAGGGCTATTACATCGTCGATAACGAGGACGGCACGGTCTCCGGCGTCATCGTCCCCACCAGCGGCCAGGCGGGCGGCGTGTTTACCGTAGAGCGGTACGATGCCCAGGGCGCCGTAACCGCCACGAAGACCCTGTCCATGGAGCTGCCTGTCCTGGGGACGGTGTTCTCCGGAGCCACCTACAACTATGTGGCCTTCGGCCAGATGAACGCCGCCCTGGAGGACAGCCTGGAGGTATGGCGCATCGTCCAGTACGATAAGGACTGGAACCGGCTGGGGGCCGTCTCCCTCACCGGCGGGGAGACCTACACAAAGGAGCCCTTCCGCTCTGCGGTGCCCCGGATGGCGGAGAGCGCCGACGGTCAGACCGTGGCTCTCTATGCCGCCCGGAACCGCTACGACGGCCATCAGTCCAACATCACCTTCGTGATGAATGCCCAGCCCTTCTCCCTCCAGACCTGCATGGGGGAGGAATTCCCCTCCAACCACGTCAGCCATTCCTTTGGCGAGTTTGTCCAGTTTGACGGCGACCAGATGGTGACGGTGGATCACGGGGACGCCTATCCCCGGTCCTTTGTCCTCCAGGTGGGCGGAAAGGAGCTGGATCTGCTGGAGATCTACGGCGCGACAGGGGATAATGTGACCAACGCCATCGGCAGCGGCTTCGAGGTGTCCGACAGCGGCTACCTGTTCCTGGGCTGCTCCGATCCCCAGGATGGCGTCCAGGGTCAGCCCTGGAACGTATTCCTGGCCTATACAGACAAGACAGCCGACAGCGTCAGCCTCACCTGGCTCACCGACAGCAGCCAGACCATTAACTGCGCCCGGCTGGTGAAGCTGGACGGAAACACCTTTGCCGCCATGTGGAATGACGGCGGCGACCTCCATCTCCAGCTGTTGAACGGCCAGGGCCAGCGAGTGGGCACCGAGCAGGTCTTCCCCGGCATTCCCATGCCCCCCACCCAGCCCTTGGTGCAGCGCGGCAGCATCCGCTGGATTCAGGCGGATGAGAGCGGCGATCCTTACCTTTACACGCTGACCATCGGCTGAATCTCGGAACCGATCCATGCGCCCCGGCTCGATATGGGCCGGGGCGCATTCCGTTTTGAAACGAACTGCCGCAAAAAGGAGCAAAGGGCCGCTGAGACAACCCAAAACAGGGAAGAACTCTACCGCGCCGCACAAAGGCGCAGGGTGTGGAGCGGCACGCCCTTTGGAAAAACAGCGCCAAAAGGCCGTCCCGGCGGGGACGGCCTTTTGCTGTCATAGGTTGTGGGTTGGACCCCTCAGCTCACCACCACAATGCGGACCTTGCCGCCCTCGTCGGGGGTCCTGTCGTAGTAGATGGTGACGTGGTCGGAGAAGGCCCGGGCCAGGTTCAGGGCGTTGACATACGCCTCCTCCCCGGCGTCTTCGGCCACCTGATACCAGGCGCCGGTGGACTGGTTGTAGCACATGACGTTGCGGGCAATGGGGAGCACCATGCCGGGAGTGGTGACGGTCATGGCCTCCACATCGAAGGCCGAGCTGGGGACGCTGGCGGACTGGAGCTCCACCCACCCCTCCAGCATCGTCGTGCCGTCGCTGCGGGTGGGCCCGACCGCCAGGCCGCCGTAGCTGCCCCCCCGCAGGTTCTCGCCGGAGCTGAGCAGGAGCCGCTGACTGGCGCCGTGGATATTGGTGACGGTGGCGTAGGTCAAGATCCTGCCGGTCTGGGCATCGACCTCGCTGGTCGTCTGCACCATGCCGTAGGTATAGCCGTCGCCGGTGGCGCCGTCGAAGATCACGATATCGGCCCTTCCAGAGTAGTCCCTGTGGACATAGGCGATCTCCTCGGCGGGGATTACCGTGCGGGTGATGTCCTCCCGCTCCAGGGGCACCAGGCTGCCCCGGCCCACCTTCTCATAGAAGCGGACGTTGCCCGCCAGGGCCACGGAGTTCATCATGCCGGTGTCCATGTTCAGCGGGGCGGTGCCGCTCTGGCCGGACAGGACTCGCAGGGTGATGCGGCCGCGGCTGGAGGAGGAGACCGTGACCAGATGGCCCAGCATTTCCGCCGCCCGCTCCTCCGAGTAGTTTACGGCCCCCGAGAGGGTCATGTCCTTGCCGGTGTGGTCCTTGGCCTCCAGGAGGGTGACCTCAGCCGTGCCGCTGCTGATGCTCGTCACCGTGCCCACAGGATCGCCCCGAACCACCGAGGGGTCCACGGCCCCGGCCACCTGTCCGTCGTAGGACAGCAGAAGGGTGATCTGCGCCCCCACCCGGAAGGTCCTCAGGTCGGCTGCGGCAGTGGCGAGCACCGGGAACTCCCGGCCCAGCACCGTGACGGTGGCCGGCGTCTCGCTGTTGGGGTAGACGTTCTCATAGATGCCGGTGATCTTCACGTCGGAGACGTACATCACGCTGCTGGCGGCGTCGAAGGTGGTGACGTCATACTGCTGGATGTCCGAACCGCTGGCCGGGAAGCCGTTTTTATAGACGGCGTAGGGCAGGTCGTCGGAGATGTTGGGCTTGTTCTTGAGTACCCGCACCGAGGTGTCCTCCGGGGCCGAGGTCCGCAGGAAGACGTACGCCAGGGTCCCGGTGGAGGAGTATTGCAGGAGGGCCTGAGTGCCGGCGGCAATGCCGTTGAGGTAGGCCTCCTCATAGCTGCTGGACTGGCCGTTCCGCCAGACCGGGGTGTTCTCCGGGTCGCTCACCGCCACCGTCTCGCCGCCGGTGGCCCGGATGCCGTCGTAGCTCAGGGACTGGATGGTCACCACCCGGTAGGTCCCCTCCTCAGAGGGCTGGATGGCGATGACCTTCTCGTCTGCGTCCAGCACCAGCTTGGCCTGACGGCCCACCAAGTCCTGGGAAAAGGGGACATGGTCGGTCCGGTAGATCTGGTCCTGGGAGACCTTTACGCCGGAGGCGCCGTCGGGGGTGGTGGCGTTTAAGTCGAAGAGGATGGTCTCGTCGCTGATGGTGCAGCCCAGAATCGTGAGGTAGGCCTCCCCCTCCTTGTTGTCGGCAAAGAGGAGGTTTTCCATCAGCAGGGCGGTCTGCCCCCGGGTCACGGTGTCGTTGGCGGTGAGGCTCACCCCTTCGGTGAGGCCCAGCTCATCGGCCTTGGCCAGATAGCCGTTGGGCCAGACCATGCCCACATCACTGTCGCCATAGCCCAGAATACGCACCAGGATGGTGATAGCCTCGGCGTAGGTGATGGCCCGGTCGGGGTTGAAGTTGCCGTAGGCGTCCCCCCGGATGATGCCGGGGGTGGTGACGGCGCTCTCCCCGGAACCGGAGGTGGAGCCCTGGGTGGCCACAGCAATGTAGCCCCGGGCCCAGTGGGTGCTGGGGACGTCCCGGAAGACGGTGCGGTTCATCTGGGCGGCCACCTGATCGCCGTTGCCCATGAGCTCCACCGCCATTTTGCAGAACTCAGCCCGGGTCAGGGCCCGGTCGGGCTGGAAGGCGCTGCCGCCGGTGCCGCTGACGATGCCCAGTAGCCGGAGGATTTCGGCGGCCTCGGCCACGTTGGCGTCGTAGATGTCGTTGAAGGCGCTGGCGGAGGCGGCGGAGGCCGCCGGAGCGGCCGGCGGGAGCGTCAGCATCCCCCACAGGGCCGCCATCGCCAGCAGCAGGGCCAGGGCGCGTTTCATTCTCATAGCTCTTGTCTCTCCTTTTCTCATAGGGCTAGTCCGCCCGAAGGGCCTCCACGGGCTGGAGGCCGCTGGCCTTTACGGCCGGGTAGAGGCCGAAGACGATGCCCAGGGCCACCGAGATCAGGAAGGCCCCCACGGTGATGCCCGCGCTGGGCAGCAGGATGGTCTGGAAGCTCATCTTGCCTACAATCAGCGTCCCCAGGTAGCCGGCCAGGATGCCGAAGATGCCCCCGATGCCGCAAATCATGGCGGCCTCAATGAGGAACTGGACGATGATGCTCTTCCGCTCGGCGCCGATGGCCTTGCGGATGCCGATCTCCCGGGTGCGCTCGGTGACGGTGACCAGCATGATATTCATGATGCCGATGCCCCCCACCAGCAGGGAGATGGCGGCGATGCCCCCCAGGAAGCGCTGCTGGAGCTTGTCGGCCTCGGCCTGCTCATTCTGGTAGTTGGTGGGATTGTCGATGTAGTAGTAGCCGTTGTCCTGGCTGATGAAGCCGGCCAGGAAGCCGTTGACCAGAGTGGTGACCTCCTTGAGGGCTTCGGCGTCCTTGGCCTTGATGATGTACTGGTCGATGGGCTGGTTGTTGTTGAAGAGGCGGGTCATGGTGGAGGGGAAGAGGATGATGTAGTCCTGGCGGTTGATGGAGTCCTTGATCCACTGGGCGTCCTCGCCGCCCCCCACGTTGATCGTGCCGCTCTTGCTCTCATAGACACCGATGACCCGGAAGGGGGTGCCGTTGACGGTGATGGTCTTATCCACCGGGTCGGCAAAGCCGAAGAGCTCTTCGGCCACCGCCGAGCCCAGGACGCAGACCTTGCTCTCCTTCTCCACGTCCAGGTAGGAGAGGTCACGGCCCTGGGCGATGACGTAGTCGTTGCACAGGCCGTACTTGTCGTTGCCCAGGATCAGGTTGGGGTACTGCCCGGTGGACATCATGGCGCCGCCCCCCATGCTCTGCCACTGGCGGGAGATGGTTTTGGAGCCGAACTTGATGGTGGGGTCGGAGTAGAGATAGCCCGTGGGGGAGACCCCCACCACCAGGTCGTCCAGCTGGAGGCAGTAGTCATACAGGGCCCCGCCGATGTCCACATCCCCCCGGTAGGAGGAGGCCGAGACATTGATGGTGTTGGTGCCCATGCTCTCGTAGTAGGCCCGCATGGCCATGTTCTGGCCCTGGGCGTAGGAGACCAGGATGATGACGGCGGCCAGGCCGATGATGACGCCCAGCATGGTCAGGGCGGAGCGGCCCTTGTTGGCCGAGATGGACTTGGCCGCCATTTTGAAGGCCTGGGTAAAGTTCACAGGCCCACCTCCTCTCGGGTGCCGTCGGCCACGATCTTTCCGTCGGAGAGGCGGACGATGCGCTCGGCTGTGGCGGCGATGCCGTTGTCGTGGGTGATGAGGATGATGGTGGTGCCGTCGGCGTGGAGGCTGTGGAGGATCTCCAGCACCTGCCGGCCGGTCTTGGAGTCCAGGGCGCCGGTGGGCTCGTCGGCCATGATGATGGGGGGCCGGGCGGCGATGGCCCGGGCGATGGCCACCCGCTGCTGCTGGCCGCCGGACATCTCCGAGGGGATGTGTCCGGCCCGGTCGGCCATATCCACCCGCTCCAGGGCCTCCAGGGCCCGGTCGTGCCGCTGGCCCATGCCCACCCCCTGGTAGATCAGGGGGAGCTCCACGTTCTCCCGGGCGTTGAGGGCGGGGATGAGGTTGTAGCCCTGGAAGATGAAGCCGATCTGCTTGTTGCGGATGTGGGCCAGCTGCTTGTCGGTGAGCTCGGTGACGTCGGTGCCGTCCAGGTGGTAGTCCCCGTAGGTGGGGATGTCCAGGCAGCCCAGGATGTTCATCAGGGTGGACTTGCCGGAGCCGGACTGGCCGATGATGGCCACGAACTCCCCCCGGTCGATCTGGAGGGTCACCCCGTCCAGGGCCCGGACCTCGCTCTCCTGGCCCTCGTGGTAGATCTTGTAGAGGTCTTTGATGTCGATCAGCATGGCGTCACCCTCAGCCGTAACTGCTGCCGTCGTTGACGTAGTAGTTGACGAAGACCTCCTCGCCCCCCTGGAGCCCCTCCTTGACCTCCACATTGTAGTTGTCGGAGAGGCCGGTGGTGACGGGGACGGCGTAGAAGCCGTCGGCCTCGCTGGGGTAAGTGGGGGTCTGGCCGGGCTCTGGCTCCAGGATGTCCAGGTCCACGGCGTTCTCCGGCCGCTCCTCGGCCCGGATGAAGACCACGGTGTAGGTGCTGCCGTCCTCGTCGGAGACGTACTTCACCGCCTGCATGGGCACCACAATGCAGTCGTCGGACTGGCTGGCCACAAAGGAGTAGTCCAGCCACATGCCGGCCAGCAGGGTGCCGGCGGAGTTGTCCACGTCCAGGGTGACGGGGTACTGGGTCATGCCGTTGGAGGAGTTTTCGCCGATGCTCATGTCGATGCTGCTCACGGTGCCCACAAAGACGTTGCCGTTGTAGTCGGTGAGGTCCACCATCATGCCGGGCTGGACAAAGGAGATGTTCCGGTCGTCCACGGTGATCTCCACCACCATGTTGGTGTCGTTGGAGATGGTGATGACGGTCTCGCCGCTGCGGACCTCGGCGCCCGGGGTGAGGGTGCAGGAGGTGACGGTGCCGTCGATGGGGGCGGTGGCGTTGAAATTGCTCAGGGCGGCCTGGGCCTCCGTCAGACTGGCTGTGGCGTCGTCAATCTCGGTCTGCTTGGCCCGGATGTCGGCGTCGATGGTGTCGGATCCCATCACCAGCAGGGTGTCCCCCGCCTCCACGTTGGCGTAGCGCAGGAGGTTCTGGGAGACCAGGGGCCCCCCGGCCTCGGTGGAGATCTCCCGCACCTCGTAATAGGCGGTGGTTCCGTTTTCATAGGGGTAGATGGGGGTCCCGTCGGGGGCGGCGAGGGTAGCGGTGGCCACCATATCGGCGGTGAGGGTGCCGGGGTTGTCGAAGCCCACCACCACCTCAAAGTAGACCGAGCCCTCGGGGGAGATGTAACTGACCTTGTTGACCTCCTCCACGGCGCCGGGGAAGGTGTCCATGACGGCGGGGATGGAGACGGTGGCGCTCTGTCCCACGGAGACGTCGTTTTCGTAGGCGTAGCTGAAGTAGAGGGAGAGCTTGAGCCGCTTGTCGTTGACCAGGGTGCAGACCGTCTCCCCCTCGCCGATGCGCTGGTCGGTCTGGAACTGGGTGACCTCCACCAGCTTGCCGGCGAAGGGGGCCCGGACCGTCAGGCTGTCCACCTTCTCCAGCAGATCGGCCATGTCGTTCTGGAGGGTGGTGACCCGCTCTTGGGCGGCGGTGACGGCGTCCTCAGCCTCCTGGCTGCGGATGGTGTAAAGGGGCTGACCGGCGGTGACGGTGTCCCCGGCGGCCACGAAGACCTCCTGGACGGTGCCGCCCTGGGTCAGGGTGATGGCGGCGGACTCCTTGGCCCGGGCGTTGCCGGAGCCAGAGACCACGCTCTGGATGGAGGAGGTCTCGGCGATCTGGGTCTGAATCTCGCTCTCCACGCTGTTTTGCTGGGTGAGGAAGCGGTAGAGGAAGTAGCCGCCCACCGCCGCAGCGGCGAGGACAAGGACGGCGATGACGGCGTTTTTCACGCGCCGCCTGCGCTGCTTGCGTTCCTTGGACTGCTGGGGCCGGACGGGCGGGGCCGGCGTCTGCACGGGCGCCGCCTGCTGGGTGATATCAGCCATATGTTTTCCCTCCTGATTTACTGTCCCTCCTATTGTATCACGCCCCGGTCGGGACGCAATGACAAACCAGTGACAATTTCTTACGGTTCTCTTAAGATTGCGGGGCCCTCCCCCGCCGGGACAGACCTGCTACCCTTTCAGACGATGCAGAGGGGTAAAAAGTTACAGGGAAAGCGGTATTTTTTTGCCTAGGGCTTGTTTGAAAATTGGCGATGTGTCCAGCAGCGAGGGATTTTGGGCCTCTGGCAAGCAATTTTTTCGCAGGAATCCTGGCGGATTTCAAGGAAAAATTGCGCCGTCCAGGGGGCAAAAGACCCGCTGATTGGACATGTTGACATGTTTCAAACAAGCCCTAGAGGACCGGGACATTTTCTGTGCGGGGCGGCGGAGCCCGTCGGAAACGTCTGAAAAACGTTTCCGACAGGCTGACGAACTTTTTCGACTGCACGCAAAGGGGGGCTCCCCGCCCCCCTTTCACGCGATTCCCCCGGTGCGCATCCGGCAGATTTGTACTTTTTTCGACTGCTTGGGCCGCGGATACGGCGGTCATGGGATTCGCTTACAGCTTTTTGGTGGGGACATGCCAAATGTTTTGGGCGTACTCCCGGATGGAGCGGTCGGCGGCGAAGACGCCGGATTTGGCGATGTTCAGCAGGGCCATCTGGTTCCACCGCTTGGGGTCCCGGTAGGCCTGGCCGGCCCGCTCGTGGGCCTCCCGGTAGCTCTGGAAGTCGGCCAGGAGCATGTACTCGTCGGCCGGGCCGCCGTTGGCGCCGAAGAGGAGGCGGTTGGCCAGGTCGCTGTAGCTCACGCCGTCGCCGTAGCCCTGGGTGAGCTGGTCCACCACCGCCTTGAGCACGCCGTCGCGCATGTAGTACTCGTAGGCCCGGTAGCCCTTCTGCTTCTTTTCAGAGACCTCCTGGGCCTTGAGGCCGAAGAGGAAGATGTTCTCATCCCCCACCTGCTGGTGCATCTCCACGTTGGCCCCGTCCAGGGTGCCGATGGTCAGGGCGCCGTTCATCATGAACTTCATGTTGCCGGTGCCGCTGGCCTCCTTGCCGGCGGTGGAGATCTGCTCGCTGAGCTCGCT
>NZ_CALXGA010000060.1 GCF_944387725.1 uncultured Intestinimonas sp. | reverse complement strand
GTTTCTGCAAGGGCGGCATCCTTCTCCGGCCTGTCCAGGCGGTGGACAAAGGCATAGTAGCCGCTTCTGGATACTGCAAAAAACGCGCACATGACGGATATTGGATATTCCTCTCTGTGACGATATATGATGTGGTATTTTACCCTTGCGCTCACTTCCTTCCTGTGAAGTGCAGAAAATCCCGCAGCAATTTGTTCTCCATCTGCAAGCGCTGGATCTCATACGCTTGCTCTGCCACAATGTTTCTTGGCGCGGCATCTTTCCTCGGTCGTCCTTTGGGCCGCAGAAGGATTCCGGCTGCCAACTTCCGTTCTTTTCTCCGCTCACGCGCAAGCAGCCTTTTTACCACCTGCTTATCATGAAAGCCGTTGTATTCTGCAACTTCTCGTTGGGTTTTCCCCTCTGCCAGCATTGCCTTGATTTCAGGCAGCAATACTTAAACGTGTGTGTATTTCCGCTTTTCCATAACAAGACCCCCTGATGTAGTTTATTTTCCTACATCAGGGGGCCTTTTGTCACTGTCCGTTTTTACTGGACCGGTTCATAACGGTTACAGGGTTTTCTTTTTATTTCCAGATGGTGGCTCACATGGGCGTTTGGCGCACATTTGGCGCACAGCGTCACCCGCTGGCCGCCGTCATCGCCTTCCCGCGTTGAGGGCCTGCCGCCGGACCGGCGGGTCCCCGGCTTCTGTCGCGCCTCAGCGGTTGACCTCCCGCCGGTCCGTCCGGCCCGCCAGATAGTCCAGGGAGACCTGGAAAAAGTCAGCCAGGGCCAGAAGGTTGCGGTAATTGGGCAGGGAGGTCTGGGCCTCCAGCCTTTGATAGTTGCGCCAGGCTATCCCGATACCAGCGGCCACCTGGACCTGGCTGAGCTGGCGCTCCGTCCGCAATAGCCGCAGTCTCTCCGCAAAAGACATCGTAATTTCTCCTTGACATGATGAATTCATCATGATATGGTTATGACGCAAAGGTCATAAAAGCAAGGAGGACCCGACATGTATCTGCCCACCATAGAAAGCCTCTATCATGAGTACGTCTCCTGTCAGGTTCCTCACACGCTGGAGGGGCTCATTCGCGCCTTTCGGACGGGGCTGGATCTGAGGCTCCGTCTGGGCCTGGAGCTGGGGGAGCCGCCGGACTGGACGGATCCGCTTCCTCCTCCCGGAGGTCCTGGGGGGTGAGCTCCATGAGCTGCTCCTTGGTGGGGTCCGCCAGGGCGGCCACCCGGTCGGCCTGACGGGCCACCGCCCGCTCGAACATGTTCCGCACGTCCCGGGCGTTGCCGAAGTTCTCGTCCCGGTCCTCATAGAGGCCCTTGAAATACCCCTTGGCGTATTCCTCCGCCTCGATGCTTAAAGCATAGCCGTTTTTTTCACACATGGACCGGAAGATGGAGAAGAGCTGGTCCCCGTCGTAGTCCTCAAAGTAGAAATACTTGTTGAAGCGGCTCTCCAGGCCGGGGTTGGAGTGGATGAAGTCCCCCATCAGGCCGGTGTAACCGGCCACAATGACGATGAGGTCGGCCCGGTGGTCCTCCATGCCCTTGAGGAGGGTTTCCACCGCCTCCTGGCCGAAGTCGTTGGGGTTGTCGTGGCTGGTGAGGGCGTAGGCCTCGTCGATGAAGAGGACGCCCCCCAGGGCCTTCTGGATCACTTCGTTGGTCTTGATGGCGGTCTGGCCCACAAAGCCGGCCACCAGGCCGGAGCGGTCCACCTCCACCAGCTGCCCCTTGGAGAGGACCCCGATGGCGTGGTAGATCCGGGCCAGGAGCCGGGCCACAGTGGTTTTGCCGGTGCCGGGATTGCCCATAAAGACCAGGTGGAGGGACATGGGGGGCGCCGGCAGGCCCTCCTTCTCCCGGAGCCTGCGGACCTTTACCAGATTGATGAGGCTCTTGACGTCCTTTTTCACCTGTTCCAGGCCGCACAGACCGTCCAGCTCGGCCAGCAGGTCCTCCAGGGACTCCTGGGGCGGGGCCTCCTCCTGGGGCTGGTCCCCCGCCGTGTCCGCCGGTGCGGCGGCCTCCTTGGGGGCCTCTCCCCTGCGGGTGACAAAGTCCTGGGCGTCGGTCCGGGGCTTGTCGTCGGGGAGGCCGTCGGCGTCGCACAGGGCAGAGAGGGCGTCGGCGCAGGCATTGACAAACCCCGCCTCCCGGTCGCTCACCGCGCCGTCCACTGCGGCGAAGAGCAGGAGCATCAGGGTAACCAAGTCCACGAACCGCCGGGCGGTATGCTGGTGGTAGGCCCGGTCGTAATCCCGCATCTTCTGGAAGAAGGCCGGGGCCCGGAAGCCGGAGTACTCGGCCACGGCGGTGCCCAGCTCCCAGTAGAGGGCGGAGGGGACCGGGTTGCCCCGGCAGTAGATGGCGTTATACCACTCCACATGCTGGGCCGTCACATTCCCCCCATCCGCCTGCCACACCCCCAGGGCGCACTGGCGGAAGAACTCGTCCGCCCCGGCGTTGAACATCTGCCGCATGGCGGGGTTGGCGATGTGCTGCCGGAAGGCTGTCACCCCGTCGCTGTACTGTTTGTGCATGGCCGCGGCGGTCATGGCTTCATTCACACGCCCCACTCCTTTTGTGCCGGGTCCTCCCGCCGGAGGCGGGGCCCTGTTGCTGTTTTCCCCATTATAAGGCACCGGGCCGCCGGGGTCAAGGGCCTCCGGCTGCGAGGAAGTTGTAAACAATCCGTTATTTTTCTCTGGGAAAGGTTGACGATTTCAATCGAAACATGTACTATAGAAGCAATGACTTTTCCTAGGGAGGAGAACCGCCATGTCCAGCAAACGCACCGCCGGAGGAAACCGCTCCGCCGTTATTCGCTGTCCCAACTGCGGAGAGGACTATTCCGTCACCTATAAACGCTGTCCCTTCTGCGATGAGAAGGCGGAGGACCAAAAAAGGCACATGCCGGAGGAAGACCCGGACCTGCCGGAGGAGGAGGGCCACGCCTCAGGCGGCAAACGTCTGGGCGGCGGAGATCACCCCTGGACCACCCCCCGCATTATCCGCACGGTGGTCTCTCTGGCCGTCATCCTGGCGGCCCTGGTCATCGTGGTCACCCAGGTGCTGCCCCTGGTAAACCGGGCCAGTCAGGTCACCGCCGGCGGTGGGAGCCCCGCACCTGTGGAGAGCGGCGCGGTGGATACCGCGCCTCCCACCGTCTCCCCGGCCCCGGAGTCCGCTCCCCCGGAGGGCACCCCTGCGCCGGAGTCCCAGTCCCCCGCCTCCCAGGCGCCGGAGAGCCAGGCGCCCGCCTCCCAGCCCCCGGCATCTCAGGCCCCTGAGACCGGCAACGGGACGGCCAGCGGCATTACCCTCAGCCGGGCCGACTTCACCATGAACGACCGCTATCCCGACCCGGTGCGTCTGGTGGCCACCCTGACCCCCCAGGGGGCCAGCGGCACCGTCACCTGGAGCAGCAGCAATCCGGCGGTGGCCAGCGTGGACGCCAACGGCCTGGTGACCCACGGCACGGAGAACGGCCAGGCCACCATCACCGCCTCCCTGCCCAACGGGGTCAGCGAGACCTGCACGGTCCGCTGCAACTTCACCAGTTCCAGCTCTGGCGGGGAGACCAGCTCCTCCTCCGGGGACCTGAGCCTGAACCGGGCCGACTTCACCCTCCAGTACGCCGGGGAGACCTTCCGTATGCGGGTCTCCGGCACCTCCTCCACCCCCACCTGGAGCATCGGGAACACCTCCGTGGCCTCCATCTCCTCCGACGGCACCGTCACCGCCGTGGGCGAAGGCAACACCACCATCACCTGTACCGTGGACGGCCAGACTCTCACCTGCATCGTCCGGTGCAGCTTTTAAGAGGATATCGCAGAGCCCCCGGCCGGAAGCTAACTCCGGCCGGGGGCTTTTTTGCATGGGGAAAAGGGGGTCAGACCCCCATAAGCTCACAGACGGCGGCCTGGAGGTAGTCGATGTCCTCAAAGGGGGTGAAGGGGCCCACGGAGAAGCGGACGGCCCCCTGGGGGAAGGTGCCCAGGGTCTGGTGGGCCAGGGGGGCGCAGTGGAGGCCGCAGCGGGTCTGGATGTGGAAGTCCCGGTCCAGGCGGAAGGCGGCCTCGGCGTTGTCCAGGCCGGGGAAGTCCACCGCCACTACCCCTATTTGCCGCTCCGGGTCCAGGGGGCCCAGCACCCGCAGGCCGTCTGGCTCCAGCTCCCGGAGCCGGGCCAGGAGGTGGCCGGTGAGCTTTTGCTCCCGGCGGCGCAGGGCGGCGGCGTCCTGGGCCGCCCACCAGTCCAGGGCGGCCCCCAGGCCGTAGATGCCCGGCAGGTTCAGGGTGCCCGCCTCGAAGCGGTCGGGCAGGAAGGGGGGCATATCCAGCAGGTCGGACTGGCTGCCGGTCCCCCCAGCTACCAGGGGCTCCAGCGCCCCGGCCAGGGCGTCGGTGAGGAGGAGGGCCCCCAGGCCCTGGGGCCCCAGCAGGCTCTTGTGGGCCGGCAGGGCCAGGGCGTCGATGCCCAGGGCCCCCATGTTCAGGGGGACCGGCCCCGCGCTCTGGGCGGCGTCCACGCAGAAGAAGATGCCCCGCTCCCGGCACAGCCGTCCCACCGCCTCAATGGGCTGGAGGGCGCCGCAGACGTTGGAGACGTGGGTGAGCACGCACAGCCGAAGGCCGGGGGTCAGCAGAGCCTCGGCCTGTTCCAGGTCCAGGAGGCCGTCGGGGCCGCAGGGCAGCCGCACCGTCTCCACACCCCGGCGCTCCAGCTGCCGGAGGGGGCGGAGCACGGCGTTGTGCTCCATCACCGAGGCCGCAGCCCGGTCTCCCGGCCGCAGCAGGCCCTTGAGCACCAGGTTCAGAGCGTAGGTACACCCGGGGGTGAGGACCACATTCCGGGCCGCCGGGGCTCCGAAGAAGCGGCAGAGGGCCTCCCGGATCTCCAGGGTCCGGGAGGCGGCGGCGTAGGCTCCGGTGTGGCTGCCCCGGCCCACGCTCCCCACCACCTCCGCCAGGCACCGGGCCATGGCCTCGGCCACCCCGGGGGCCTTAGGGAAGGAGGTGGAGGCGTTGTCAAAGTAATAGATATCTTTCATGGGGATCTCCTTGTCTTTGTGGGTCCGGTGGGGGCCGTTTGACCGGATTCCATCCGGTTCGAGAGTCCAGCGGGACGCCGGACCCTCACAAGGGGCCTTGCCCCCCGTGAGGGCTTGTTTGAAAATTGGCGATGTGTCCGGCAGCGAGGGATTTTGGGCCGCTGGCAAGCAATTTTTTCGCAGGAATCCTGGCGGATTGCAAGGAAAAATTGCGCCGTCCAGGGGACAAAAGCCCCGCTGATTGGGCATGTTGACATTTTTCAAACAAGCCCTAGAAGGTGGTCTCCACCGGCAGCCGGACGCTGTAGCGGTCCGCCTGGAGGGTGCGCAGCAGGCGGGTGAGCACATCGTAGGAGGTCTGGCTGTCGTCCAGGGTGATTCTGGCCCAGGCGTCCCGGCCCTCCAGACCCTGGACCAGGGTGTTGTAAAGGCTGTAGGCGCTCCGGCTTCCGTCAGGCAGGACCGAGAACGTGCTCTCCCAGCACAGCCAGCCCTCCGCCTCCAGGCCGGCGGACAGGGCCGGGTCCTCCGTATACACGATGGGGGTGGCGGTCCTGGCGATGTGGGAGAGAAGAACCTGGGCCTCCTCCAGGGCGGACCGGGCGGACGCCAGCCCCCCCGCCGGGGGGATGAGGCCGATCATGTGCCCCTCCCCCACCGCCCGGCGGATGAGGCCGTCCTGTTCCGCCACCTCCTCCGCCGGGAAGAGGATCAGGGCCCCATAGCCGTTGGCCAGCAGGGAATCCAGCATCTCCTCCCCCGCCTCTCCGGTCTCACACCGGATGGCCAGGTAGACCCGCACCCCCCGGCGGCCGGCCTCCGGGCTGGGGGTGGCGGCGGGGATGCTCTCCGAAGGGGCGGGGGTCTCGCTGCCCTGGCCCATGACAGCACGGTAGTAGTTCTGAAGCTGGATGTGATAGGAGGTGTTGGCCGCGCTGATAAACTGGGCGTCGGACAGGGCGGCGCTGCTGTTCCAGATGCGGACAAAGGGGTAGCTCTTGTCCCCCAGGGCGATGTTGCTGTAGGTGTACCGCAGGCCGAAGTACCGGCAGGTGGAGCTGGCCGAGACGTAAATCTGGCCGTTGCGGATGATGGCGGTGGGGTCCTGCTGCGCCCCGTCCGGGTAGTAGTCGTAGGAAACCCCCGTCCGCAAATCAAAGGTCAGGTTCCTGGGCTCGCTGTTGTAGAGGGTCAAAGTGTTGTGGACCCGGTTCTGGCCCCCGTTGTAGACCCCGAACTGGATGCCTCCGTTCTGGTTGGCGTCCAGGTAATAGTAGGGGATGTAGATGGTCCCCCCCACGTTGATGGGCATGGAGCTGTCGGCGAGGGGCACCGGGGAGTCGTTGAGGGCCAGAAAGATCACGTTGGCATCCCAGGCCTCCCCCGAGGCCGCCCCGGCCCGGAGGCCCAGGATCAGGGCCAGGGCCAGGGCCCCCGCCCACAAAATGGAAAGCCGCCGCCCTCCCATGGTCTCCACTCCCTTCTGCATGTCCACAGCCGCCAGGTCCGGCGATTGCTGCGGGGCGTGAATCAACCGCTCTGCGGTTTATTCCGCGGACATTATTATAGCACACTGCCGGGAGAGGGTAAACCAAAATTGCAAAAAGGAAAGCATCGGTTGAAGACGGCCGGAAAAACGGGTATAATGGCCCTGAACCGGAGGGCGCGAAACCCGGCCGGGGCGCATTTTTAATGGAACTTAAAGAATCGGTAAATCCCCCTTTCACGCGGCGGGGGTATGCTAAGGAAGAGACCGGAGAGAGGAGGGGAAGGCCGTGACCGTCACCACGGAACAGGTCCGGCGGCTGTGCGCGGCCTCCGGCGTGGACGAGATCGCCGCCCTTTCGGTCCTGGAGCGGCAGGACGGCGACCTGCTGGAGGCCCTGCTGGAGCTGGAACGGCAGGGTTCCGCCGTCCCACCCGCCGGCGGGGGCTTTTACTCCACCCGGCAGGCTTCTCCCCAGGCCGGGGGGGCGCTGGCCGCCGGGGCCGGACCGGCGGGGAACGCCGGGGGGGGAGACCGGAGCGCCGGGACTGACCTCACCTGGGATGTTCTGTGGAAGGGCTTCCGGGACCTCCTCCACAGGGGCCGGGTGAACCGCATGGAGGTCTGGCGGAGGGGGCGGCAGGTGACGGCCATGCCGCTGCTGGTGCTGGCGCTGCTGCTGGCCTGCTTCCCCCAGATCATGGTCCCGCTGCTGCTCATCGGGTGGGTGCTGGGGTTCCGGTACCGGTTCACGGGGCCCGACCTGCCGGCGGGGGGGCTGCTGGGGAGCGCCCGCCGCCGGGCGGCGGAGGCCCTGGACCGGGCGGCCAGGCGGGCCCGGCAGAAGAGCCGGGAAACGAAACGGTAACAAGGAGGCGCGGAATATGGCGGAGAAAATCCTGCTGGTGGAGGACGAGGAGAAGCTGGCCCGGATGGTGGAGCTGGAGCTGCGGTATGAGGGCTATGAGGTAGACAAGGCCTTCGACGGCCGTTCGGGGCTGGATCGGGCCCTGTCCGGGGGGTACGACCTCATTTTACTGGACATCATGCTCCCGGCCCTCTCCGGCATGGAGGTCCTGCGCCGCCTGCGCCGGGAGAGCCAGACGCCGGTCATCATGCTCACCGCCCGGGACACGGTGGTGGACAAGGTGGCGGGGCTGGATTCCGGGGCTGACGACTACATCACCAAGCCCTTCGCCATTGAGGAGCTGCTGGCCCGCATCCGGGCGGCCCTCCGCAAGCGCCCCGCCGCCCAGGAGCTCCCCAGGCTCACCTGCGGTCCGCTGGTCATGGATGTGGAGCGCCATGAGGTCACGGTGAAGGGGGCCGAGGTGGAGCTCACCCGCCGGGAGTTCGACCTGCTGCGCTGCCTGCTGGAGCACAAGGAGAAGGTCCTCACCCGGGAGGCCCTGCTGGACAACGTCTGGGGCTTCGATTTCGCCGGGGAGACCAACGCCGTGGACGTCTATATCCGCTTTTTGCGCTCCAAAATCGACGAAAAATTCGGGGTCAAGATCATCCATACCGTCCGGGGCGTGGGGTATGTGATCCGGGAGGAGGACTGAGCATGGAGGTCCAGGCGGTGCTTTATGTATCGGCTACCGGATTTACCCGGCGGTATGCGCAAATGCTTGCGGAGGCCGCAGGGCTCCCGGCCTGTCCCGCCAGGGGGCCAGGGGCGCCAGCCCCAGGGGCGGCGGTGGTTTACCTGGGCTGGCTCTGCGCCGGGCGGGTCCGCGGGCTCAGACGGGCCCGGACCCGGTACGACGTCCTGGCCGTCTGCGCTGTGGGGATGTCCCCGTTGGAAATGGTCCCCCTCCTTCGGCTGGCCAAGGACAACGGCCTGGAGGGCGCGCCCCTCTTCTACCTCCGGGGCGGCTATGCCCCAGACCGCCTGACCCTCCCCTGGCGGCTGATGATGGCCCCCATGGCCCGGAAGGTGGACCGGGAACGGACAGAGGACCCCATGGCCCTGGCCATGAAGGAGGCCTTTGCCCACGGGGCCGACTGGGTCAGCCCAGAGGCCCTGGACCCCGTCCTGGACTGGCTCCGCCAGGGGGACGCCTGACCGGCGGGGTTTGCGGCTGACACCGCAGAGCTGGTTTCCCACCAGGGGAGGGAATCCGGACAAAACAGAAGGGAGGCACGGAGTGTGCCCAGAAGACAACCAAAGCCCCCCGGACGCATCCGCTCCTCCATTGTCCTGCGGCTGAACCTGCGCCTTTTCCTGCGGCTGCTGGGGGTCCACATCGGCACCGGCCTCCTCCTCCTCTGCCTGGCCCTGGGCGGGCTTCTCCTCTGGTCCCACCGGCAGTGCCTGGACGTGGCGGAGCTGGTGGAGCAGCGGGGCATTCCCTCCCCCGAGGCATCCCTGTGGATGTCCGCCGGGGACTACGCCATCACCACCCTGGACGCCCCGCCGGAGGGGGACGGCCTGTGGATCTTCGGGCGGCTCATCCGCTTCAACGCCCTGGGGCTGGACCTCTTCGGAGCCGGTGAACAGACCCTCTCCCTGGGGGAGGGCCCCTTCTTTCTGGGGCCCTGGACCGGCCAGGTGGGCCGGGGCGCCTCCTACTCCCTGGCCCTGGACAACCAGGGGGCGCCCTATGCCATCACCCTGAATCTGGAGGGGCCCGTGCGGCTGCTGGCCTATGCCGGGCGGATTCTCCTCCTATGCCAGCTCTTCAGCCTGCTGTGGAACCTCTTCCGCAACGCCGGTCTCATCAAAAAGACCCTCCGGCCCATCCAGGAGCTGGCGGCGGCGGCGGCCCGGCTGGGAAACGCCTCCGCCCCCTCCGGCATGTCCCCCAAGGAGCTCTCCGCCCTGGCCGGGCGGCTGGACCAGATCACCGCCTCCCACCTGGACACCCGCATCCCCGTCTCCGGTACCCAGAAGGAGCTGCGGACCCTGGCTGAGGCCATCAACGCCATGCTGGACCGGCTGGCGGCTGCCTACCGGGCCCAGATGCGCTTCGTCTCCGACGCCTCCCACGAGCTGCGCACCCCTATCTCGGTGATCCAGGGCTACGCCAGCCTCCTGGATCGCTGGGGCAAGGACGACCCGGAGACCCGCCAGGAGGCCATCGATGCCATCCGAAGCGAGGCCGGCGCCATGAAGGAGCTGGTGGAGCAGCTTCTCTTCCTGGCCCGGGGGGACAACGACTCCATGCACATTGAGATGACTGACTTCGACCTCACCGAGGTGGCCGCCCAGGTCCTCAAGGAGACCGAGATGATCGACCAGACTCACCCCTTTGCCGCCCGGTGGGCGGGCGGTCCCGTGCCCGTCCACGCCGACCTGGGGCTCATGAAGCAGTGCCTCCGGGTGCTGGTGGACAACAGCGTCAAATATACCCCCGCCGGCGGGCGCATCACCATCCGGGTGGAGCCCCAGGGGGACACCGCCCGCCTCTCCGTCCAGGACGAGGGCCAGGGCATCGACCCGAAGAGCCTCCCCCACATCTTCGAGCGCTTCTTCCGCACCGACCAGTCCCGGACCCGGCAGACCGGCGGCACCGGCCTGGGTCTGGCCATCGCCAAGTATATCGTGGACCGCCACGGCGGCTGGCTGGAGGTCCTCTCCCGGGAGGGCGTGGGCACCCGGATGACCGTCGTTCTCCCCCTGGCCCGGCTGGAGGAGCGGGTCTGATACAAACGCAAGAGAGGAAGGACCGGGATGCCGGCCAGCAATTTTTTGCAGGAATCGGGGCGGATTTCAAGAAAAAATTGTGCCGCTCACCAGACAAAGGACCCGGCCATTTGGTGTGTTTACAGTTTCTGGAAAAAATGCTCATACGCCAGGAAGCGGCGCCGGACAAGAAAACAGACCGTTCCTCCGCGATTCCGTAAAATACAGATGATTTACAGTCCGGGGGTGGAATGGTATCATATAGGGAAGGTAAAACAGCCCATCCGCGCTGTGGAGAGGCGGAAAAGGGCGCGGCGGGAACCCCCGCAGAGGGGAGAGAATTGGAGGCGGCAGAGCATGACAGACATCACAGCCATCGGCGAGGTACTGATTGACCTGACCCAGACGGGGACCGGCCCGGCGGGCGTCCCCCTCTTTGCGGCCAACCCCGGCGGGGCTCCCGCCAATGTGGCGGTGGCCGCCGCCCGGCTGGGGGCGCGGACGGCCTTTTTGGGCAAGGTGGGCCGGGACGGCCTGGGGGCCTATCTCACCGGGGTGCTGGCCGAAAATGGGGTGGACCTCTCCGGCCTGCGCACCGGCTCCGCCGCCACCACCCTGGCGGTGGTGACGGTGGACGCCGCCGGGGAGCGGGACTTTACCTTCCTCCGGGGGGCCGACGGACAGCTCACCCAGGAGGAGGTGGACTCGCAGGTCCTGGCCCGGACGAAATTCCTCCACTTCGGCTCGGTGAGCCTCACCGCCTCCCCCGCCCGGGAGGCCGTCCTCCACGCCGTTCGGGAGGCCCGCCGGCTGGGCGCCCTGGTGAGCTACGACCCCAACTACCGCCCCGCCCTCTGGCCGGACCGGGCCCAGGCGGAGACGCAGATGCGCCAGCCCCTGCCCCTGGTGGACGTGCTCAAGCTCTCCCAGGAGGAGCTCCCCCTGCTCAGCGGCACGGAAGACCTGGAGGACGGCGCCGCCCGGCTCCGGGATCTGGGCGTCTCCCTGGTGCTGGTGACCCTGGGGGGCGGCGGGGTCTTCTACCGCCTGGACGGGGCGGCGGGCCGGGCGCCGGGGGTTCCGGTCCGGGTGGCCGACACCAACGGGGCGGGGGACGCCTTTCTGGGGGCGGCCCTCAGCCGCCTGTGCCGCCGGGGGGACCACCCCCTGGAGGGTCTGACTCCCGCCGGACTGGAGCCCATCCTGGCCTTTGCCAACCGGGCCGCCGCCCTGACCTGCTCCCGCAGCGGGGCCATCCCCGCCCTGCCTACCCTGGCCGAGCTGGAGGAGGCTTGAGCCTCCGGATTCTCTTCCTCCAAAAGCGTCATAACAGACAAAAAGCTGGAGCGCCATTGCTGCGCTCCAGCTTTTTTGATGCGAACCGGCAGGGCTCAGAAGTCGGCGCTGCCCACCGTTCTGGGGTGGGGCAGGACGTCCCGGATGTTGCCCACGCCGGTGAGGTACATGACAATGCGCTCGAAGCCCAGGCCGAAGCCGGCGTGCTTGCAGCCGCCGTAGCG
This sequence comes from uncultured Intestinimonas sp., assembly GCF_944387725.1. GTDB lineage: Bacteria > Bacillota > Clostridia > Oscillospirales > Oscillospiraceae > Intestinimonas. Next base: position 1,470 of record NZ_CALXGA010000060.1, on the reverse strand, counting down.
CCGCAGGTCCAGGTACCACCAGTAGTCCTTGGGGTCCATGCCCAGCTCCCGGATGCGCGCCTCCAGCACGTCCAGGCGCTCCTCGCGCTGGCTCCCGCCGATGATCTCCCCCACTCCGGGCACCAGGCAGTCGGCGGCGGCCACGGTCTTTCCGTCGTCGTTGAGGCGCATATAGAACGCCTTGATGTCCTTGGGGTAGTCGGTGACGAAGACCGGCTTGCGGAAGATCTGCTCGGTGAGGCAGCGCTCGTGCTCGGTCTGGAGGTCGCAGCCCCATTCCACAGGGTAGTCGAACTTGTGGCCGGAGGATTTCAGCAGCTCAATGGCCTCGGTGTAGGTCACCCGGCCGAAGCCGGAGGAGACCACATGCTCCAGGCGCTCCAGGAGCCCCTTGTCCACGAAGGAGTGGAAGAAGGCCATCTCGTCGGGGCACTTCTCCATCACCGTCCGCAGGATGAACTTAATCATGGCTTCGGCCACGTCCATGTCCCCCTCCAGATCGCAGAAGGCCATCTCTGGCTCGATCATCCAGAATTCGGCGGCGTGGCGGGTGGTGTTGGACTTCTCCGCCCGGAAGGTGGGGCCGAAGGTGTAGACGTCCCCGAAGGCCATGGCGAAATTCTCGGCGTTGAGCTGGCCGGAGACGGTGAGGTTGGCGCTCTTGCCGAAGAAATCCCGGCTGTAGTCCACGGCGCCGTCCGGGGTTTTGGGCACGTCGGCCAGGTCCAGGGTGGTGACCCGGAACATCTCTCCCGCCCCCTCGCAGTCGGAGGCGGTGATGATGGGGGTGTGGATATAGACGAAGCCCCGGTCCTGGAAGAAGGTGTGGATGGCCTGGGCGGCCACGCTCCGCACCCGGAAGGCGGCCGAGAAGAGGTTGGTCCGGGGCCGCAGGTGCTGGATGGTCCGCAGGTACTCCACGCTGTGGCGCTTTTTCTGGAGGGGATAGTCGGGGGTGGAGGGCCCCTCCACCACAATGGAGGCGGCCTTGAGCTCCAGGGGCTGCTTGGCCTCCGGGGTCAGGACCACGGTTCCGGAGACCCGCAGGGCGGCCCCCACGTTCTGCCCGGCGATCTCCTTGTAGTTTTCCAGGGTGTTGGCGTCCATGACCACCTGCAGGTTCTTGAAGCAGGAGCCGTCGTTGAGCTCGATGAAGCCGAAGGTCTTCATGTCCCGAATGGTGCGGGCCCAGCCGCAGACGGCGGCCTCTTTACCGCCGTACTGTTCCTGGTCCGCGAAGATGCGCGCGATTTTGGTGCGTTCCATATTCAATTCCTCGTTTCCCGTCATTGGTAGGTATAGTATACCATGTTTTGACGGGTTTGCAAGAGGGGCAATCAGGATGGCGAGCCCCCCGGTTTTCCGGCGCGGCGGCTCTCCCTGCCCCCGCTGCTTCCCTTCCGCCGGCGCCCCGTCAAAAAGCGCGAATCTCCGTTTTTATACGGAAATTCGCGCTTTTTTGCGGAAATT
>NZ_CALXGA010000059.1 GCF_944387725.1 uncultured Intestinimonas sp. | reverse complement strand
TGCCCCGGCCCTTCCTGGTCATCGCCACCCAGAACCCGGCGGGGGCCTCCGGCACCCAGCCCCTGCCCGACTCCCAGCTGGACCGCTTCCTGCTGCGGCTCACCCTGGGCTACCCCAGCCCCGAGGACGAGCTGGAGCTCCTGCGCCGCCGGCGTTCCGGCCTTCCCATGGAGGGGGTCCGGCAGGTGGCCGGCCAGGCGGAGCTGGAGGGGCTCTGCCGGGCGGCTGACGCCGTCTACCTCTCCGACGAGGTTCTGGATTACATCGTCCGGCTGGTGGGGGCCACCCGGGACCACCCCCTCATCGTCCAGGGCGGGAGCCCGCGAGCCACCCTGGCGGTGGCGGCGGTGAGCCGGGCCGCCGCCCTGGTCCAGGGCCGGGACTATGTGATCCCTGAGGATGTCGCCGGGCTCTTCCGGGACGTTGTGACCCACCGCCTCCTCCTGGCCCCCGGGGTCCGGGAGGGACAGGACCCTGTGGGGGATGTGCTTCGGACCGTCCAGCCCCCCCGCCTGCGGTAGCCGCCGTGGCCCGCCGCCGCGTCCTCTACGGGGCGGCCCTTCTGGCCGCCCTGCTGTTTCAGATCTTTGACGTGGGCTATCTAGCCCACTTTCTCCTGTGGGCCATGCTGCTCCTGCCCCTGGTCTCCCTGGGGCTGACCCTGCCCCTGCTGGGCTGCCGGGCGGAGGTTCTGGCCCGTCCCGCCGCCGTGGAGCGGGGGGAGCCGGCCGGGTTCCTGGTGACCCTCCAGGGGCGGAGCTGGCTGCCGGTGTCCCGGGCCGTTCTCCGCCTGCACCTGGAAAACGCCCTCACCGGGGAGGCGGAGGACAGCCGGCTGGTCCTGGCTGGCGCCTTGGAGGGGGAGCAGGGGCCGGAGCACCGCCTGGAGACCCCTACCGGCCGCTGCGGCCGTCTGACCTGCCGGGTCCTGCGGGTCCGGCTGCTGGACGGCCTGGGGATTTTCGCCCTGCCCCTGCGCCCCCCGGCCCCAGCGGCCCTGCTGGTGCTGCCCCGGACGGAGCCCTTTCCCCTGCCGGAGGACTGGGGCAAGGGGACCCAGGGGGGCCCCCTCCGTCCCCGGCCCGGCGGAGGGCCGGGTGAGGACTACGACCTGCGCCCCTACCGGGCGGGAGACCCCCTCCGCAGCGTCCACTGGAAGCTCTCCTCCAAGCGGGACGAGCTGGTGGTCCGGGAGACTCTAGAGCCCCAGCGACGGGAATTCGTGGTAACCTTCCCCCACTTTGGCCCGGCGGAGGAGGTGGAGCGAACCCTGGACCGGCTCAACAGCTGCTGCCGGGCCCTGCTGGAGGCCGGACGGCCCCACCGGGTCCGCTGGGCCCATCCGGTGACCGGGGAAATCCGGGACTTCCGGGTGGAGGACCTCCGGGGGCTGGAGCGGTGCCTGGAGGCCGTCCTGTCCGACCCCGCCCCGGCGTCCGGCCTGGACCTGACGGAGGCCCCGCCCGCCGGGGAACAGCGGGTCCGGCTGGAGCCCCAGAGGGAGGTGTCCCCATGAAGCGTCAAGCCTCCCATACTTCGCCCCGGGGCCCGCTGGTCCGGGTGGGGGACGGGCTGCTGCTCCTTCTGGCTCTGACGGGGGCGGCCTTCTCCCTCCTCACCGCCTACGGTCTGGAGGCCGACCCCCGCATCCTCCTGGCAGGCTGTATCCTCCTGGCCCTTCTGTCTCTGACCGTCTTCTCCCTGCCCCGGTTCCGCTGGGCGGCCCAGCTGGGCCTCCTGGCCGCCCTGGCCCTGGCAGTCTGGCCCAGGCGGGCGGACCTCCTCTTTGGGACCCGCTGTATTCAGTACCGGCTGGCGGAGGTCCTCTCCCAGGGGGCCTGGAGCCCCTCGGAGGAGGCCGCCGCCCTCCTGGCGGAGGGCGGGGCGGAAGAGACCGCCTTCCTGCTGCTGGTGCTGACCATGCTGGCCCTGCTTCTGGGGTGGGCGGTGGTCCGCCTTCGGTCCCACTGGCTGGTCCTGGCCCTGACCTGCCCCCTGCTGCTCCCCGCCTTCCTGGTGAACCGGCTGCCGGCCTGGCCCGCCTTCCTGAGCCTGCTGGTCTGCTGGTGCGCCATGTTCCTCTCCTCCCTCAGCGCCCGGGCGGACCGCCGGGCCGGGGCCCGTCTGACCCTGGCGGCAGTCCCCGCCCTGGCCGCGGCCTTCGGCCTGCTGACCCTGGCCCAGCCTCAGGCGTCCTACGTCTATCCCCAGTGGGCGCAGCGCGCCCAGTATGCCCTTCGCTCGGCGGACTGGGGCTCCCTTGTGCCGGACTTCCTGCCCAGCTTCTTCTCCGGGGCGGGCTCCAGCTCCGTCATCAACCTGGCCGGGGCAGGGCCCCTGCGCTACTCCGGCCGGACCCTGCTGCAGGTGGACACCGGCCTCCCCGGCTGGACCTACCTCCGGGGCCGGTCTGCCGGGGTCTATACCGGGGACACCTGGGTGGACCTGGACGAGGAGGTCTACCAGGATCTGGGGGAGCTCCCCGGGGGGTATGAGCCCCTGAACTTCCCCGCCCTCACGGCCCCGGACGCGGCCTGGTATCCCGTCACGGTGGAGAACCTGGGGGCGCCGGGGGGCTGCCTCTACCTGCCCTACTACCTCCTTACCGACGCCGACGAGGTAGCGGGGGCCGCCTTTGTGGAGGACTCCTACCTGTCCCAGAGCCTGGGGAGCCGCCGCCACACCCTCTACTACCGCCCAGACGCGGGGCCCTGGTGGGACATGACCCGCCTCACCGGGACCGCCGCAGAGGCCGAGGAGATCTACCGGGACTTTGTTTACCGGCACTATCTGGAGGTCCCGGAGGACTTTTTCAATACCCTGGCCCGGTGGGAGGAGCGGCTGCTCCAGAGCGTGACGGGGGACAACCTGCTGCTGGACGGGGAGGACCCGGCGTCAGCGGCCCTCTTCCGCTCCAGTGAGCGCTACCGGAACACCCTGTTCCAGGCCTGGGCGGTGCGGGCCATGCTGGCGGCCACCACCGAGTATGACCCCGATGTGGCGGCCATGCCGGAGGGGGCCGACTTTGTGGACTACTTCCTTAATGAGACCCAGCGGGGCTACTGTATGCACTACGCCAGCGCCGGGGCTCTGATTCTGCGCACCATGGGGATTCCCACCCGGTATGTCAGCGGCTTTGCCGTCACGGTGCCGGAGTCGGGCCAGGTGAATGTCACCGACGAGAACGCCCACGCCTGGGTAGAGGTCTATCTGCCGGGCTACGGCTGGTATCCCGTGGAGATGACCCCGGGCTACAGCGGTCTGGGGACCGACGCCCCGGAGGAGAGCGCCGGCCCCACGCCCACGCCTACTCCCACCCCGGAGGCCGCCCCCACGCCGGTGCCCACAGAGGCCCCGGAGGCCTCCCCCATGCCAGACCCGGACAGCGGCCCGGCGGGGCCCGCCGGACCGGCGGGCCTGGCGGCTGACCAGGTTCTGATCTGGACCCTGGGCCTGCTCCTGGCCGCCCTGGGTCTGGGCGCCATGGTCCGGTGGGGACTCCTGTACCGCCACCGGCGGCGCCTGGAGGGCCCCGACACCAACCGGGCGGTGCTGACGGCCTATGGGGACCTGCTGCGGCTGACTCCCTGGGGCGGACGGGAGGACCCGGAGGTGACCGGCCTGGCCCGGAAGGCCCGGTTCAGCCCCCACACCCTCACGGAGGACGAGCGCCGGGCCGCCCTGGAGCGGGTCCAGGAGGAGGTCCGGCGGACCGCCGCCGCCCTTCCGGCCTGGAAGCGGCCCGTCTTCCGCCTGATTTGGGGGCGCTGGTGAGATCCATGCAGCGCTCAGAAAACGGTTGGATGACCAAACTCCAAAGGAGCGATTTGATGCCCAGCTGGATATCACTCTGCCCATGAGCCGCCTGAGGCAACGCCGCGCAAAGAGCACCGAACGGCTTTGTACTCCGCCTGCTGGTGCATCTGACGCACAATCTTTGTGCGGCGTTGCCTTGGGTTCGCGGAGATGTACGGCTTTTTACGGCAATTATTGTTATTTTCGTCCCGGAATTCGCTGTCAAGGAGGAAGCTGTCCCTATGCGTATGCGGAAGAAACCCAATCTCATCCCTCGGATGGAGCGGTGCGCGGCCTATCAGGTGAAGGACCCGGAGCTCTGGCGGGGCCGATGGCGGGAGCGGATGCCGCCGGGCTGTGGACTGCGGCTGGAGCTGGGCTGCGGCAAAGGGCGGTTCACCTGCGAGACCGCCGCCCGGGAGCCCGGAGTGCTGCTGGTGGCGGTGGAGCGGGTCCCCGACGCCATGGTGATGGCCATGGAGCGGGCCCAGGCCATGGAGCTCGGCAACGTCTGCTTCATCGACGCCGACGCCGCCCGGCTCCCCGACTACTTCGCCCCGGACGAGGTGGAGCGCATCTATATCAACTTCTGTGACCCCTGGCCCACCAACCGCCACGCCAAGCGGCGGCTCACCCATCCCAACTTCCTGGACCTCTACCGGAGGGTGCTCCGGGACGGCGGGGAGATCCACTTCAAGACCGACAACCGGGACCTCTTCGAGTGGTCCCTATTCCAATTTCCCCGGGCGGGCTATGAGCTGCGGGAGGTTACCCGGGACCTCCACGCCCACTGCGTCCAGGGGATCATGACCGACTACGAGGAGAAATTCCACAGCCTGGGCATCCCAATTCACCGCTGTGTGGCGGTCAAGCTCCACCAGGAGGAGCCGCCCCGGGCCAGGACGGACCCGGAGGCTCCCGGGGCGGGTTGAGGCGCCGCCCCGAGTCACAAAAAGGCGGCAGACATCATGTCTGCCGCCTTTTTGTGGCCTGATTGAGGGGGATTCAGCTATCCTGGAGCGCCTTTTCCAGGGCCTCCAGCAGAGTCTTCTGGCTGAAGGGCTTATAGAGGAAGCCCTTGGTCCCAATCTGAGACGCCTCGTTGAACGTGTCATCGTAGGCCAGGGAGGAGACCATCACAATCCGGGCGCTGGGGTCCTCCTTCAGGATGTCACGGGCCGCCTCCAGTCCGTCCATACCCGGCATGAGAATGTCCATGGTGACCAGGTCAGGGCGGACCCGCTTGTACTCCTCAATGGCGGATTCGCCGTCCTGGCAAAACGAAACCACCTCATAGTCCGTGCCCTCCAGCAGCTTTAACATCTCAAGATGGACCATTTTGGAGTCATCCACGACCATCAGTTTCGTCGGCATAGCGTGTTTTCTCTCCTTTCCATTGTGCGCTTCCGGGGCCTTGAGGTCCGGAGCGGTTTGGGCATGGCGGATTACCTGTACCCGCTCGTCTTCTTTGCCGCAATAATTGAGTTCAAATAGGCACTGGTGCCCGTCTGGAATTTTCCGCCCCTTGTAGAACTGTGGGACCTGAAAACGGAATTTTTGTTTTGTCGCGTGAAATAAATCCACAGCCACATGCCCGCAGAACACGTTGAACAATTCCTTCGCCGCGTCCGCCAGTTCCTCTATGCTGACCTGCTCCTGACCCGTGATATGCTGGGTCAGGCGGCGGAATACAGAGGCGTCCGCGCACAGGGACAGCCCAGTCTGAGGTTCCCCCTCGAACACCGTCCGCACGGTATAGATCTCGCCGTTGGGCGGCGTCTCTCCTTTTGTCAGGGTCATTCCAGCCATCTGAGGCATCACATCCTGCAAGGCATGGTCAGCCACACTCTGAAACAATTCCTGGGACAATAAAGCTGGCATTCCTGTCATCCTCTCGTTGGGTTCCGAACGGCTGCCTATACAAAACGTACCTCCTCGTTCATCAAAACTGCGGTGCAGGCCCGGACCTCCTGCGCCACCACCTGTGTAAAGCCGTCGATGGTGACCACCGTCCCTGGATAGACTATCTTGGATCGCAGGCAGCCGCTCCCCTGGTCGGACTGCGGCTGCTCCTGGCGCTGGGCCAGCCGCTGCTTGTACTTCTCCAGCTTCATCTGGTTGATGGCGGCTTTCAATCGCAGGTCGGACATCCGTTTTTGCTTGGCCGGACTGTCCGGCTGCCGCTCGGTTTTCTCTCTGTCGCGCTCCATCTCCTGGATTTCGCGTAAAACCTCATTTCGCTCATAATCCTCGCAGGGCTGCCCGCCCAGGGTTACCACAGTCCGCACCTCGGTTCGGGCCCCGACGATGTTGGCCTGCACATCGCTGGCGGAGTGGGTGCTGCCGCCGATGATGACGCCCCTGCCGGTGGTGACATGGACCGCGCCGTCGCAGTACATCTCGCAGTTTACGACACAGTCGCTGTACAGGTCTCCTCTGACGTATACGCTGCAATTTTCCAGATATTTTGCGTAAATATTTTGGTGGCACCGGAGGATGGCCTTGCCGTTGCCCTGAACGCCCTCGCCTACGATCAGGTCGCCGCCGGCCTCCACAGAGGTATCCTCAATCACGCCGTCCACCCTGACGCTTCCCATGGCCCGCACAGTGAAGCCGCTTCGGACGTCTCCGTGGATGTGGATATCCCCCAGATAGTTCAGGTTTCCCGTGGAGTAGTCCACATCTCCGGCGATGTCCAGGACGCGCTGAATCTCAAAGCAGCGGCCCGTAAACTCCACATGGCCGCTGGAGACTGCCACCAGGCGGGAGCCGTCCTCCGACAGCTTGGTGTTGCGGCCCCGGGGCACCTCGGGCTTTTTCCCATCCCTGGCCGGGAGGGGTTCCCCCCGCACCGAGACGCCCGGCGTCCCGCTGGTAGGGGGGATAATCTGGCAGATGGTCGCCCCCTCACTGACGTTGTTCACCAGATTCAAGGTGGTGTAGTCCACCTCATTCTGAGCGTTCACCACAAACTTTCGCTCGCTCTTGCGGGGGAAGCAGTCCACAATCCTGCCGTCCTCCCCATCTGCGGGGGCAACGCCGCGGGCGGCCAGGAGGAGGTGGAAATAGCGGTCCGGCTGGCTGGGCAGGCGGTCCAGCAGCGCCTGGTCCAGTCCAAAGACCACGTTGGCTTCGGCCAGGGCTTTGTCCAGCAGGGACCGGGTCAGCTCCTGGCCCTCCCCGGTGGGGGGATAGGCCACGATCCAGGCCGAGAGCCGGTCCCGGGGGAGATAGACCACCACTTCGGCGTCCATGCTGGGGACCGTCCCGTCCTTTGACTGGGACGCGGCCTTCTGCATCCGGGCCTGGGCCGTCTGCGTGAGACAGCGCCTCAGCCGCGTCAGTTCCTCGCCGGCCGTCCCCGTGTCCAGGGGCGAAGGCCCCCCGTCCGGGGACAGGGACAGCCGGGGCGGAGGCTGTCCGCCCACTTCCGCGTTCCGAAACTCCCAGAGCCAATACAGCGGGTGCTTGGGGGGCAGGTCCAGGTCCAGGGGGACCGCAGGGGGCGCCTGGGGTACGGACCCAACCGCCTCTGAAGTCTCGCCGCGCCCGGCGTCAGAGGAAGGCGTGGCGTCCGCTGCCTGAGATTTCCCCCGGCGCAGCCAAGCAAATAAGCCATTCTCCTTCATGTTTGCAGGCACCTCCCTCATTTTTGATGCGGAGATATGCCTCCGCCCCTTCTTGTTTTTATTTTACCGCAAATTTACTCGGAAAACAAGGGGGCCAACGAAATTTACATGCGCCCCAAACGAAATTTACTCCGTCTGCGAAAACATGTTGGAAATAAGAAACGCCGTCTGTACGGTTCGATATTCTGTTTTCACTCTGATGTGCCTATGGGCGCCGCCTGTCAGCGGCGGGGACCTGTCTGCCGTGGATTGCAGCAGCATAGCAAGGTTCTTTCCGATCGTAGTAATTTGGTAATAAATTAAGGTCTGCAATCCCTCGGAATACCCTTATTTCAAGGACTTTTCGGGATAATCAAAAGATTTTTTACACAGATAGGCAAAACGTGTTATAATGATATTTACTGTGCGTCCTCCCAGAGCTGTAGAGAAGGCTTGGGGAATCGTATCTCTTGAATTCTGCGCGAAAGGAACGAGAAGACCCTATGGACGAGATTGTACGCATGATGACGGCCGACGGCTTTGTCAAGGCCATGGCCATCACCGGCCGGGACCTGGTGGAGCGTGCCCGGCAGATTCACCACACCTGGCCGGTGGCCACCGCCGCCCTGGGCCGGACCCTCATGGGCTGCTCCATGCTGGGGGCGGGGCTGAAGGAGGAGCAGGGCTCTGTGACCCTGCGCATCAAGGGGGGCGGCCCCCTGGGCGCCATCACCGCCGTGTCCGACTGCGCGGGCAACGTCCGGGGCTATCTCCAGAACGGCCAGGTGGACCTGCCCCGGAAGGGCCCCGCTAAGCTGGACGTGGGCGCCGCCGTGGGGACTGACGGCTTCCTCACCGTCATCAAGGATCTGGGGCTCAAGGAGCCCTATGTGGGCTCCGTCCCCCTGGTCAGCGGGGAGATCGCCGAGGACCTCACCTCCTATTTCGCCGTCAGCGAGCAGATTCCCACCGCCTGCGGCCTGGGCGTTCTGGTGGACACCGACCAGTCGGTGCTCTGCGCCGGAGGCTATCTGCTCCAGCTCCTCCCCGGGGCCCCGGACGGCGTCATCGGCGCCCTGGAGGAGGCCGTCCGGCGGCTGGGCCCCGTCACCGATGTCCTCCACCAGGGATCCGACGCCGCCCAGATGCTGGAGCGGCTCCTGGCGGGCATGGAGCCCGAACTTCTGGAGCGCACCCCGGTGGCCTACAAGTGCTATTGCAGCCGGGACCGGGTCTCCCAGGCCATCATCAGCCTGGGGAAAGCCGAGCTTCGGGACATGATTGACAAGGAGGGCCACGCCGATCTCACCTGCCAGTTCTGCGACAAGGTCTACCACTTCTCCAGGGAGGAGCTGGAGGAGCTGCTGACCGCCGCCACCAAGGACTGAGCTTTCCAGACAGAAGGGACCCACCATGGTCATCGACTTTCACACCCACACCTTCCCGGACAAAATGGCCGGCGCCGCCCTGGATAAGCTCAGCGGCATCAGCCGCCTCCGGCCCCTCACCGACGGCACCGCCGCCGGCCTGGCCGCCTCCATGGCCCGGGCCGGGGTGGACCGCTCCGTGGTGCTGCCGGTGGCCACCTCCCCTGGGCAGGTCCCCCACGTCAACGACGCCGCCGCCCGGCTCAACCAGGACTGGGGAAAGGCCGGCCTCCTCTCCTTCGCCTGCATCCACCCGGACTACCCGGACTGGCGGAACGAGCTGGCCCGGGCAGCCGGGCTGGGCCTCCGGGGGATCAAGCTCCACCCCGTCTACCAGCGCGTCCCCCTGGATGACCCCCGCTATCTGCGGATTCTGGACCGTGCCGGGGAACTGGACCTCATCGCAGTCACTCACACCGGCATCGACGTGGGCTACCCGGACCTGGACTTTTGCGCCCCGGAGGCCGCCCGCCGGGCGGTGGACCAGGCTGGCCCCGTCCGTCTGGTGCTGGCCCACATGGGTGGCTGGAAGCAGTGGGAGCATGTGGCGGAGCTCCTGGCCGGCACCAGCGTCTATCTGGACACCTCCTTCTCCACCGGCGCTATGGCCCTCCTGGACGGCGGGCAGGAGGGCCCGGAGGCGCTGGCTCTCCTGAGCGGGGAGACGTTTTTGGCCCTGGTCCGGGCCTTCGGGGCCCGGCGGATTCTCTTCGGCACCGACAGCCCCTGGACAGGACAGGCTGAGAGCATCGCCTGGCTCCGGGACCTGCCCGGCCTCACTCCTTCAGAGCGGACCGCCATCCTGGGCGGGAACGCCGCAGCCCTCCTGGGTCTGGAGGCCGGAACGCAGAAAGCAGAGTGTTAAAAGCCAGCCAGCAAAGAGGCGCGGCGGGTCCGCCGCGCCTGCGCGTAAAACAAACCCGCCTCCGCCCAAGGGCGGAGGCGGGACAGTTGTTATCAGGTCTCCCGCTCTGGCCGTGTGGCCCTAATTAAAACCTGCACGAAATGGCAGGTGGGTTGCCTCCGGGCCGCTTTACTGCTTCCAACTTCCAGCCCCTCCTCAAGGGAGGGCCGGGAGGCCTGCAAGCCACGGTCCGAGTTCTGGCATCCCGTTTAAAAAATGTGGGTTTAAAAAGGTACCATCACGCACCGAGCAGGAGAGGGTTGGTTATGACTCGTCTTCCTCGTCGAACAGGGACTCCAGGAACTGCTGGTAGACCCGCTCCAGCTCGTCCTCGTCCTCCAGGGTGGCAAGCTGCTCCTCGCCGTCCACCTCCACCACCTTCAAGAGGATGAGCCCGGCCTCCTCGTCCTCCTCCTGGGGGGCGTCGCCATTTTCATCGGCCTCCTCCACGGGGAAGAAGGCCATATAGACCGCGCCGTCACATTCTATGGTGTCCAGGTGCTCCAGCTCGATCTCATTGCCGTCCTCGTCGGTGAGCGTGACAAAATTTCCGCCGTACTCGTCGCTCATGGGGATTGGCACCGCCCTTCCTATTCTTCTTCCCTATTGTACCCTGTAAAGAGAAAAAAAGCAAGAGAGGGACACGCCAAATTTTTACGCTCTGACTAAATCACCATAATCTGTAATTTTTTAGGGTGGACAAACTGGTGGTTTTCTAATATAATGTGGTCTGCTAGGGCCCTGCGGCCCCCAAAAGCTGGGGCGGCTCCGCCGCGCCGGCGGAGCCGCTCCAAGCCCCGGAAAGGACCGTACAGCTGTACGCCGGGAACGGAGGTATTACCATTGGCAGAGACAACCCGTACCAACCCACCCAGCGGAGAGGCGCCCCGGCGCCGGAAACGCCGCCGGAGGAGCGCCGGCGCGGTGATCAAGACCATTTTGAAGGTGCTGGGCACCCTGTTCCTCATCGGCATCACCACCTGCGCCATTCTGGCCTGCTTCGCGGCCACCTATATCCAGACCGTCATCCTGCCCCAGGATACGGTGGATGCCACCGCCTACTCCATGAACCTCTCCTCCACCATCTACTATACCGACCCGGACACCGGGACGGCAGTGGAGCTGCGGACCCTCTACGGGGAGGAGAACCGGGTGCTGGTGGACTATGATGAGATCCCCGCAGACCTCATCAACGCCCTGGTGGCCATTGAGGACCAGCGCTTCTGGACCCACGACGGCGTGGACTGGAAGCGGACCGCCGGCGCCTTCCTCAACATGTTTTTGGGGATGCGGGACACCTACGGCGGCTCCACCATCACCCAGCAGCTCATCAAAAACATGACCCAGAACGACGAGGTGACGGTGAAGCGGAAAATTTTGGAAATTTTTCGGGCCCTGGAGTTTGAGCGAAACTACTCCAAGGAGGACATCCTGGTGATGTACCTCAATCACATCTACCTGGGGGAGGGCTGCTACGGCGTGGGCACCGCCGCCCTGACCTACTTCGGCAAGCCGGTATCTGAGCTAAGCCTAGCCGAGTGCGCCAGCCTCATCGGCATCACCAACAACCCCTCCCGCTACGACCCCTACATCTCTGACTACACCCGCTCGGAGAACAAGCGCCGGCAGGAGACCATCCTCTACGAGATGCTGGACCAGGGCTACATCACCCAGCCTCAGTACGACGCCGCCGTGGCGGAGGAGCTGGTCTTTGCGGGCGGGGAACAGGGCGCCACCTCCACCTCCGCCTACTCCTACTTTGAGGACCAGCTCATTCTGGACGTCATCTCCGACCTCCAGGAGACCTACGGATGGTCCCGGGTCTATGCCTCTCAGATGGTCTACAACGGCGGACTGACCATCTACTGTACCCAGGACCCCAACATCCAGGCCAAGGTGGACGCCGTCTACGAGGATTTGAGCAACTTTGACGCCCCCTCCTCCAGCGGTCAGCAGCTCCAGTCGGCCATCACCGTCATCGACAACGCCACGGGCAATGTGGTGGCCCTGGCCGGCGGCGTGGGGGAAAAGACCGGAAGCCTGCTGACCAACCGGGCCACCCAGTCCCTGCGGCAGCCCGGATCGGCCATCAAACCCATCGCCGTCTACGCCCCCGCCCTGGACCTGGGGGTCATCACCCCCGCCACCGTCATCGACGACTCCCCCTACAGCTTCGACGGGGAGGGGGGCTCCGCCTGGCCGGTGAACGCCGTGGGCTATTACCGGGGCCTCACCGATGTCTATACCGCCGTGGAGGACTCCATCAACACCGTCGCCGTCAAGGTTTTGGGCTACTACACCAGCCCCCAGGTGGCCTTTGACTTCCTAGTGAACAACCTGGGCTTCAGCACCGAGCATCTGGTGGTCCAGGAGGAGATCAACGGCACGCCCTATTCCGACATCGGCCTGGCCCAGATGGCCCTGGGCGGCCTCACCAACGGCATCACCACCCTGGAGATGGCCGCCGCCTACGCCGCCTTCCCCCGAGGCGGGCTCTATATCGAGCCCCGGACCTACACCCGGGTGGAGCAGGTGGACCAGCACACCGGCGTGGTCACCATCCTGCTGGACAACGTCCAGGAGTCCCACGCCGCCATGAAGGACTCCACCGCCTGGTATATCAACACCATGCTGCGGAGCGTCATCTCCTCCGGCACCGGCACCCGGGCCAGCTTCAGCGGCATGACCATCGCTGGAAAGACCGGCACCACTTCCGCCCGCCGGGACCTCTACTTTGTGGGCTACAGCCCCTACTACACCGCGGCGGTCTGGAGCGGCTACGACACCCCGGAGCGGATGTCCTCCTCTCTCCAGCAGACCTCCGCCAACACCTGGCGCATGGTCATGAGCTCCATCCATGAGGGGCTGGAAAACCGGAGCTTCCCCGAGCCCTCCGCCGGCCTGGTGACCACCAGCGTCTGCGCCGACAGCGGCCTGCGCCCCACCGACGCCTGCGTCAACGATGTCCGGGGAGACCGGACCGTCTCCATGACCTTTGTTCGGGGCGGCGAGCCCACCGAGAGCTGCAACGTCCACGTGGAGCAGGAGATCTGTTCCGCCGCCCCCATCCTGGACGCCAACGGGGCCTCCAACGGCATGTACCATCTGGCAGGGGAGTTCTGCCCCGAGGACACCCGGAGAATGGTGGGAATTCCGAATCTGACCCGGGAGGGGGCCGCCGCTGCGGTGAACGTGCGGGACAGCCAGTACACCACCGGCTACCTGGAATCTCTGGGGGATGCCGCCTACTGCAGCGTCCACACCACCGCACCGGAGCCAGAGCCCTCCGCCCCCCTGGTGATTGACCCCTATAACCCCGCCACCTGGCCGGGGCCGGAGGCCTTCGCCACCATCGAGGACTTCAACCGCTTCAATCCCTTCGACCAGTCCACCTGGCCGGAGGGGGCCGTGTCGGTGAGCGAAGAACCGCCGGCGGCCTCCACCCCCGGCCTCCCCACCGAGCCACCCGCCCTGGAGACGCCGGTTACCACCCCGCTCCCCTCGGAAGCGGTAAGCCCTTCCTCCCCGCCGGCGGTGGTGACCCCGCCTGTCTTCAGTGAGGAGCCCTTCCTCCCCGCCGCCTGATGGGGCGTCAGCCCACCAAGGACGATAACGAAGTTACGCGGAAATTCCGCCGAAAGGAAAATGTGAGTTTCCGGCTTGGTGGAGCACTAGTACTCCATCAAGTTAGAAAATAGAAATAGCGAGGAGGTGGAATAGGTGGTAAACTAAGGACGGGTGATGG
>NZ_CALXGA010000058.1 GCF_944387725.1 uncultured Intestinimonas sp. | reverse complement strand
CACATCTTTAAGCCCTTGTCAAGTGCTTTCTCTAAACTTCTTCGGAGAAGCACCGCCTTCCGGCTGACGCGAACTCGCTTATGTTACCACATGTCTTCGTCCTTGTCAAGTACTTTTTTCAGAAGTCTCCCGGCCGCCCGGCCGATTCCCCTTCTGCCCCAGTGCTTTCCTGAAGCGCTCAGTTACTATACCAAATCCTCCACAGCTTGTCAACTCCCTTTTTCAACTTTTTTCGAGGTTCTTTTGTCTTCCCTTTACACACGCTATATTTTCCCGTTTCACACCGTTTTATCCACAAAATATGGGTTTACTTTTTCCGCCCCCGGAGCCATCCGGCCCAAAGAGCCAGCGCGGGAAGTACAAAGGCCAGGACCAGGTTCCCCAGAGGGGCCACCGTCTCGGCCAGCATTTCTGCGGCAAAGTCGTCTGGAAAAAGCAGCATCCCCCCGGCGAAGGCCAGCCCTGTACCGGCCCAGGGGGCCCACCGCGCCCCGCTCTCTCCAAAGACTGCCCCCGCCATATGCCGCAGGGCGAAGGTCAGCAGCCCAAGCAGGGCGAAGTCACTTAGGACCCACAGGGCCGCCACAATGGACTCCACCCGCTGGAAGGCCCCCTCCAGCCCCACGCCCCGGGCCACCTCCAGGAAGGGGGCCTCCAGCCGGGCGCACAGACCGGGGCCCAGCTGGGCTAGAACGCCGAACTGGAGCAGGGTCAGGGCCACACAGCCCCCCAACAGCCGCCGGAGCCCCCGGCGCCTTTCGTCCTCCCCTCGCTCCACCTTATCCCCCAGAAAGGCGGCGAAGACGCCGCAGCTCAGCACGCCCACCGGTATCAGGGCGGCGGCCCCCGCCTGGGGCAGGTCGGAAAACCACACCGGCAGTACATACCCCGGCGTCACATCTAAGATGGAAAAGAGGAGTACCAGCCCCAGGGTCAGGGCCAGGACCCGCCAGCAGATTTCCGCCGCCCGGGCGAAGGCCGCGAGCTTCCGCCGGGCCATCCACAGCACCAGGGCCAGCAGGACCAGAAGGAAGGCCGCCGGGGACCCCGCTCGGTAGCCCGCTGAGAGCATCCGCCCGGCGTAGAGCCGCCCCTCCAGGCACAGAAGGAAGAGCCCCCAGAGGAGGTAGAGGAGTGTGACTCCCTTCCCCACCGCAGTTCCGAAGGACCGCTGGAGGGCCTGGGCCAGTCCGCCTCCCTGTCTCAGAAGGGCGGAGAGCATCCATCCCAGCAGCAAAAAAGCGGGAACGGCCAGGAGCCCTGTCAGCCAGGCGCTTTTCCCCGCCGCCGCAGCGGTCCAGCCCGGGAGGGCCCGCACCGCCGGTGAGACCAGGGCGGCGGAGAGCAGCCCATAGAGCTGCCGGAGAGAGATACGGTCGCGTTCCAGAAGATCACTTCCCTCTTGTAAAAAATGAGAAGCTGGACGAGTCCCTCAGCCCCGGGCCACCCGTCCCTCCACCTCTAAGGTAATATCCAGGGTGGGGAAGGCCGCCGCCCACTGCTCCTCCAGGGCGTCCTTGCGCCAGGGGGCCGCCAGGGCGGCCCGGGCCCCCAGCCGGAGGCAGTCGGCATCCAGCTCTTGGAAGAGCGCCAGAGCCTCCTCCATGGCCCCCTCGGCCCGCGCCTCAAGGGCCTCCTCCAGGGCCAGCCGTCCGGTCTCGCTCAGGCGGCTGTTCCAGCCCTGAAATTCCGCCGCCTGGGTCTCCAGCCGGCAGGTGACGGTCAGCCCCGCCAGCCTCCCGCCGTCAAAGCTGGGCTCCAGGGTGGTCCTGACCCCGGTAAGGCGCAGGGTCACGGTCCCCCCCGCCCCGTCGGAGAAGGCCAGCAGCCCCCCATGGCCCCAGCCCAGCAGCAGGCTGGCCCCCAGGGTCTCCTGTCCCTGGGTGAAGGCCAGGAGGGCCCCGTCCCGGAGCACGGCGTACCCCGCCGCCGCCAGGGTGTCCTCCCCCTGGGTTCCCTCACCCTCCTCCGCCGCCCGCCGCTCCAGGGCGGGCAGGAGAGCGCAGCCATTCTCCAGCAGCTCGGCCAGGACCTCCCGGGCGGTCTTGGCCAGAGGGCCCCCCAGGAGCTCAGCGTCCTGCGCCAGGGCGGCTAGGCGGCCCGGGGCGCCCCCCTCTCCGGCGGCGTCCAAAAGGGGACCGGCGGCCTCTCCCCCCTTCACCACCCAGAGATTGGCCTCCAGCCGCAGATTGGGGTCCCGGGCCATCTGGCCCAGGAGGTTTTCCAGGCCCCGCCGGGCGGCCGCCTCCCCCACCAGCACCTGCTCCACGTTGCCGTAGAAGACGTACTGCTCCCCGCAGGTCTGCATCTGGGCGCAGGCAGCGGTGATGGTTCCGGCCTGGGCCGAGAGGACCAGCGGGTCCTGACCGGGGGACTCCCCCGTCCCACCCCGGCCGGCGCTGGCGGCGGTGATAGCCACAGCCTCCCCCGGCCCGGCGTCCACCCCCAGGACCTCCATGAGGACGGTCTGGTCAATCTCGTGGGCGTAGGGCAGGGCCGAGCAGCCCGTCAGGGCCAGGCTCAGGGCCAGGGCGGACACGATTCCTCTCTTCACCGCTGATTCCTCCGGTTCCGGGTTTTCAGGGCGGCCTCCCGGAGCTTCACCCAGGGCAGAGGCCGGCGCAGAATGGCGCGTCCCCCCTCCTCCGCCGGGGCGAAGGGGGCGAGGTAGGCCACGCCGAAGCTCTCCAGAGCGGCCAGGTGGCAGATGAGCAGGAGCCCGCCCGCCGCCACGCCGAACATCCCGGCCACGGCGGCCAGGACGGCCAGCACAAAGCGCCAGATCCGCAGGGCTCCGGCAAAGTCCTGGGAGGGCATGGTATACCCGGCGATGCCGGCCACGGCCACGGCGATGAGCACCGCCGGGGAGACAATGCGGGCCTCCACGGCGGCGGAGCCCACCACCAGCCCCCCCAGGATGGAGACGGTCTGGCCGATGGAGCTGGGCAGCCGCAGCCCCGCCTCCTGGATGATCTCAAAGGCGATGAGCATGAGCAGGACCTCGAAGACGGTGGTGAAGGGGACATCCTGCTTTGCCGAGATGATGGAGAGGGCCAGCCGGGTGGGCAGGAGCTCCAGGTGAAAGGTGACGGCGGCGGTGTAGACCGCCGGCAGGAAGAGGGTGAGCACCATACACAGGTAGCGGAGCACCGTCAGGGCGGAGGCGGCCAGCCAGCTCTGGGACTTGTCCTGGGGTGTCTTGAAGAACTGGCTCAGGGCGGCAGGCAGGAGCCAGCCCAGGGGCAGGCCGTCCACCAGCACCCCCACCCGGCCCTCCACGATGCCGGCGGAGAAGCGGTCGGGCCGCTCGGTGCAGGAGAGGGTGGGAAAGGGGGTGCGGATGTCGTCGGCGATATACTCCTCCAGGTTTCCGGTGGCGATGAGGGCGTCGATGTCCATCTCCCCCACCCGCTGTTCCACGGCCGCCACAGTCTCAGGATTGGTGAGGCCGTCAATCCACACGATGTCCACGGGGGTGACGGTCTGCCGCCCCACCAGCAATTCCCGGATGCGCAGGGCTGGAGTCCGAACCCGGCGGCGGAGGAGAGAGGTGTTGGTGCGGATGGACTCCACAAAGGAGTCCCGGGGCCCCTTCAGGGGCGGCTCGTTCTCCGAGGGGGAGATGGAGCGCTTCTCCTCGGTCTGGACCAGGAAAGAGAGGACCCGGCCGCATTCCGGGAAGAAGAGGAGGCACCAGCCGTTGATGAGGTCAAAGACCCCCTGGTCGGCGGTGGTGCGCTCCACCGCCAATAAATTATAGAGGGCCCCGGCCAGGATGCGGTCCACCGCCTGGCTCTGGGAACACGCCCCCAGGTCCCGCTCCAGGGCCATGGGCCGGAGGATATAATCGCTGACCCGCTCCATCTTCACCATGCCGGAGAGATAGCAGAGCGTGGCGGTTTTTCCCGGGTCCCCGCCCAGGGCCACAGGCCGCTGGGCAAAATCCACACAGTCGGTAAAGACCCGCTCCATGGTCTCCACAGTGAGGGGCCCCTGGATGCGGGGGTCCTGTCTGGGGTGAGAGGGCACCTCGATCTTTTTCGGTCCAAATAAGCCCACGGCACGGCCTCCTTTCCCCGGTAGTCTGTCCCGCCCCGCCGCCGGATATGCGCCCGGACCGGCCGCGCCGCCCCAAATGTGGAGAAAACCGCTGGACAATCGGGCAAAGCATGTTATATAATAAAGAAATCGCCAAACGCACAAACTCAGAAGGAGTGTCAGATATGGCAAAGATCATCACCAAGCGGCGGCTGAACCCCACCGTGACCCTCATGGAGGTCTCGGCCCCCCTCATAGCCAAGAAGGCCCTGCCGGGCCAGTTCATCATCCTCCGGGTGGATGAGAAGGGGGAGCGCATTCCCCTGACCATCGCCGACTATGACCGGGAGAAGGGCACAATTACAATTATCTTCCAGAAGGTGGGCCTCACCACCGAGCTCCTGGACAGCCTGGAGGAGGGAGATGACATCCTGGACTTTGTGGGCCCCCTGGGCCGCCCCACCGAGCTGGAAGGGGTACAGAAGGTGGCCGTTGTCGGCGGCGGCGTGGGCTGCGCCATCGCCTACCCCCAGGCCAAGTACCTCCATGAGCACGGGGTGGCGGTGGACGTCATCGCCGGCTTCCGCTCCAAGGACATTGTCATCCTGGAGGAGGAGTTCCAGGCCGCCTGCGACCACTTCTATCTCACCACTGACGACGGCTCCTACGGGGAAAAGGGTCTGGTCACCGACAAGCTCAAGGCCCTCATTGAGGCGGGGAACCAGTACGACGCGGTCATCGCCATCGGCCCCATCATTATGATGAAGTTCGTCTGCAAGACCACCGAGCCCTACCGCATCAAGACCCTGGTGAGCCTCAACCCCATTATGATCGACGGCACCGGCATGTGCGGCGGCTGCCGGGTCAGCGTGGGGGGCGAGGTGAAGTTCGCCTGTGTGGACGGCCCTGACTTCGACGGCCACCAGGTGGACTTTGACGAGCTGATGACCCGCAACGGAGCTTATAAGGAGCGGGAGACCCAGGTCCGCCGGGACCACGCCTGCCGCCTGCTGAATCAGGAGGTGCGTTGAGCATGGCCAACATGAGCCCCACCAAGCTCCCCATGCCGGAGCAGAACCCCAGCGTCCGCAATCACAACTTTCAGGAGGTGGCCCTGGGCTACACCCCGGAGATGGCCGTGGAGGAGGCCGGCCGCTGCCTCCAGTGCAGGAAGCCCCTGTGCGTCTCCGGCTGCCCGGTGAACGTCCACATCCCGGAGTTCATCGCCAAGGTGGCCGAGGGCGATTTCCAGGCCGCCTATGCGGTCATCTACCAGACCAACGGCCTGCCCGCCGTCAGCGGCCGGGTCTGTCCCCAGGAAAGCCAGTGCGAGGCCCTGTGCGTCCGGGGCAAGAAGGGGGAGCCGGTGGCCATTGGACGCCTGGAGCGCTTTGTGGCCGACTGGTACCGGGAGAACGTGGCCGAAAAGCCGGAAAAGCCCGCCTCCAACGGCGTCAAGGTGGCGGTGGTGGGCTCCGGCCCCGCCGGCCTCACCTGCGCCTCCGACCTGGGGAAGCTGGGGTATGAGGTCACCATCTTTGAGGCCTTTCACACTCCCGGCGGGGTGCTGGTCTACGGCATTCCCCAGTTCCGCCTGCCCAAGGAGATCGTCCTCCGGGAGGTGGAGGGCATTCTGGACTTGGGGGCCCAGCTGAGCCTGAACACCGTGGTGGGCAAGACCATCACCATCGACGAGCTCTTTGACATGGGCTTCCGGGCGGTCTTTGTGGGCAGCGGCGCGGGGCTTCCCATGTTTATGGGCATTCCCGGGGAGACCCTCAGCGGGGTCTACTCCGCCAACGAGTTTCTCACCCGGGTGAATCTGATGAAGGCCTACTTAGACGACTACGACACCCCCATTCAAAAGAGCCGCGCCGTGGCGGTGGTGGGGGGCGGCAACGTGGCCATGGACGCCGCCCGCTGTGCCAAGCGCCTGGGGGCGGAGCACGTCTATGTGGTCTACCGCCGGGGGGAGGCCGAGATGCCCGCCCGGGCCGAGGAGATTCACCACGCCAAGGAGGAGGGCATTGAGTTCCACCTGCTGAACAACCCCACCAAGATTCTCTCCGACGGCCATGGGGCCGTGGCGGGGATGGAGTGCATCCGCATGGAGCTGGGGGAGCCAGACGAGTCGGGCCGCCGCCGTCCGGTGGAGGTGCCAGGAAGCGAGTTTGTCCTGGAGGTGGACACCGTCATCATGTCCCTGGGCACCACCCCCAACCCCCTCATCCGTTCTACCACACCGGGGCTGGAGACCAACCGGAAGGGCTGTCTCATCGTCCAGGAGGACACCATGGAGACCACCCGGAAGGGGGTCTACGCCGGGGGGGATGCCGTCACCGGGGCGGCCACCGTCATCCTGGCCATGGGGGCCGGAAAGAAGGCCGCCGCCGCCATCCACCAGGCTCTGGCGGACTGACAGGCCGGGCCCGCCGCGCGGCGGGCCCCTTTTTTCCAGCTCCCGCTGGGGGATTGCGCGGAGTCCGGCGGCCCGCCGGACCCCGCAAGGGGCCCTTGCCCCCTGGCAGAGAGGAGGTCCGCCTGTGGACCAGCAAAAGAACATCGTGGTGGTCTGCGGCCCCACCGCCTCGGGCAAGACCGCCCTGGGGGCGGCTCTGGCCCTGGCCCACGGCGGGGAGGTGGTCTCGGCCGACTCCATGCAGATCTACCGGGGCATGGACATCGGCACCGCCAAGCCCACGGCGGAGGAGATGACCGGGGTCCCCCACCATATGCTGGATATCGCCGTCCCCGGAGAGGACTACTCCGTGGCCCGGTACGTCCAGGAGGCCGCCGCCCAGGTGGAGAACATCCTGTCCCGGGGCCGCCTCCCCATCGTAGTGGGGGGAACCGGGCTCTATATCGACAACCTGGTGGCCGGACGGGAGTTCGCCCCCTTTTCCGGCCTCTGGCGGCGGCGGCTCCAGGACCGGGCCCGGGAGGAGGGCATCGAGGCCCTCTACGCCCAGCTCCGGTCCGTGGACCCGGAGCGGGCCGCCCGGCTCCACCTCCACGACGAAAAGCGCATTCTCCGGGCCCTGGAGGTCTGGTACGAGACGGGAGAGACCATCACCGACCACGACCGCCGGACCCGGAATCTGCCTCCCCGGTACCACGCCCTCCGGCTGGGGCTGGACTTCCTCCGGCGGGAGGATCTGTGGGCGCACATTGACCGGCGGGTGGACCAGATGATGGCCCAGGGCCTGGCGGAAGAGGTCCGGGCCCTCCTGGAGGCCGGCGTCCCCCCCTCCTGCACCGCCATGCAGGCCATTGGCTACAAGGAGCTCGCCGCCGCCCTCCGGGGAGAGGTCCCCCTGGAGGCCGCCGTAGAGGAGGTGAAGCTCCGCTCCCGCCAGTACGCCAAGCGGCAGCGCACCTGGTTCCGGCGCACCCCGGGGGTCCGGTGGCTGTACTGGGGGGCGTCCCCCGATTTTGAAAGAGCCCGACAAGAGGCGACAGCATATTTGGGAGAATTTGGTTTATAATGAGTGCATTCCAACAGAAAGAGGAGTGTACATAGACATGCAGACCAGAATCAATCTCCAGGACGCCTTTCTCACCCGCATCCGCCGCGGCAAGACCAACGTGACGCTGTTTTTGATGAACGGCTACCAGCTTCGGGGCATTGTCACCGGCTTTGACGCCTTCGTGGTGGTGCTCATGACGGACAGCAAGCAGCAGGTCATTTACAAGCACGCCATCTCCACCATCGTCCCCGAGAGGGCCGTGGAGCTGGAAGGGGGCGGTGTGCTGGGGGGATGATCCCCCGGAACCGGCGGCCCGGAGACAGAAAAGGAGCGGCCCATGAAGCAAGGAACCCTGATGACCCGAATGATGATGCTTCTGCTCTTCCTGATGGTGTGCGCCTATCTGGGGGCCTACGCCTGGCGGAGCCTGAACCAGACGGAGTACACGGTCACGACCTACGCCCACACGGTGGACGACGCCGCCGAGGTCACCGGCCTGCTGATCCGCCAGGAGGAGGTGGTCGCCGGCGGTGGCGCGGCGGCCATTGTCGACATAGTCCCCGCCCAGGGGGAGCGGGTGGCCGCCGGGGCGGTGGTGGCCTACCTCTATCAGGACGAGGAGGCCCTGAGCCGCCGGCAGGAGATCCGCCAGCTCCAGCTGGAGCGGGAGCAGCTTCTCTACTCCCTCCAGCAGGACGGCACCGGCATGGACGCCGCCCGGCTGGAGCAGAACATCGTGGACGCCATGCTGGGCCTTCGGACCTCTGCGGCCTATGGCGACCTGACGGGGCTGGAGGACCAGGTCCTCACCTTCAAGAGCCTGGTCATCCGCCAGGGCTACTCCTCCGGCGGGGGCGCCGTGGACATCAGCGCCGCCGTCAACGCTCTGGACGCCCGGATCCAGGCCCTCCAGAGTGCCGCCTCCCTGGACACCACCCCCATCCGGGTGAGCCGGTCAGGGGTCTTCTCCGCCGAGGCCGACGGCTATGAGGACCTGGTGAGCCCCGAGAGCCTGGAGACTCTGACGGTCTCCGGCCTGGAAAACCTGATGGACCAGGACCCGGAGGCCCCCGCCGGGGCGGTGGGAAAGCTCATCACCGGCTCCACCTGGTACTTCGCCGCCGCCGTGCCCCAGGAGACCGCCGGGCGGCTGGTGGAGGGGCGGACGGTGCGGGTGCGCTTTTCCCGGGACTGGTCCGGGGAGCTGGATATGACTGTGGAGCGGGTGGGGGCCGCCGAGGATGGATCGTGCCTGGTGATCCTCTCCTCCTCCCGGGCCCTGGCCGAGACCAGCCTGCTGCGCCGGCAGACGGTGGAGCTGATCTTTGACAGCGTCACCGGCATCCGGGTGCCCAAGCTGGCGGTGCGGGAGGGCCTGCGGACCACCGAGGACCCGGAGACCGGGGAGGAGATCACCACCCAGGTCACGGTGGTCTTCGTCCTCACCGGGGCCCAGGCCGAGGAAAAGGAGGTGGAGATTCTGGCGGACGACGGAGACTACTACCTGGTCCAGGCCGTCCTGCCGGAGATCCCCACCGACAGCCAGATTCGCAGCGCCTTCCGGGCGGGGGATCAGGTCCTGATCTCCTCGGAGGATCTCTACAACGGAAAGGTCATTTTGGAATAGAGAGACAGAAAGGGGCGTGCATGAGATGCCGCTGGAGGAGAACATCCGCATGGTGCGCGAGCGCATCGCCCGGGCGGCCCGGGAGGCGGGCCGGGACCCGGGGGAGATCACCCTGGAGGCCGCCACCAAGGTCCAGACCTCCGACACCATCCGGGCGGCCATCGCCGCCGGGATCACCGTGTGCGGGGAGAACCGGGTCCAGGAGCTCACCGCCCACCTGGACGACTGCGCCTACGACGGGGCCCAGATCCACTTCATCGGCCACCTCCAGACCAACAAGGTCCGGTTCGTGGCGGGGCGGGTGGACCTCATTGAGTCGGTGGACTCCCTCCGGCTGCTGGAGGCGGTGGACCGGCAGGCCGCCAGGCTGGGTCTGGTCCAGGACATCCTGCTGGAGGTCAACATTGCCCGGGAGGCCAGCAAGGGCGGCTGCCTCCCCGAGGACCTGCTGGAGCTGGCCCGGCGGGCCGGAGCGCTGGCGCATGTGCGCGTGCGGGGGGTCATGTCCATCCCCCCCGCAGCGGCCGGTCCCGGTGGAAACCGGGGATATTTTGCCCGGACCCGGCAGCTTTTTGTTGACATAAGAAAGGAAATGGGAGATAATAACCCTGATATTAACTGCCTGTCCATGGGGATGAGCGGAGATTACGAGGATGCGGTCCGGGAGGGCGCCACCCTGGTCCGGGTGGGCGCCGCCCTCTTCGGCCCCCGTCCCCCCGTGCAGCCCTAAGCCGTCCAGGGGGAAAGGAAAGGAAGAAGCGTTATGGGATTCATTGATGAGATCAGGCGTCTGGCCCGTCCCTATGAGGACGAAGAAGACGAGGAGGAGTACGACGACTTCGAGCCCCCGGTTTCCCGCCCGGAGCGGAGGGAGAAGGCCCGGGAGAGCGCGGGAGGCTTCTACAACTCTGAGTCCGAACAGCCCCGCCGCAGCAACAAGGTGGTAAACATCCACACCACCACGCAGCTTCAGGTGGTGCTGGTGAAGCCCGACCGGTTTGAGAACGCCGCAGAGATCGCCGACCACCTCCGGGAGAAGCGGACCGTGGTGCTGAACCTGGAGCAGACCAACAAGGACATCGCCCGCCGGCTGCTGGACTTCCTCTCCGGCGTGGCCTATGCCAACGAGGGCAAGATCAAAAAGGTGGCCCTCTCCACCTACATCATCACCCCCTATAATGTAGACATCCTGGGGGATTTAATCGACGAGCTGGAAAATAACGGACTGTATTTTTGAGTAGGGGCCTGCGGCGCCTGTACGGACAAGGGTGCGCCGGGGCCGCCGCGCCTCCCGGCGGGCAGCCGCGCTGTGCGTGCGCAAACGCCCCGGGACGCGGGGGCCTCTGCCCCGACAGACAGAGAATTCTCGGAAATGGAGTGACCCATTATGTTGACGCCTCAGGAGGTCTCGGAGCGCGCCTTTGCCAAGGCGGGCTTCGGCGGTTACAACATGGCCATGGTGGACGAGTTCCTGGACCAGCTCACCGAGGACTACACCACCCTTTACAAGGAGAATGCCGCGCTCAAGAGCAAGATGAAGGTGCTGGTGGAGAAGGTAGAGGAGTACCGATCCACCGAGGAGGCCATGCGCAAGACCCTGCTCACCGCCCAGAAGATGGCCGACAACATGATCAAGGAGGCGGAGACCGCCAAGGACAGCCTCCTCCGCCAGGCGGAGGAGGAGGCCCGGAAGCGGGTGGCCGGCCTGCGCCAGGAGGTGGAGACCCAGCAGTTCCGCCTCACCGCCGCCCAGAACGCCACCACCGCCTATGTGGCCAAGCTCAAGGAACTCTACCAGCACGAGCTGGAGTACCTGAGCGCCCTGGACAAGCTCGCTCCCGCCCCCCTCCAGGAGCCCGACCCGGTGGCCGCCGCCGCCCAGGACATCCATGCCACCGTGGACCACCTGGCCCGGGAGGAGAGCGGCGGCCTGGAGGACACCAAAGCGGCGCCGGCTGTGGAGGAGCCGCCGGAGGCCCAGCCCCCCCTGAAGGACGAGGAGGAGCGGCCCGGCGGACTCTACGGCGACCTCACCGCCGCCTTCGCCAGGCAGGAGACCGGCACCGAGCACGCCCGGCACCTGAGCATCGACCTGGAGAACCTTCCCTTTGGAGAGAACTACGAGATCAAATAGGGCGGCGGATTTTTCTCCCCCTTGACAAAACCTCCGGAAACGGATACAATGCTCAGGCATAGTGAAAAACGCGTGGAAAAGGACGAGTACCGCCCCCACAGCCGCACAGAGAGCCGCCGTATTGGTGCAAGGCGGACGGGGAGGGGACGGGAAGATCACCTTGGAGCGGGCCGCTGAACCCCTAAAGTAGGCGGCCCCGGCCCGGCCCCGTTACCGGCCCCCCAAGGGGCCGCGGTCTGTCTGCGGCAAGAAGAGTGGTACCGCAGAGGTTCAAAGCGCCTTTGTCTCTTTTGAGACAAGGGCGCTTTTTCACTGCGGCCTGTGGAGGGGCCGCCGCCCCGGTAAAACCAGAAGAGCACAGCACCCGATTTCAATTAAATCAAAAAGGAGAAGAACCGCCCATGGACTACAATCAGACCGTCAATCTGCCCCAGACCGATTTCCCCATGCGGGCCGGGCTGCCCAAGCGGGAGCCTGAGATGCTCCAGGCCATGTACGACAAGGACCTCTACCACAAGATGGTGGCGCGCAACGAGGGCAAGCCCCGCTTCGTCCTCCACGACGGCCCCCCCTACGCCAACGGCAACATCCACATCGGCACCGCCCTGAACAAGATTCTCAAGGACATCATCGTCAAAGAAAAGAATATGACGGGCTGCTGCTCTCCCTATGTCCCCGGCTGGGACACCCACGGCCTGCCCATCGAGTCGGCGGTCCTCAAGGACAAAAGCGTGAAGCGGGAGGAGATGACCACCGCCCAGTTCCGCACCAAGTGCCGGGAGTACGCCGAGAGCTATATCTCCAAGATGACCCAGCAATTCCAGCGTCTGGGTGTCCTGGGGGAGTGGGAAAACCCCTATATCACCCTGCTGCCCGAATTTGAGGCCAAGCAGATCGAGGTCTTTGGCAAGATGGCCGAAAAGGGCCTCATCTACAAGGGTATGAAGCCGGTTTACTGGTGCCCCCACGACCAGACCGCCCTGGCCGAGGCCGAAATTGAGTACCAGGACGACCCCTGCACCACCATCTTCGTCAAGTTCCCCGTGCGGGATGACAAGGGGAAGCTCTCCCAGTACGCCGACCTCACCAGGATTTTCTTCGTCATCTGGACCACCACTCCCTGGACCATCCCCGGCAACTACGCCATCTGCCTGAACGCCGAATTTGACTATGTCCTCCTCCAGGCGCCCAATGGGGACGTGTATATTCTGGCCAAGGATTTGGCCGAAAGCGTCTGCAGGGCCGCCCACATGGACTTCGACGCCTGCAAGGTCCTGGCCGAGCTCAAGGGCAGTGAGTTTGAGCTCATGACTGCCAAGCACCCCCTCTTTGACCGGGAGAGCGTCATCCTCAACGGGGAGCACGTCACCCTGGACGCCGGCTCCGGCTGCGTCCACACCGCCCCCGGCTTCGGCGCTGAGGACTTCACCATCTGCCGGCAGTACGACAAGGCGGGGCTCACCCACATCGGCACCCCTGTGCCGGTGAACGCCAAGGGGATCATGACTGACGAGCGCTACAATGGTCAGTACTACGCCAAGGCCAACGACATGGTGGTAGAGGACCTGGAGCGGGAGGGCTTCCTGGTGGCCAGGGAGGACATCACCCACTCCTACCCCCACTGCTGGCGCTGCAAGCACCCCATCATCTACCGGGCCACCGAGCAGTGGTTCTGCTCCGTGGACGCCATCAAGGACACCGCCGTGGCCGCCTGCGAGGGCATCCAGTGGCACCCCGCCTGGGGCAAGGAGCGCATGATCTCCATGATCTCCGAGCGCAGCGACTGGTGCATCTCCCGCCAGCGGGTGTGGGGCGTGCCCATCCCCATCTTCTACTGCGACGGCTGCGGCGCCGACATCGTCACCCCCGAGACCATCGCCCATGTGGCCGCCCTCTTCCGAAAGGACGGATCCAACGTGTGGTTTGACCGAGAGGCCAGGGATTTGCTGCCGGAGGGCTTCGTCTGCCCCAAGTGCGGCAAAGCCCACTTCTCCAAGGAGACCGACATCATGGATGTGTGGTTCGACTCCGGCTCCACCTGGGCCGCCGTAGCTGCGGAGCGCCCCTACCTGAAGTATCCCGCCGACCTCTACCTGGAGGGCGGCGACCAGTACCGGGGCTGGTTCCAGTCCTCCATACTCACCTCCATCGCCGTCAATGGCGTGGCTCCCTACCGGCAGATCGCCACCCACGGCTGGACCGTGGACGGCGAGGGCAAGGCCATGCACAAGTCCCTGGGCAACGCCGTGGGCCCCGAGGAGGTCATCAAGGAGTATGGCGCCGACATGCTCCGGCTGTGGGTGGCCTCCGCCGACTACACCCAGGACATGCGCATCTCCAAGGACATCATGAAGCAGCTCTCCCAGGCCTACCTGAAAATCCGCAACACCGCCCGGTATATGCTGGGCAA
>NZ_CALXGA010000057.1 GCF_944387725.1 uncultured Intestinimonas sp. | reverse complement strand
CGAAAAAATTGCTTGCCAGCGGCTCAAAATCCCTCGCTGCTGGACACATCGCCAATTTTCAAACAAGCCCTAAGGAGGACCCGAGTCCAGGGTTCCGCCCTGTGAGGTCCGGCGGCCAGCCGGAAGGGGTTTACAGCTCCCACCGCCTCCTTCTTGGCTTCCCATTGAAAGAGCTGGCTGCGGCGAAGCCGAAGCGTGAGGGGGTTCCCCGTTCCGGGGTCCTGCCCTGCGGGTTCCGGCTGAGTGCCGGAAATCCGCTCCGGCGAGCCGCCGGACCCCAGAGGAACCCCTGAAATCAATCCAAATTGTAATTATAGTGATAAAATATAACAAAAAGGAGCGAAAACAGATGATGCAATCCCGTACCCATACCTGCGATGAGCTCCGCATGGAGCATGTGGGAGAGCAGGTCAAGCTGGTGGGTTGGATGGAGAATGTCCGAGAGGTGGGCAGCGAACTGGCCTTCGTCATCCTCCGAGACTTCTACGGCACCACCCAGATCGTGGTGGAGGACGCTAAAACGCTTAAGCTGGTGAAGTCCATCCACAAGGAGTCCACCCTCTCCGTGGAGGGGTGTGTCCGGGAGCGGGACGCCAAGAACCACAAGCTGCCCACCGGGGACATCGAGGTGGTCCCCTCCAAAATCGAGGTGCTGGGCCGCTGCCGGTACAACGAGCTCCCCTTCCCCGTCAACCGCAGCCGGGAGGCCGACGAGGCCGCCCGCCTGAAGTACCGCTACCTGGACCTGCGCAACCCCGAGGTCAAACACAACATCATTCTGCGCTGCCAGGTGGTCTCCGCCCTGCGGCAGGCCATGACCGGCCACGGCTTCCTGGAGATCACCACCCCTATCCTCACCGCCTCCTCCCCCGAGGGGGCCCGGGACTACCTGGTGCCCGCCCGGAACCACCCCGGCAAATTCTACGCCCTGCCCCAGGCCCCTCAGCAGTTCAAGCAGCTGCTGATGGCCGCCGGCTTCGACCGCTACTTCCAGATCGCCCCCTGCTTCCGGGATGAGGACGCCCGGGCCGACCGCTCCCCCGGAGAGTTCTACCAGCTTGATATGGAGATGGCCTTCGCCTCCCAGGAGGATGTCTTTGCCGTCATCGAGGACGTCCTCCCACCGGTCTTCGCCCGGTTCGGCAAGTATCATACAGCCTCCACCGCCCCCTTCCGGCGGATTCCCTACCGGGAGGCCCTGGAGACCTACGGCACCGACAAGCCAGACCTGCGGATTGACCTCACCTGCGCCGACGCCACGGAGATTCTCGCCGGCTGCGGCTTCGGGCCCTTTGAGGGGAACGCCGTGAAGGCCGTGGCCGTCACCGGCTTCACTGCCACCCGGAAGCAGATTGACAAGCTCTGCGCCGACGTGGAGGTCCAGTCCGGGGAGAAGTGCTACTGGTTCCGCCTGGACGAGAAGGGCGAAGTGGTGGGCGGCATCGCCAAGTTCGTCCAGCCCATCCGCGACCAGGTGGTCTCGGCCCTGGGGCTGGAGCCGGGGACCTTCGTAGGCCTCACCGCCGGGAAGCGGGGGTCCGCCCAGAAGGCTGCCGGGGTCCTCATCAAGCTCCTCCCCGCCCTGGCCCCCCAGCACATGGACAAGGAGCGCTATGAGTTCTGTTGGATCACCGACTTCCCCATGTACGAGATTGGGGAAGAGTCCGGGGAACTGGAGTTCTGCCACAACCCCTTCTCCATGCCCAAGGGCCAGCTGGAGGTCCTGCTCCAGGCGGAGCGGGGGGAGATTGACCCTCTGACCATCACCGCCGACCAGTACGACCTGGTGTGCAACGGGGTGGAGCTCTCCTCCGGGGCGGTGCGGAACCACGACCCGGAGATCATGGTCAAGGCCTTCGAGCTGGCTGGCCTGGGAGAGGAGGACGTGAAGGCCAAGTTCCCCGCCATGTACAACGCCTTCTGCTACGGTGCGCCCCCCCACGCCGGCATCGCCCCCGGGGTGGACCGGATGGTGATGCTCCTGGCCGGGGAGGACTCCATCCGGGAGATCATCCCCTTCCCCATGAACAAAAACGCCCAGGATTTGATGATGGACGCCCCCTCCCCCGTCACCCGGAAGCAGCTGGACGAGCTGCACATTGCCCTGGTGGAGCCGGAGGATTAAAAGGACCCGGCCAGGCGGGGGCGTCCGCCTTGACAGGCCCCAGCTAATATGATAGAGTGTGGGCGGAAGGGAGTCCTTCTGAAATTGAAATAAATGACAAGAGAGGAGCATGGACTTATGATTTGGAACTGGACCCGGCGGGCCCTGGCAGGGGCCCTTGCGGCGGCCCTGCTGGCCGTCCCCGCTCTGGCGGCCGAGCCGGAGGCCCCGGCGCAGGTCCCCGGCCCCTGGGCCTATGACGCCCTGGCAGACAGCTACGCCATGGGGCTGGTGGACGATGACTATTCCAGCTACATCCAAAGCCCCGTGACCCAGGAGCAGCTGGAGGCCATGACCGCAGCGGCGGCGGATAAGCTGGCTCTGCTGGAGCTGCCCCAGCGCCCGGCGGACGCCGCCGGGCTGGTGGTGGACACCACCCGGGGCGGCGTGATGAACGCCCTCTACCAGGAGGCGGCGGCCTACGACATCGACGGCGTGGAGGCCGGAGCGGAGGTCTTCCTCACCGGCCTGGGGGTGGTCCAGGGGGACCAGAACGGAGACCTGCGCCTGGCCGACCCCTGCACCTACCAGGAGGCCATGGTGATGACCCAGCGGCTCATCCTGGCGGTCTACGACGCCAATGACGCCGGCTCCAAGGGCCTGCTGTGGCGGGCTGTCAACGGGGACAACACCCTCTACCTCCTGGGCACTATCCACCTGGATCGCAGCAACGTCTATCCCCTCCACCGCTCCGTCCGGGAGGCCATTGATGATTCCCAGACCGTGATCTTTGAGCTGGACTTAAACGACACGGAGGGCATGGCCTACCTCCAGGGGCTGATGCTCTACAGCGACGGCACCACCCTGGCCGACCGCATCAGCCCGGAGCTCTACGAGCGGTGTCAGGCGGCCTGGACGGCGGTGGGGATGCCCGCCGAGTCCTTAGACCTCTTTAAGCCCTGGGCCCTGGCCAGCACCTTCGGCACCTTGGGCCTCCAGGATGACACCACCAGCGCCAACATGATGGCCATTGACTCCTACATCAACGCCAAGGCGGTGAACGCCGGCAAGGAGATCGCCGCAGTGGAGACCTACGCCTTCCAGGGCGGCATCTTTGACGGCCTCACCCCGGAGTACCAGGAGGCCTACCTGGAGGCCAGCCTCACCGGCCTGGAGGGCCTCCTCAGCGGCGAGGCCGCCACCGAGGAGGCCCAGACCCAGGCCCAGGCCCAGCAGGAGCAGATCGCCGCCATGTTTGAGGCATGGAAGGACCGGGACCCCGAGGCCTTTGCGGCGGTCTACAACAAGCAGGCCGTTCTGGACAGCGACGATGAACTCAACGCCAAGCTCTTCACGGAGCGGGACCCGGGGATGATCGCTGCGGCGGCGGAATACCTGGAGACGGAGGGAGAGAACACCTTCTTCCTGGCGGTGGGGGCCGGACATATGGTGGACCCCGGCGGCATCGTCAGCGGCCTCCAGGAGCTGGGCTATACCGTAGAGCTGGCGCCCTGAGGGGCGCCGCAGGAGGCGGCGGTTTCCGCCACTGTTTAACATTTTGCTGGGTCTTCTGATGCTGACCGGGTTGGGGGCGCGGCGGGGCTTCGGCCCCGTGAACTGGGCCCGGAGGAACGCCGGGCGCAAGCGGGCCCAGGAAGGGAGCGACCGCTGGGTCCTGGTGGAGCGGGTGTAGCAGTTCCTGCTCCAGGCCAACGACGGCAACGCGGTCTTCTCCGTTTACGAAAAAAGCGAAACCCACGGCGGCAGCCAGTTCAAGGTCACCACATATACTTACTATCCCCGTGTCCTACCGCAAGGGGGAGCGGAACTATGAGCTGGGGACCCGCTCCCTCCTGCCTGAGGAGCTGGTGAAGGGGGTAGATCTGACCGGAAAGCGGGGCAAGGCGCTCACCGTCACCTTCCGTCTGGAAACCGAGCACCGGCACATCAGCCTGGAGATGGTCTTGGCCCCCCTGTGCTATCGGAAGAACAAGTTCTATCCCCTGGACCTCCTCCAGGAGGCCGCCTGCGCCAAGGCCCTGGAGGCGGCGGAGAAGCTGGCGGAGCGAGCCTGCGGCCTCACTCCAGCGGAGCTGGAGGCCGGCCGGCTGAAGAGCGAGTGCGGCGATTACGGTCTCTATGCCGCCATGGTGAGCTTTCTGGAAACAGGAGCAAGCAAACAAAAATGGGAAGCTCCCCCTTAAGTTTCAGAATTTTCTGCCGATATAAAGATTTAGTCTTTCCAAGCATTCGGAGGGAAAGCATGAAAAGGAGGAAGCAATGCGATGAGAAACATGAAGACCAAGTTCCTGTCCCTGGTAATGGCCCTGGCCATGGTTCT
Source organism: uncultured Intestinimonas sp. (assembly GCF_944387725.1). Lineage (GTDB taxonomy): Bacteria > Bacillota > Clostridia > Oscillospirales > Oscillospiraceae > Intestinimonas. Next base: position 9,234 of record NZ_CALXGA010000057.1, on the reverse strand, counting down.
GAGCCTGGCCGCCTGCGGCGGCGGCAGCGGCGGCAGCGGCAGCGGCCTGGCCGGTAGCACCTGGGTTCTCAGCGGCGGCTCCCAGGAGGGCGTTACCGTGAACCAGGACGCCCTGGAGAGCGTGCTCGGCGGCTCCATGACCTGTACCTTTGAGGAGGACGGCACGGTGGTCGTGGAACTGGCCGGTGTGTCCGTGGAGGGCACCTGGACCCAGGACGGCAACACCGTGGAACTGGACATCCAGGGGGAGATCGACACCATGACCCTGGACGGGGACACCCTGTCCATGGAGGAGTCCGGCGTGTTGATGGAGTTCACCCGGCAGTAAGCAGATGACCTCCGGCGGGGGGACGGCACGGGCCGTTCTCCCGCCCTTTTTGCGCCTTCCCCCCTTGACGGAGGGGGCCGCTGCGCATAAAATAGAGGAGATTGAAACGGGGACGACGGGGTTCTGGGGACAAGGGCGTCCCATCCGATTGAGATGGGAGGAATTTCAGATGGCGGTTCAATACATCTTTGTTACGGGGGGCGTGGTGTCCGGCCTGGGAAAGGGCATCACGGCGGCCTCTCTGGGACGGCTTTTGAAGCAGCGGGGGCTCCGGGTGGCCCACCAGAAGCTGGACCCCTACCTCAACGTGGACCCCGGTACCATGAACCCCTACCAGCATGGGGAGGTCTTCGTCACCGATGACGGAGCCGAGACCGACCTGGACCTGGGCCACTATGAGCGCTTTACCGACGAGAATCTGACGGCGGACTCCTCGGTGACCTCGGGCAAGGTCTATTGGACCGTCCTCAACCGGGAGCGGGAGGGGGGCTACCTGGGGGGCACCGTCCAGGTCATCCCCCATATCACCGATGAAATCAAGGAGCGGGTCTACCGGGTGGGCCGCCGTCCGGGGGTGGATGTGGTCATCACGGAAATCGGCGGCACCGTGGGAGACATCGAGTCCCAGCCCTTCCTGGAGGCCATCCGGCAGGTGTGTACCGAGGTGGGCCGTCAGGATGTGATGTACCTCCACGTCTCCCTCATCGTGGCCATTCCCGGGGTGGGAGAGCTCAAGAGCAAGCCCACCCAGCACTCGGTGAAGGAGCTGCTGGGCCTGGGCATCCAGCCAGACATCATTGTCTGCCGCTCGGAGTACCCGGTGTCCGGCGACCTGCGGCGGAAGATCGCCCTCTTCTGCAACCTGCCCCCGGAGAACATCATCCCCAACCTCAACGCCGGCTCCCTCTACGAGGTCCCCCTGATGCTCCACCGGGAGGGGCTGGACCAGGCGGTCTGCCGCCGGCTGGGCCTGCCGGAGATCCCCCCGGACCTCTCCGAGTGGACCGCCATGGTGGAGCGGGAGCGCTCCGCCCGGGAGCGGCTGGAGATCGCCCTGGTGGGCAAATATGTGGGGCTCCACGACGCCTATCTCTCGGTGGTGGAGGCCCTGGCCCACGGGGGCATTGAAAACGACCGCAAGGTGGACATCCGCTGGGTGGACTCCGAGACCCTCACCGACGAAAATGCGGCGGAGCGGCTGGCCGGCTGCCAGGGCATTCTGGTGCCCGGGGGCTTCGGCAGCCGGGGGGTGGACGGGATGCTCTCGGCCATTCGGTACGCCCGGGAGCGGAAGGTCCCCTTCCTGGGCATCTGCCTGGGGATGCAGATGGCCGTGGTGGAGTTTGCCCGGCACGCGGCGGGGCTGGCGGGGGCCCACTCCAGCGAGCTGGACCCAGACACCCCCTACCCCGTCATCGGTTTGATGCCCGACCAGGTGGGGGTCACCGCCAAGGGGGGCACCATGCGCCTGGGGGCCTACCCCTGCCGTCTCACCGGCAGGGAGGGGCCCTGCTGGGAGGCCTACCGGACCCAGGACATCTCTGAGCGGCACCGCCACCGCTACGAGTTCCAGAACGACTACCGGGAGCTCCTGACCCGGAAGGGCCTGCGGCTGGCGGGCCTCTCCCCCGACGGGCGGCTGGTGGAGGCGGTGGAGCTCCCCGGACACCCCTGGTTTGTGGGGGTTCAGTTCCACCCGGAGCTCAAGTCCCGGCCCAACCGGGCCCACCCCCTGTTCCGGGCCTTTGTGGCGGCGGCCAGGGAGTGCCGAGGCTGAAGAAAAGACATCGGAAAGGGAGGCGCGGCGCAATATGGACCGTGACGGGGCCTTTGAATTCTTAGACCGGGCCGCCAGGGGCATCGCGGAGATGTTCGGCTCCTCCTGCGAGACCCTGGTCCACGACATGGGGGTGCGCTCCCACCCCATTTTATCCATCTATAACGGCCACGTCTCGGGGCGGAGCGTGGGCTCCACCGAGGACATCCTGGGCACGGGCCGGGAGCTGGACGACGAGGCCCGGCTCCGGGACCAGGTGAACCTCTCGGCCACCACCCCCTCGGGACAGCAGATCAAGTCCTCTACCTTCCACCTGATTGGGGAAGACTACAACCTGGCCCTGGGCATCAACTTTGACTACACCTCTCTGGTCTACGCCAACCGCATTCTGGCCGATTTGATAAACGTCCAGTCCGATTTGAAGAGCGCCCTCTTCCAGGGGGGAGACAGCGCCCTGGCCGACCTCTTTGAGCAGTGCCTGGCCGCCCTGGGCAAGCCGGCAGACGCCCTGGGAAAGTCCGACCGGCTGAAGCTGGTGGCCCTGCTGGAGCAGCAGAACGCCTTCTCCTACCGCAAGTCGGTGCCCTATGTAGCCCGCCGCCTGGGGGTGAGCCGGTATACGGTCTACAAATATCTGGACGAGGTTACCCGGCAGGCCGGGGCGGAGGAGTGAACCCGCAGAAAGGAAGGGAGCATATGTACCAAGCGCAGATTGACGCCTATTGGCGGGAGCCCGCCCGGAGGGAGGAGCTGATCTCCGCCCTCTCCCGGCTGGTGGCGGTGAAGAGCGTGAAGGGGGCGCCCGCCCCCGGCGCCCCCTTCGGCCCCGGCCCCGCCGCCGCCCTGGACGAGGCCCTGGCCCTCTGCCGGGAGCTGGGCTTTTCCGCCCGGAGCTATGACGGCTATGTGGGCCTGTGCGACCTCAACGGCATGGACACCCGCCTTCACATCCTGGGGCACCTGGACGTAGTGGGAGAGGGATCCGGCTGGTCCACCGACCCCTATGCCTGTGTGGAGCGGGACGGGGTCCTCTACGGCCGGGGGGTCAGCGACGACAAGGGGCCGGTGGTGTGCGCCCTCCTGGCCATGAAGGCCGTCCGGGACCTGGGGTTCCCCCTGTCGGCCAACGCCCGGCTCATCCTGGGCACCGACGAGGAGAGCGGCTCGGCCGACCTGGACTATTACTATGGCCGGGAGCCCTACGCTCCCTATGCCTTTACGCCAGACGCCGGCTTCCCCGTGATCCATATTGAGAAGGGGCAGTACCACCCGGACCTGGGGGCGGCGTGGGACCTCTCCCCTGCCCTGCCCCGGGTGGCCGCCCTCACCGGGGGTCTGCGGCAGAACGTGGTGCCCCCCGAGGCCGAGGCCGTGGTGCTGGGTATTTTTGCCCCCGACGCCGAGCCGGTCTGCCGTCAGACAGAGGAACGCACCGGGGCGGTCTTCACCGTCAGCCCCTCGGCCAACGGCTGCCACATCCACTGCCAGGGGAAAAACGCCCATGCCGCCTCCCCGGACGGCGGCGTCAACGCCATTGCCGCCCTGCTGGAGGTCCTCTCCGCCCTGCCCCTGGCCGAATGCGGCAGCACCCGGGCGGTGCGGGCCATGGCCGGGCTCTTCCCCTTTGGGGATAACCGGGGCCGATCCCTGGGCATCGCCATGGAGGACGCCCAGTCCGGCCCCCTGACCCTGAATCTGGCCTTGATGAAGCTCACCGAGGCCGGCTTTTCCGCCAAGCTCGACGTCCGGTTCCCCCTGTGCGCCAGCGAGGAGAACTGCCGCCAGGCCTGCGAGGCCGCCCTGGCTGCCCACGGGATCGCCGTCACCGGGGACGGGGAGATGCACCCCGCCCACCAGGTCCCCGCCGGCTCAGAGCTGGTGCGGACCCTCCTTCGCTGCTACGCCGGCTGCACCGGGGAGGCCGACCCCAAGCCCCTGGCCATCGGCGGGGGGACCTACGTTCACGACATCCCCGGCGGGGTGGCCTTCGGGGCGTGTTTCCCGGGCTATGACACCCGGATGCACGCCGCCGGTGAGCGGGTCCCGGCGGCGCACCTGCTGACGGCCTGCAAAATCTACACCCAGGCCATCGCGGAGCTGTGCCGGTGAGGGGCGGGGTGAAGCGGCTCCCCGCCCTGGCGGCGGCCCTGCTCCTGTGTCTGGGGCTGGGGGCCTGCGGCGGGGAAACCATGACCAGCTTCGACGCCGCCAGCTATGTCTCCGGGGTGCTGGACGAGACCTACAAGGGCGAGTGGGACAACGCCTTCCTGGACCTGGTGGACCTTACTGATGGGGAGGCCCAGGACGTCTATGAAGCCGCCCTGGAGGAGGAGTACCGGCGCTTTGCCTACCAGTTTGACCTCAATGACGCCGCCCTCACCCAGGAGACCCGGCAGGCCGTGCTGGATTTCCTCTCCCAGGTGTGCGCCATGGCCCAGTACACCGTCCAAGGGGCAGTGGCCCTGGACGACACCCGGTATGCCGTGGAGGTGTCGGTGCGGCCCCTGGACCTCTTTGTCCAGGTCCGGGAGGACGCCCTGGAGGGGTTCCAGGCGGAGTTTGCCGCAGACTATGCCGGCGTGACGCTGGAGGGCCTGACGGCCCAGGAGCGCGCCGGGCTGGAGCGCACATATGAAAACCAGTGGGCCCTGGGCGTCGTGGACCTGTGCCGGGGACGGCTGGGCCTGATGGGCTACCTGGATGTGGAGAGCATCCTGGTGCTGGTGGCCCCGGACGAGGAGGGGTACTACTCTATGGGGGACAACGATTACAACAACCTCTCCACCCTGATTCTGCCCTATTGAGACCGGCGGGGCTCTGTCCCGGGAAAGGGTTGCCCACATAACGGCGGAGGGAGTACCGTTTCAGGTACTCCCTCCGCGTTTTTCTGCCCAGACCGCAGTGCACGGGCAGGCGAGATTGCTGTGGGGCCCGTAGAGGACGGCTTCTCCAGGGGGAACTCCCCTCCCCCACTGGAAAACGGCAAAAAAGAGGGCCGGCGGCTGCCGGCCCTCCTGATATAGGTTAGTTCTTCTCCCCCGCCTCCTCCCCGCCCTGGGGGAGCTTGGACACCAGGGCCCAGGCCACCCGGCGGTCTGCGATGGACTCCACCTTGATGTGGAGCCCGGCGGCGTCCACCTCCACCTGGCTGGGCCCATCCTTGGGCAGCACCGGCAGCTGGTCGAAGACCAGACCGCTGAGGGTGTCGGCCCCCTGGTCCTCCGGGAACGCCATGTCCAAGGCCTTGGCCACATCGTCCAGCTCGGCCCCGCCGGCCACCCGCCACAAGTTGGGCTCCAGCTGGATGATTTCCTGGTCCTCCTGGGGGTCGAACTCGTCATAGATGTTCCCCACGATCTCCTCCAGCAGGTCCTCCATGGTCAAAAGGCCCGAGGTGCCGCCGTACTCGTCCACCACGATGGCCATGTGGACTTTCCGGCTCTGCATGTCCCGGAAGAGCACGTCGGCGGGCACCGACCCCGGCACAAAGTAGGCCGGCCGCAGAAGCTCCCGCAGGGGCTTGGGGGAGGCATTCCGGCTGTTGAGGAAGTAGTCCCGGCTGCTGAGGATGCCGATGATGTCGTCGGCGTCCTCCTCGTAGACCGGGAAGCGGCTCAGGCCCGAGGCTTCAATGGTCTCCACGATCTCCCGGTCGCTGTCCCCGGTCCAGAGCATCACCATGTCGGTGCGGTGGACCATCACGTCCTCGGCCACGGTGTCGTTAAACTCGAAGACGTTTTCGATCATTTCCTTCTCGTCGGTCTCAATGGCCCCCTTCTCCTCGCCGATGTCCACCATCATGCGGATGCCCTCCTCGGAGACCTCCTCCTCCTCGGCGTTGGGGTCGATGCCCATGAGCCGGAGGACGCCGTTGGTACACAGGGTAAGTAGGGCGATGACGGGGCTCATGACCACCGAAAGGGCGTGGACCGGCCCGCTGGCGAAGCGGGCTACCCCCTCGGCCTTCTTCATAGCCACCCGCTTGGGCACCAGCTCCCCGAAGATCAGGGTGAAGAAGGAGATCACCAGGGTGATGAGGCTCACCGACACCGACTGCACCGCCTCCCGGGGCAGGGCGTTGAAGCCCAGGCCGTCCACCAGCCAGGCGGTGATGCGGCTGGCGAAGTTCTCGGCGGCGAAGGCCGCCCCCAGGAAGCCGGCCAGGGTAATGCCGATCTGGATGGTGGAGAGAAACTTGGTGGGGGTCTGGACAATGGTCAGCAGCAGGGCCGCCTTTTTGTCCCCCTCCTCCGCCTGCCGGCGGAGGAGGTTCTCATTGAGGGAGAGGACCGCGATCTCTGTGGAGGCGAAAAAGGCGTTGAGCAGAATCAGGATGACCTGCAACAGAATCTGCGGCCATATGGGGTCGGGTGACAAAGAAAATTCCTCCTTATAATTGCGCGCCCTACAGGCGCTTGATGCCCTAGTATACCATATCCCCGGGGAAAAAGCATCTCTTTCCCGCAATATTTTCTGTGGAATGTGTGGGAGGGATTTTACATGGATTTGACTTGCCTTTTGCCCCGGGCCTTGGTATCATGAGAGCGGTTTCCACAAAATTTTATTGGAGGCGGCTTTATGTATCAGGTTTCCAATTTTACCGACAATGACGACGTCAAAATCCTCTCCGAGCTGGGCGCCTTTCAGGTCATCGAGTATCAGCGGGACCTGAGCGTCACCCCCGGCTCCGCCCTCACGGCCTACTACAGCGCCCAGATGAACGTCCGCAAGCGCCAGTTGGTCTGCCACCTCAGCCGCGCCCCGGTGACCATCCAGGCCGGCGCCATGCAGTGGATGCTGGGCAACGTCAGCGCCACCACCGGCATCAAGGGCGTGGGGGACCTCTTCGGGAAGGCCCTCCGGGGCAAGGCCACCGGCGAGTCGGCCATCAAGCCGGAGTACGCCGGCGACGGCCTGCTGGTGCTGGAGCCCACCTACAAACACCTGATTCTCATGAGCGCCGACGACTGGGGTGGGTCAGTGGTGCTGGATGACGGCCTCTTTCTGGCCTGCGAGTCCAGCCTCCAGCATAAGGCGGTGATGCGCTCCAACCTCTCTTCCGCCGTGGCCGGCGGGGAAGGCATGTTCAACCTGAGCCTCAACGGCAGCGGCGTCTTCTGCCTCGAGTCCAAATGCCCCCGGGAGGAGCTCATTGAGATCACCCTGCAAAACGACGTGCTCAAGATAGACGGCAACTTCGCCATCGCCTGGAGCAACAGCCTGGAGTTTACGGTGGAGCGCTCCGGCAAGAGCCTCATCGGATCCGCCGCCTCCGGCGAGGGGCTGGTTAACGTCTACCGGGGCACTGGCAAGGTACTGATGATGCCCACCGGCAATATGCCCAATATTTGATCCATACACAAGCATAGTCACATCTGGGCGGGCGGTTCCTTGGGCCGCGCCGCCCAGGCGCTTTTTTGGCACCCGTCCCCAGAGGGCGCATAGACTGCCCCAGGGAGGTGCCGCAGTATGGCTGCCATCAGTTTGTGTATGATCGTGCGGAACGAGGAGAGGGTGCTGGCCCGCTGTCTGGAGAGCGTCAGGCCCATTGTGGACGAGATCGTGGTGGTGGACACCGGCTCCGCTGACGCCACCCGGGCCGTCGCCGCCCAGTACGGCCGGGTGCTGGATTTCCCCTGGTCCGACGACTTCTCCGCCGCCCGAAACTTCGCCTTTGCACAGGGAACCTGCGACTATCTCCTGTGGCTGGACGCCGACGACGTGATTCCCCCGGACCAGGTCCCCGCCTTTCTGGAGCTCAAGGAGGGCCTGGACGGCTCTGTGGACCTGGTGATGCTCCCCTACCGCGCCGCCCTGGGGCCCCGGGGGGAACCGGCCTTCGTCTACTACCGGGAGCGGCTGGTCCGCCGGGAGGCGGGCTTTCGCTGGCAGGGGGCGGTCCACGAGTGCCTGGTCCCCCGGGGGAGCGTCCGGTACGGCGGGGCGGCGGTGGAGCACCGCAGGGCGGGACCCGGAGACGGGGCGCGGAATCTGCGGATTTATGAGGCCCTGCTGGCCCGGGGGGAAGTCCTGGACGCCCGGGGGCAGTTCTACTACGCCCGGGAACTGCTGGCCCACGGCAGGTACGAAGCGGCGGAGGCCGCCTTTCGGGACTTCTTGGCCCGGCCCGACGGCTGGGTGGAAAACCGCCTCCAGGCCAGCCGGGATCTGGCCGCCTGCCTGGAGGCCCAGGGGCGGCGGCGGGAGGCAAAGGAGGCCCTGGTCCGCTCCTTCGCCTGGGACCTGCCCCGGGGGGAGGCCTGCTGCGACCTGGCCGGTTTGGAGGCCGGGGACGGGCGCTGGGAGGAGGCCCTTTACTGGTATCAGGCGGCCCTCCGGGCCCCCCAGCGGAGCCGGAGCGGGGCCTTTGTCCATCTGCCCAGCTACGGCTACCTCCCCTGTCTGGGGCTGTGTCTGTGCTGCGACCGCCTGGGCCGGCGCACGGAGGCGGAGGCGTGGAATGAGCGGGCGGCGCTGTGCTGGCCGGAGTCCCCGGCGGTGGCCTGGAACCGGCGGTACTTCTCCGGACTGGAGATCTGAACATGCTCACAACGGCGGGGCCTGTGGTGCCGGAGTGCGGCGGGGGCGCATAGCATGGGGTGCCGGGCTGGCCGGCCCGGCAAATGCTCCGAAAGGAAGAATGGCATGTTCGATTGTTCTCGTTTTGACGGGCGGGGCGGCGACGACCCCTTCGGCTGCTGGATGCCGGACCGGGGCTGCTGCGGCCCCTGGGGCCTCCGGGGGCCCACAGGTCCCACAGGCCCTGCCGGGCCGGAGGGCAGCCGGGGGCGGCAGGGCCCCATGGGCCCCAGAGGCTGTCCCGGCGTCCCCGGCCCCATGGGGCCCCGGGGCGCCCAGGGTCCAACGGGGCCCATGGGCCTCCCCGGAACCACCGGACCGGCGGGACCCATCGGCCCCCAGGGTCCCACAGGCCCCGTTGGCGCTACAGGCCCTGCCGGATCTGCGGGTCCCGCCGGCGCTGCGGGCCCCGCCGGCGCTACGGGTCCCGCCGGCGCGACGGGCCCCGCCGGCGCGACGGGCCCCGCCGGCGCTACGGGCCCCGCCGGCGCTACGGGCCCCGCCGGCGCTACGGGCCCCGCCGGCGCTACGGGCCCCGCCGGCGCTACGG
>NZ_CALXGA010000056.1 GCF_944387725.1 uncultured Intestinimonas sp. | reverse complement strand
TTTGTCAAACATATTGGACGGCGAAGTCACAAGGCGAAAGCCAGCGGAGGGGCCTCATGGGGAAGTTGTTGGAGCGTTGGTTGTGAACAGCGAGCTGTTTTGCAAAGTCATTCAGGGAGTAAAAGCAGTGGCAGGAGTAAAAATGCTTCTGGTCCTCCCTGTGGCTGCGCGCCACCTTGCCGTTGCGGCGAGGCGTGTAGGGCCGGATGCGCTTGTGGCGGATACCCAGCTGGGCGGCGGTGGACTCAAACAGAGTGGGCAGATCGCGCTTGCCGTTGGAAAAACGGTTGGTGAACTCAAATCCATTGTCAGTCTGGACACACTCCACGCGGATGCCTCGGCGAGCATACCACTTGAACAGCTTTTTCAGGAAATCGGCGGAGGAATCGGTGGACTGCTCCGGGTAGGCGGCCAGGAAGCGCAGGCGGGTAAACTCGTCAATGGCAGTATATTGGTACAGGCGCAGTTCCGGGTCTGTGATACAGCGTCGGGGGACCACCTTCACATCCACCTGGACCCGCTGGCCGGGATAGGTTATCTGCTGGTAGGGCTTAGATTTATAAGCTGGTTTCTTCTCTTTCGACGAGAATGGCCCAGCTTTCTCATGACCCGGAACAAGCTCTCCGGGCGGCGGGTATAGCCCCGCTGCCGCAGACGGCGCCACAGTTCCACCATGCCGAGGCGGGGGTTCCTGCGGCGCATGTCCCGGATCAGCTTCAGCTCCGCTTCCGTGTGCTGGTTGGGGTGGCTATGGGGCCGCCGGGACTGGCAGGCCAGGGATGCCACGCTTCCATCCCAGCGCGCTTTCCAAAAGTAGATGTACGACCGGCTCTTGTTGTACTTCCGGCTGGCACGGCTGACGCCGTAGTTCTCCGCATACTTCATCATGGATTGCCGGTATGCCATGTCCTGTGTTATACTCTTGCTCATGAAGGATATGGCCCCCTCTCGTCAAGCTGTTGGCTGCAACTCCAACTATATCCGATGAGGCCTTATCCTTCATCCTTTTTCTTCCTCTGTCCAAGATCTATTGTAGTCCTACAAATCTTGAAAAGGGACTCCAAAAACATAGCATTGTCAATTCCCCCGCCAGGGAGTATAATAATAAGATAAGTGCGGTGTACGCAGAGAGAGGGAGGGAGCGCGGAATGGATTATGAGACCCAGCGCCGGCTCATGTGTGAGCTGGGCCGCCGGATGTGGGAGCGCGGCTGGGTGGCCGCCAACGACGGCAATTTCAGCCGCCGTCTGGGAGAGGGGCTGTTCCTGGTGACCCCCGCCGGGGTGAGCAAGGGCTTCCTCACCACCGACATGCTGGTGGTGGTGGACAGCCAGGGCCGGATGGTCCAGGGGGCCTCCTCTTTCCGCCCCTCCTCTGAGACCCCCCTGCACCTGGAGTGCTATCGCCGCCGGGAGGACGTGGGAGGGGTCTGTCACGCCCATCCCCCCGCCGCCACCGCCTTCGCCTGCGCCCGCCAGGGCCTGGAGGAGCCCCTGGTGGGGGAGGCCGTCATGACCTTGGGGCCGGTGCCCTGCGCCCCCTACGGCCGCACCGGCACCCAGGCCCTCCCCGACGCCGCCGGGCCCCTGCTGGACCACCACGACGCCCTGCTCCTGGCCAACCACGGGGCCCTGACCATGGGCCCCAACCTGGAGAGCGCCTACTGGCGCATGGAGACCCTGGAGCACACCGCCCAGGTCTGTCTGAACCTGCGCATCCTGGGGGGCGGCGTCCCCCTGAGCCCCGAGGAAGCCCAGGCCCTCCGGGGCCGCTGACTTCTGCATCCCGTCCGGCTTTTGGTCTGCCGGGCGGTATCCCGCCACAGCCTTTGAGGAGGAACTGCCCATTATGGATCCCATACCCTTACCCCTTGTCCTGGCCTGCGCCCCCTCCGACACCCCGGAGGACACCCTGCCGGAGATGCTGCGGGCCTGTGCCGCCGCCGGCGCCGGCGCCCTGGCCGCCCCCCTCCCGCCGGACCCCCTGCTCCCGGCGGAGGAGTCCGCCCGGATCGCCCTGGTCCAGGAGGCGGGGGGGGGCCGGGCCCGTACCGCAGGGGTCCTGGCCCCCCCGGAAAAGGCCTGGGAGGAGGTCCCCTTTGAGGGCCTGGTGGACCTCTACGCCCAGCGGGCCCGGGCCCTGGCGGGGGCCGATCTCCTCCTGGTAGAGGGGGTCCAGGCCATGGCCCAGGCCCGGGCCGCCCTGCTGGGGGTCCGGCAGGCGGGGCTCACCCAACCGCTGCTGGTAGTCTGCCGCTGCGATGAAGAGGGCCGCACCCCCTCCGGCGGGGACGTGCTGGCCTGCGGCATCGTCATGCAGGGCATGGGGGCGGCCGCCTTCGGTCTGCGCTGCCCGGACCCGGGGGTCCTGGAGGAACAGCTGGCCCGCCTCCGCCAGTATCTGGACCTCCCCCTCATCGCCGGGGCGGGAGAGGGAGGCTGTGCCGCCCATGTCCCGGCCTGGGCGGCGGCGGGGGCCCGGGTCTTTCTCAGCGCCGCCCGGCCGGAGGGGGTCTCCACCCTGGCCGGAGCCCTGGAGGGGGTGGACTTCTCCGCCTTCCCCCCGGTGGAGCGGGACCCCGACGTCATCCCCTGCGCCAGCGAGACCGAGGCCCGGTTCATCACCCCCGACGTGGACGTGGGGGAGACCATTCAGTGCTCCCCGAACCTGCTGGAGGACATCCTTACCGCCGAGGAGGAGAGCCCCGTGGGGGCCCTGCGGATTGCCATTCTGGAGCAGGACGATGTGGACCTCTTCGCCCAGGAGCAGTACGCCATTCGGGACGCCCTCTGCCTGTGGTCCGACGTGCCGGAGCTCCTGGAGGCCGCCCTGCGGGTCTACCAGGGCCGGGCCTTCTACGACGGCACCGCCGGCCTGGAGCCGGAGGTGCTGGACCGCCTGCGCCGGACCTACGGCCTCATTCTGTTATAGGGATAAAAGGAGCGGTCACAACAGAAGGGCGAAAAAAGACAGGCTGGCTCAGCCTGTCTTTTTTCGCCCCCATGGACAACGGGCCCGTTTCCGGGCGGGACCCTTTGGGGTTTGTTTGAAACACAGCAATGTGTCCAGCGGCGGGGTTTGGCCGCTGGCCGGTCATGCTGACGATGTTCAAGCAAGCCCTAATTCCGCCGGACCCACTTGCCGAACAGCGTCTTTTTATAGTGCAGCAGCTCCTCCCGGGCCGGCTGGTAGTCCCCGGCCTTTTGCAGCAGCGCCACGGCCCGGGGGATGTCCGCCTCCACCCCCAGCCCCTGGCCGTAGATGCAGCCCAGCTCATAGTAGGTCTGCGTCTGGGGCTTTTCCACCCGCTCCAGGAACTGCCGGGCCAGGTCGTAATTCTGCTGGGTCCCCAGGCCGCCGAAGAAGCAGTGGCCCAGATACTCCAGCACCCAGTTGCCCACCCCGGCGGGGCTCTGGTAGGCCTGGGCGAAGAGCTGATAGGCCCGCCCGTAGTCCCGCTCCACGCCGGCGCCCAGATACAGGTCCTGGGCCAGCATCACCATACAGGACACGCTGCCTCGGGCAACCCCCCGCTCGTAATAGGCCACGGCCCGGGCCTGGTCGTGCTCCACCCCCTTGCTGAATTCGTAGGCCCTCCCCAGCAGGTACCAGGAATAGGCCTCGCCGCCCTCAGCCGCCTGCTCCAGCCACTTCAGGCCGGCGGTGCCGCCGCCTTCCAGCAGCCGCTGGCCGTAGACCTCCTGGCAAGGGGGGAGCCCTGCCTCGGCCCCGGCCTTCCAGACCTCCGCCACCTTCTCCGGCCGGGGTGGGATCAGGTCCTCGTCCCCCTCCTCATAGAGCTTTCTCAGATTGTAGGCCGCGAAGAACACCCCGCCCCGCAGGGCCTTCCAGAACCAGTCCTCCGCCTTGGAGGCGTTCTCCCGCAGGTAGTCCCGGTAGGCCTCGTGGTTGGGGAAGTCGCCGGGCCGCTTGCCGTCAATCTTCGGAAAGTCCCACCAGAAGTAGACGTTGCCCACGGTGTACTGGCAGAAGGCGTCGCCGGACCCGGCCATCTCCACCACCCGGTCAAAGGCCGCACGGAGGCTCTCAAAGGGCATGTTCTTCTTCACCGAGGGCGTCAGCTCCCCGCTGCGCAGGCACAGCAGCACCGCCAGGGCGCTGCCCTCCTGGGCGGCCTGGCGCATGAGCTCGGTGGCCCGGGCCTCGTCCTCCGGAAAGTGGTGCTCCGCCCAGACGTAGCTGGGGCCGTTCAGGCAGCGGGCCAGCAGGCACTTGGCGTCAGCGTCCCCGGCGGCGGCCTCCCGCTCCAGCAGCTGGAAGCCCTCCTGTCCCCGGCCCTCCCTCATGTGATAGAAAATGCAGTCCAGGGCCTCGGCCACCGGAGGGGAAAATACGCGCTCTATCATTGTCCGCCCACCCTCTCAATCCTTAAAAAATGATTTGGTAATGTTCTTCCAGGCCCGGTCGGGGACCAGGCTTCCCGCCCGGAACTGCTCCAGGGCCCCGGCGGCCTGGCGGGGGCTCATACGGGTTTCGTACACCTGCATGGCCCCGTCCCGGAGGATGCCGCAGCGGACCAGGGTGCGGCCGTCGGAGGCGCCGCCCGCCTCGGTGAAGAAGAACGGTCCTCCGTTGGCCATCTGGTAGCCCACGAAGGTGTATGTACCCGCCCGGATACCCTCGGCGGCCAGATCCAGGTCCTCCCCGGTGAAGCTGTCAAACTGCTGCCGCCCCTCGGGGCCCTCCAGCCACAGCGCCGCCGGCCGGTCTCCGGGGGGCCCGCCGGGGGCCCGGCCCCCGGACAGCAGGGTCACCGGCTCCCAGCCGCCCCGGTCCAGCGCCCGGCCCGCCAGCCAGTCCTCCAAAAGCTGCCCGGCCCTCACCTGGGAAACGGCCCACAGATACCCCCTCGTGGGGGGGCCATCCCGGTCCGGGGCAGCCTTGAGCAGCAGCTCCACCGGCCTGTCCCGGCCGGGCCGCAGCCGGACCTCCAGCTCGGAGAAGGTCTCGCCGCCGCCGGGCCGGGGCCGGGAGGGGGTCAGAAAAAACACCGTCTCCTCCCCGGCGGCCAGGCCCCGGGCCAGGGTCTCCCGGAGCTGGCCGCCGGTGAGCCGGGAGGTGGCCGTGCCGTCGGCCAGGGTCAGCGTCATGTCCTGGGCGGGGCCGCTGTCCCGGTCCGATTGGGCTGCTGCGGCGGCGCGGCTGCCCATGCGGCGGCGGCGCTCCCGCAGGAACTGCTCCTGCTGCTCCTCGTCCATGCCCCACAGCCGCTCATACTGGTCGTTGACCCCCCGGACGGCGTCCGGCGCCCGCAGGGCGATGCAGTCGGCGGCGGCCTTCAGGTCCTGGGGGCTGACGTAGAAGTCGGTCCGGTGGAGCTGGAACCGGTCGTCGATGAGCACCAGGGCCATCTCCCGGGAGGACCTGCCGTGCCGGAGGACCATGCGGTCGATGGTGTAGATGCCGCAGATCCGGGGGATGTAGTTGGCCTCCTCCCCCAGCACCCACGCCTCCCCCACGCCCACAGGGCCGAACCAGAGGCCGTGGGCCTCCAGGTCCTCATCCACCATGGCGAACAGCTCCCGCACCGGCGGGGCCTCGTCTGGGTAGGGGAGCTGGCTGCGGATGGAGGCGGCCAGCTTGCTCTTCTCAGGAAAGCACGCGTCCCGCAGGGCGGTGAAGGTCAGGTACAGGCCGATCAGCCCCGACACCGCCCCCAGGGCCAGGACCGTCAGCAGATCCTGCCACCGCCGCTCCCAGGCGTAGGGGCTCAGCCAGAAGCAGGCCACGGCCAGGGCCAGCAGCGGCAGGCCCGGCGCCAGGCGGATCAGCTTCTTCCGGGTGCGGGCCAGGCAATAGCCCTCCTGGACGCCGTTGGGGCTGTATTTCCGCCGCTCCACCACCATCAGGAGGATCACCGGCAGGGCAAACAGCCGCAGCAGCACCAGCAGCGCCACATAGATCAAGGCATACCAAGGCCACTGCAAAAAGCGGGGCATGGGCTTCCTCACAGGATGTCGGCCTCCCTTCTCACGGGTCAGTATATTGTGCATTGTAACCGATGGGCTGTGGGTTGTCAATGCCCCGCGCCGGGACGGACGCCCGAAAGAGCGGCGGCGGGGCGGGCCCTCACCCGCACTTGGAGTAGCCGCAGTCCCGGCAGGTGACACAGCCGCCCTCATGTTCCAGGGGGGCGCCGCACTCGGGACAGAACTTGGCCAGCTTGGCCTCGGCGGGGGTCATGTCGGGGTCCAGGTTGCCCCGGGGACCCATAGGGGGGACCACCTTGGCCGGCCGGGGGGCGGGGGCCGCCGCGGGCTGGGGGCAGGGGGGGAGCTGGGCGCTTTTGGAGGTCTTCATCACCTTCTCAATGGCCTTGGCGATGGCGTCGGGGCAGGAGGTGACGGGCACGTCGCTCTGCCGCAGGCAGGAGGGGCAGCGGATGCCCTTGAGCTGGGTGATGATCTCGTCGCTGTCCACCCCGGAGCGCAGGGCGATGGAGACCAGGCGGGCGGTGGCCTCCGACTGGGAGGGGCAGCCCCCGGCCCGGCCGGTATTGGTGAAAACTTCGCAGATGCCCTGCTCGTCGTAGTTGACGGTGATGAAGAGCTTGCCGCAGCCGATCTTCACCTTCTCCGTGTAGCCCATGGTGACGTCGGGCCGGGGACGGGGCAGGATGGAGCCGTTGCGCAGGACGCAGGCGGTGGAGTCGCACTCGGCGGAGAGGACCTGCTCCACATGATCGGGAAGGGGCTTCTCCCCGGAGGCGGGGGCCGCCGGGGCCTCCTTGCCGTCGTTGACCTTGCCGATGTTCAGGACCTGCTCGTCCCGGGAGCCGTCCCGGTAGATGGTGGTGCCCTTGCACCCCAGCTCGTAGGCCAGGCGGTAGACCTCGGCCACCTCCTCCCGGGTGGCGGAGTTGGGGAAGTTCACCGTCTTGCTCACGGCGTTGTCGGTGAACTGCTGGAAGGCGGCCTGCATCTTCACATGCCAGATGGGGGAGACGTCATGGGCGCAGACGAAGACCCGCTTCATGTCCTCGGGGATGCCCGCCACATGGGCCAGGCTGCCCTGCGCCACAATCTCCTGCATCAGCGCCTCGGAGTAGAGCCCCCGGCGGACCAGGGCCTCCTTGAGAATCCCGTTGGTCTCGATGAGGTGGGTATTGTCCATGACGTTGCGGATATAGGCGTAGGCGAAGACGGGTTCCACCCCGGAGGAGACCCCGGCGATGATGGACAGGGTGCCGGTGGGCGCGATGGTGGTGACGGTGGCGTTGCGCAGGGGCTTGCCCTCCCGGTAGATGCTCTCCCCGAAGAGGGGAAAGGCCCCCCGCCGGGCGGCCAGGTCCTGGCTGGCCTGGTGGCTGGCGCTCTGGACCAGGCCCATGACCTCCCGGGCCATGGCCACCCCCTGGTCGGAGTTGTAGGGAATGCCCAGATAGAGGAGCATGTCGGCAAAGCCCATGACCCCCAGGCCGATCTTCCGGGTGAGCCGGGTGACCCGGTCGATCTCCGGCAGGGGGTACTGGTTGACCTCGATGACGTTGTCCAGGAAGTGGACGGCCTCCCGGACGGTGCGCTCCAGCTTCTCCCGGTCCAGGGCATACCCGCGCTCCGTCCGCTTGAGGTGGTTGACCAGATTGATGGAGCCCAGGTTGCAGGCCTCGTAGGGGAGGAGGGGCTGCTCGCCGCAGGGGTTGGTGGATTCAATCTCCCCCTGTGCGGGACAGGGGTTGTCCCGGTTGAGGCGGTCCAGGAAGATGATGCCGGGCTCCCCGGTGCGCCAGGCCGAGTCCACAATGGCCTGGAACACCTCCCGGGCCGGGAGCTCCCCTGCAGCCTGTTTGGAGGCGGGGTCCACCAGCTCGTACGTCCCGCCGGACTCCACGGCGGACATAAAGGCCTCGGTGAGGCCCACAGAGATGTTGAAGTTGGTGATCTCCTTGGTGTCGTTCTTGCAGGTGATAAACTCCCTAATGTCAGGGTGGTCCACCCGGAGGATGCCCATGTTGGCCCCCCGGCGGGTGCCCCCCTGCTTCACCGCCTCGGTGGCGGCGTTGAAGACCTTCATGAAGGAGATGGGCCCCGAGGCCACGCCCCCGGTGGAGTTCACTGTGGAGCCCTTGGGCCGGAGCCGGGAGAAGGAGAAGCCGGTGCCGCCGCCGGACTTGTGAATGAGGGCGGCATTCTTAATGGCGTCGAAGATGTCCTCCATGGAGTCGGCCACCGGCAGCACAAAGCAGGCCGACAGCTGCCCCAGGGGCCGCCCGGCGTTCATGAGGGTGGGGGAGTTGGGCAGGAAGTCCAGACTGGTCATCAGGTCAAAGAAGGACCTGGCGGTGGCGTCTGTGTCGGCCTGGGGGTCGAAGTGGGCGTCGGCGGCGGCGATGGCGCCGGCCACCCGGCGGAAGAGCTCCTCTACGGTTTCCACAGGGTCCCCGTGCTCGTCCCGAATAAGGTAGCGGCGCTCCAGCACCGCCCGGGCGTTCTCGCTGATGGGCATTTTTTTCGTCTCCTTCTGTATCGCGGATACCGCTTCATTTTAAAATCAGGCGCCAGCGCTCCATCCGGTTAGAAATTGCAGTTTGGGCCCGGAGCAGGGTGGGGGCCTGAGCAGGCGGAGGACGCAGATGGGCTTACCGCCTATCCAGGACGGCAACGCACGCAGGCGCTCAGCCTGCCCGGGTAAGATTCCGACCGGATGGAGCACTAGATATTGTATCAGAGAAACCAGAGAAGTCAAGATATCGTTTTCACTAAAAAACGAAGGGCTCTGTTTGGGGTTTGCCGGGGGAACGTGTGGGCCCGGGAAAAATACCGGCGGGCCCAGCGGGCGAAAGGCCCCGCCGGTGGGGCGGGAAGTTCCACATCCGCGCACAAAGCAAAACCTCGGCGCAGGGGCGGCTTTGCCGTCCCGAGCATGTAAAATCAAAGGATGGAGCCGCCCTTCGGGCGGCGAAACCCAAAAGAAAGACAGGCTGAAAGCCTGTCTTTCTTTTGGGTGGAGATAAGCGGCATCGCACCGCCGCCTCTTGAGTGCCATTCAAGGGCTCTTCCGGTACAAACGTGCAATCCCCCCCTCTAAAAAGGGGAAGCTGAGCGCCTGCGTGTACTGCCAGCCGAGTGGGCGGTAAGCCCATCCGCGAATCCCAGGCCGCCGCCCGCCGTATTTGCCGCGCCGCCCGGTATCGGTCTTCAAAAACCGCATCCGGTGGATGATATGCCCTTCTTCAGCCGGACCCACGGCCGTCACCCTCTTTGTTCTCCTTTTCGTCCGGGTCCGTCAAAAAGGCCAGATACCGCCGGTGCAGCCGGAAGGTGCCCACCACGCTCCAGATACCGGCCCCCAGCAGCACGCCGGCCAGAACGCCCCCGGTGACCGGGGCCCCCAGCACCAGATTTCCGCAGCCCAGAACCAGGAGGAGCACCGCCCAGACCCGGCTTTGGGCAAATTGGATGCCCAGGCAGCAGGCGAGGAGCCCCGCCGTCAAGAGCAGGCTCAACGGCGTGGATCGGCCCCCCCTGGCAAAAAACCGCCGATCTCACTGAACACGGCCAAGATCACCGGACTACTGATGCTGACCCGGTCCTGTTGACTGGCACGGGCGGCGAAAAACTCCTTTTTTGTGCAGGGCTTCATGGATTCGCCCTCCCTTCAGGCCGGGCGGCCAGGGCCACCCAGCCGTCCCGCTCCTTCCGGCTCAGAATTCGAAGGCCGTTCCCCTCCAGGGCGGTCTCCACCTCTCTGGCCCGGGTGTCGATGATGCCGGAGCAGAGGAAGGCCCCGCCGGGGGCCAGCAGCTCCTCCGCCCGGGCCGACAGGGGGATGATGACATCGGCCACGATGTTGGCCAGCACCAGGTCCCAGGGCTCCCGGGCCAGCTCCGCCCCCAGGCTCCCGCCGGTGAGGATGTCCCCAGCCAGGAAGGTGCAGCGGTCCCGGCCCAGGCCGTTGAGGGCGGCGTTTTCATAGGCCACGTCCACCGCCTTGGGGTCGATGTCCACCCCCAGGGCGGTCTCCGCTCCCAGCAGCAGGGCGGCGACGGAGAGGATGCCCGAGCCGCAGCCAAGGTCCAGTACCCGCCCGCCGGGGCGGACGAATTCCTCCAGCCACTCCAGGCAGAGCCGGGTGGAGGCGTGGCTCCCGGTGCCGAAGGTGAGTCCGGGGTTCAGGTAGAGGGCGGTGCGGCCCTCAGGCGCCGGCTCCCCCCGCTCCCATTCCGGGACAATGTAGAGGCGCTTCCCCACAGCCAGGGGCTTATAATACTTCTGCCAGCTTGTGGCCCAGTCGTTCTCCCGGAGCCGGGAGGTGGTATAGGGGGCCTCCACGCCCGCCAGCCAGCGCCGGAGCTGGGCCTGGCCGTCTGGGTCGTCGGTGACATAAAACTTCACCCGGGCCGCCCCCCTCATCCGCTCCAGAAGGCCGTCGTCCACATAGTCCCAATACTGCCGGTTCTGCTCCAGAAAGGATTTGAAATCCTCCTCATCCTCGATGACCAGTCCCACAGCCCCGTTCATGGTGAGCCGGGCGCACAGGGCGTCCAGCTCCGGAGCGGTGGTCTCCAGGGTGACTTCCAGCCAAGTGGTATCCATAAAAATGCTCCTTTTCCCCGGCCCGCTTACCGCTCCGTGCCCAGGAAGAAGAGGGCCACGGTGCCCGGCCCGGAGTGGGCCCCGATGACAGGACCGATTTCGTTGATGGTGATGTTTTGGGTCCCCAGTCGCCGCCGGACCTCGTCGGCCACCCGCTGGGCGTCGGCGGAACAGTCGCCGTGGCTGAGGAAGACGGTCTGTTCGGCGGGGCGGATGGCGGTCCGCTCCATCTGGTCCACCAGGGCGGTGAGGGAGGCCCCCCGTCCCCGGGCCTTGGACATGTTGACGAGGCGTCCCTCGTTGTCCACATGGAGCACCGGCTTGATGGAGAGCATGGAGCCCACCACGGCGGTGGCGGTGGAGATCCGGCCCCCCCGCTTGAGGAAGTGGAGGTCGTCTACGGTGAACCAGTGGCAGATGTGGAGCTTGTTCTGCTCCACCCAGTCCCGGACCTCCTGGATGGAGGCCCCCTTCCGTTTCTCCTGGACGGCGTACCACACCAGAAGCCCCTGGCCCAGGGAGGCGCAGAGGGTGTCCACGGTGAAGATCTTCCGGTCCGGGTACTTCTCCCGAAGCTCCTCCACGGCGATGACTGAGGACTGATAGGTGGCTGACAGGCCGGAGGAGAAGGCCAGCACCAGTACGTCCTTCCCCTCCTGAAGCAGGGGCTCCAGCACGGCGGTATAGCCGGCCACGTTGACGGCGGAGGTGGTGGCCATCTCCCCCGCCCGGAGCATCTGATAGAAGGACAGCAGGTCCATCTCCCGGCCGTCTGGGTAATTGCGGTAGGTCTTGCCGCAGATGGTGAAGGAGAGGGGGAGGACCTCCACCCCCAGCTCCTGAACTAAGTCCGCCGGCAGGTCGGCGGAGGAATCGGTGACAATGACAAAATCAGACATCGAGGGAACCTCCTCATCAAACACAGGGCGGACGCCCCGGTCCTCACTTCTTTTTGCGCTCGGCCTTCTCCTCCCTGGGGGCCAGAAGGCTGAGCACCCGCTGGCAGGCCAGCTTGTCGGCATAACTGCGCAGGGCCAGCCGCAGGGCCAGCCCGGGCAGCTCCTCCTCCGGCAGGGTGGGGTCCAGCACCTCGGCGGCGCAGTCCTGGGCCAGGGAGAGCTCCCGGCAGAAAGCGGCGTAGAGGGCCTCCGGGTCCCGGCCCCGGGTTCCCACCTGGAGCAGGTCCCGGGTCTCCCGCACCGAGAGCACCTGCTTCAGGGCGCAGATGGCGGTGAGGTAGCCCAGGTGCGTTTTGTTGTACTTCTTTCCCTCGGCCCGGGGCAGCAGCCCGTCCTTGATGTAGTTGTTCACCATGGCCGGGGTCAGGGCCTCCCCCTGGCCGTAGGTGATGAGCTGCCGGGACATGTAGGAGATCACCTGGTCCATGTAAAGGCCGATGTCGGGGAATGCGTCCCAGGGCATGGGACGCTCCTCCTCCAGCCGCCGCTTAAGTTCCTCCAGCTCCTCCACGCAGAGCGCCTCCTCTCCGAATCTTTCCAATCACATCTTGGAATATGAGAATCATTATACCACATTCTGCTTCCCAGTGTAAAGGAAAGAAATGGAGACCGCATCGGAGCGGCCGGACAGACAGACCGGGACCGCGGGCATGTCGCCCGCAGTCCCGGTTATACCAATTCCAAGGGTTCTGGGTCTCAGCCGCCCAGATAGGCCCGCTTTACGTCCTCATCCTCCAAGAGGTCCCGGGCGGGGGCCGTCTTGACGATGCGGCCCGTCTCCAGGACGTAGCCCCGGTCGGCCACCGAAAGGGCCATCTGGGCGTTCTGCTCCACCAGGAGGATGGTGGTCCCCGAGCGGTGGAGGTCCTGGATGATCTCGAAGATCTGCTCCACCAGAATGGGGGCCAGGCCCATGGAGGGCTCGTCCAGCATCATCAGCCTGGGCTTGGACATCAGGGCCCGGCCCATGGCCAGCATCTGCTGTTCGCCGCCGGAGAGGGTGCCGGCGATCTGCTTCCGGCGCTCCTTGAGCCGGGGGAACTGGGCGTAGACCTGCTCGATGCTCCCGGCCACCTCGCCGTTGGGGCGGGTATAGGCCCCCATCTCCAGGTTGTCCTCCACCGTCATCTGGAGGAAGACCTGCCGCCCCTCGGGCACCTGGGCCAGGCCCATGGCCACAATCTTGTGGGCGGGGACCCCGGAGAGCTTTTTCTCCAGGAAGGTGACGGCGCCGGTGCGGCTGTGGAGGAGGCCGGAGACCGTCTTGAGGATGGTGGACTTTCCGGCGCCGTTGGCCCCGATGAGGGTGACCACCTCCCCCTCGTCCACATGGAAGGAGATGTCCTTCACCGCGTGGATGGCGCCGTAATAGACGTTGATGTGATCGACTTCCAGCATATGCACGGCGCTCACTCCCCCTTTCCGGAGCCCAGATAGGCCTTGATGACCTCGGGGTTGTTCTGAATTTCCTCCGGGGTGCCCTTGGCGATGATCTGGCCGAAATTGAGCACGCAGATGCCCTCGCAGATGCCCATGACCAGGCTCATGTCGTGCTCGATGAGGAGGACGGCGATCTGGAAGGTGTCCCGAATCTTGACGATGTTCTCCATGAGCTCGGCGGTCTCCGAGGGGTTCATGCCGGCGGCGGGCTCGTCCAGGAGCAGCAGGGAGGGGTTGGTGGCCAGGGCCCGGACGATCTCCAGCCGGCGCTGGGCCCCGTAGGGGAGGCTCCCGGCCTTGGCCCCCGCCAGGTCCTGCATGTCGAAGAGGCTCAAAAGCTCCATGGAGCGCTCCCGGGCCACCTTCTCCTCCCGCCAGTAGGAGGGCAGGCGGAACACGCCGCTGAAGAAGCCGGAGCGGATGGCGTTGTGCATGCCGATCTTCACGTTGTCCTCCACCGACAGGTTGCCGAAGAGGCGGATGTTCTGGAAGGTCCGGGCGATGCCCATGCGGTTGACCTGGGCGGTGGTCATGCCGGCGGTGTCCCTGCCGTCCAGGAGGATGGTGCCCCGGGTGGGCTGGTAGACCTTGGTGAGCAGGTTGAAGACGGTGGTCTTCCCCGCGCCGTTGGGCCCGATGAGGCCGGCGATCTCGGTGCGGCCGATGGCCATGTTGAAGTCGTTGACGGCGGTGAGGCCGCCGAAGTCGATGCCCAGGTGCTGGGCCTCCAGGATGGGGGACTTGTCGATGTCCCGCTCGGGGATCTTGTTGGGGCTGGGAACGGTCACCAGCTTGGTGGGCTCCCGCTGGG
The DNA here is from genome assembly GCF_944387725.1 of uncultured Intestinimonas sp. GTDB lineage: Bacteria > Bacillota > Clostridia > Oscillospirales > Oscillospiraceae > Intestinimonas. Next base: position 482 of record NZ_CALXGA010000056.1, on the reverse strand, counting down.
GCTTACTCATGCCGGGCACCTCCTTCCGCTCTGGCGTCGGCTCTGCGGATAGCCCGGTCCCGCAGGACCTCCTGCAGCCGGCTCCGGGCGTCCTGGAACAGGGGATTGTTGGTGATGAGCATCACCAGGATGAGGACGATGGCGTAGACCAGCATTCTGTAGTCGGAGAACTCCCGCAGGGCCTCGGGCAGGACGTAGAGCACCACGGTGGCCAGGATGGAGCCCCACATGTTGCCCAGCCCCCCCAGCACCACATAGACCAGCACCAGGATGGAGGTGTTGAAGTCGAACTGGGCGGCGCTGACGCTGGCGTAGTTGAGGCCGAAGAGGGCCCCGGCCGCCCCCGCCAGGGCGGCGGAGGTGACGAAGGCGATGAGCCGGTACTTGGTGACGTGGATGCCCACGCTCTCGGCGGCGATGCGGTTGTCCCGGATGGCCATCACCGCCCGGCCGGTGCGGGAGCGCACCAGGTTGAGCACCAC
>NZ_CALXGA010000055.1 GCF_944387725.1 uncultured Intestinimonas sp. | reverse complement strand
CCTGCGAAAAAATTGCTTGCCAGCGGCCCAAAACCCCTCGCTGCCGGACACATCGCCAATTTTCAAACAAGCCCTAGCTCCAACGCCTTCTGCTGCAAGGAGTTGCAATTCGCTGATGCAAAGGGATAACCATAAAGAAAAATTGATCCGAAAGATGATTGGGTTTTACGGCGGGGCCCCCATGACGCCAACCATTTTCTGAAAGTTTACGCCTATGCGGAGATTATCGGGAGGCTGGAGTACGCACACATCCTTCACGACATCGCCTGCCCCCTCTGCCGCCGGAAGTATGGCGATACGGACGGCAGGCATCAGGAGGCGGAGATCCAGGGGCTGCTGCTGCCCTTCCTGGCGGAATTCGACCTGCCGGAGGAGACGGTGCGGCGGGTGGTCTTTCTGCTCACCCACCACCATGCCTGCACGGACGTGGACGGGCCGGACTGCCAGATCCTGCTGGAGGCGGACTTTCTGGTCAACGCGGAGGAGTCCGGCTATCGCCGGGCCGCCATTCAGCAGTTCCGGGACCGGGTCTTCCAAACGGCCTCCGGGAAGCGCCTGCTGTCGATGCTCTCCCCGTAAGCACCTGGCGGAGCCGCTTCGTTGGAGCCCGGGCGCTGCGGCCTGCGGGTTTTCCACTCTTTCCGCAGGGGATACGTCCCAAACGCAGCCGGTGGCCCGCCGGAAGGGGCGTTTTTTCTGCCCCGGAGGGGGAGCCCCCTTTACAGGATGGGCCGGCTTCGATATAATAATGTCTACCGCAGGAAGCGCAAGGTTTTTTTGACTGTTTCGGCCAAAAACCCTGCTCCGGAACAAAACCGATGGGCCTTGAAAGCCTGTGCGTTCAAGGCTCGCGGCTTTGTTCCGCACGCATGATAATCATAAACGCTGCGCACCCGTCCCGGAATGGAGCCGCCCGAAGGCCCCGGCTTTCGGCCCCGCAGTCCCCTGCCCCGGGCGGGAAAATCACGCCGTCTTCCTCTGCTGCGTCCGGGGAGGGCGGGAGAAGGGACGGCCTGGAGAGGGATGGTGGAAAACTTTCTGGTGGTGGCCGGACAGGTGGCCACCTTATTTTTGCTGATTGGGGTGGGATATATCCTGGCCCGGCTGGGGGTGCTCACCCCGGAGGGGACCTCCCAGATGTCCACCCTGGTCCTCTATATGGTCACCCCCTGCATCATGACGCGTTCTTTTGAGACGCCCCGGGCGCCGGGCATGGTGGAGACGCTTAGCATCTTCCTGGGGGCCTACGCCCTGTGTACCCTGCTGGGGATTCTGCTCGCCCAGCTCTGCTTCCGGCGGGAGCCCCTGGACCAGCGGGGGCCCCTCCGCTTTGGGGCGGCCTACGGCAACAACGGCTTCATGGGCCTGCCCCTGGTGATAGCCGTGCTGGGCAGCGAGGCCGCCATCTTCGGCGCGGTGTCGGCCACGGCCTTCAACCTTTTCCTGTGGACCCAGGGCCTCCGCACCATGGGGGGAACGATCACCCCCCGCTCCGCTCTGGTCAACCCCGCCACTGTGGGGACGGTGATCGGCCTGACCCTCTTCCTCACCGGGTGGCGGCCCCCAGAGCCGGTGAACAACGCCATCAGCGCTTTGGCCGACCTCAACACCCCCCTGCCCATGATTATCCTGGGGGCCCAGATGGCCAGGGCCGACCTCCGCGCCGCCCTGGCCGACCGGCGTATCTGGCTGGTGGCGGCAGTGCGGCTGCTGGCGGCCCCCCTCATCGCCATGGTGGTCCTCCTCCCCCTGCGGCTGGAGCCCATGTCCTACTGTGCCTGCGTGGTACTCTGCGCGGTGCCCCCTGCCGGGGCCACCTCCATGATGGCCCAGCGGTTCGGCCGGGACGCCGCCCTGGCCGCTGAGAGCATCAGCGCCGTCACGCTCCTGTCCCTGCTCACCCTGCCCCTCTTCGCCACGGTGGCCCTGCAGCTCTCCGGGCTGGGGTGAACCGCATCGCGCCCCACTGCGGCCCGATGCAAAACATACACAGAGGAGGGACCACTGTGTCCGCCAGAGAGGAATTCATCGAGATCTATACCGCCAACATCCACCGGGAGGGGGCCGACGCCCTGCTGGACTACTTAGAGCACAAGTCAGACTTCTTCACCGCCCCCGCCTCGGCCCGGTACCACGGGGCTTACGAGGGTGGGCTGTGCCAGCACAGCGTCAACGTCTACCGCTGCCTTGCCGCCTACCTGGAGCGGGAGCGGGTCCGGGAGGACTACGGCCTGGAGGTCCCGGAGGAGTCGGCGGCCATCGCGGCCCTCCTCCACGACCTGTGCAAGGCCGGCTGCTACCGGGCGGGGACCCGGAACGTCAAGGGCCCCGACGGCAAGTGGACGGCGGTGCCCACCTACTACTACGAGGACCCCCTCCCCTACGGCCACGGGGAGAAGTCGGTCTACATCATCTCCGGCTTCATGCGGCTCAAGCGGGAGGAGGCCATGGCCATCCGCTGGCACATGGGCTTCTCCGGCCAGGAGGACAAGCGCCAGGTGGGCCAGGCTCTCCAGCAGTATCCCCTGGCCTTTGCCCTCAGTGTGGCCGACATGGAGGCCACCTATTTTCTGGAAGGGGAGGACGGCGCCCGCTGAGACCGCCCTCTGGAAGGAAGGAATGGAAGCCATGCGCGAAAAACGGCAGAACGACCTGGGCAGGGACCCGGTAGGGCCTCTGCTGGTGCGGCTGGCGGTGCCCACAGTCACCGCCCAGCTGGTCAACGCCCTCTACAACATTGTGGACCGCATGTACATCGGCCGCATGGAAGGGGTGGGGGACCTGGCCCTCACCGGCCTGGGGGTGTGCTTTCCCGTCATCATGTTCGTCTCGGCCATTGCGGCCCTGGTGGGCGTGGGAGGCGGCTCCCGGGCGGCGGTCCGCATGGGGGCCGGCCAGGAGGAGGAGGCCAACGCCATTCTGGGGAGCAGCGCCGCCCTTCTGGTGGTGCTGGGGGTGGCGGTCACGGTGCTCTTCCTGGCGATTCAGGAGCCCATGCTCTACCTCTTCGGGGCCACGGAGAACACCATCGGCTACGCCAGGGACTATCTGACCGTCTACCTGGCCGGCTCCATCTTTGTGGAGCTCTCCCTGGGGCTCAACTATTTCATCACCGCCCAGGGCTTTTCCACCGTGGGCATGGCCACGGTGCTCATCGGGGCGGTGGTGAACATCGTCCTGGACCCCATCTTCATCTTCACCTTCGACATGGGGGTCACGGGGGCGGCTCTGGCCACCATCACCGCCCAGGGGGTCTCCGCTGTGTGGGTGGTGTGCTTCCTGATGGGCCGCCGCACCAGGCTCCGGCTCCAGCGGCGCTTTGCCCGGCTGGACTGGCAGGTCCTCGCCCCGGTGCTGGCCCTGGGGGTCTCCCCCTTCATCATGCAGTCCACCGAGAGCCTGGTGAACATTGCCTTCAACGCCTCTCTGAAGACCTACGGCGGGGACCCGGCGGTGGGGGCCATGACCATCTGCTCGAGCATCATGCAGGTATTCTATCTGCTCTTCCAGGGCATTGGCCAGGGGGCACAGCCCATCATCGGCTACAACTACGGCTCCGGGCAGCTGGACCGGGTGCGGAAGGCCTTCCGGCTGACCTTTTTGTGGGCCTTCGCCTTCAGCACCGCTGTGTGCGCGGCCATCGAGCTCTTCCCCCTCCATTTCGTGACCATCTTTAACGATGAGCCCGCCCTGGTGGGGATCGCCGTCTGGACCCTGCGGGTCTATGCCGCCGGCATGTTCATGCTGGGCATTCAGAATGCCTGCCAGCAGACCTTCGTGGCCCTGGGCCAGGCCAAGATCTCCCTCTTTCTGGCCCTTCTGCGGAAGGTCATCCTCCTCATTCCCCTGATCTTCCTGCTGCCCAGCTTCTTCTCCGACCGGGTGCTGGCCGTCTTCCTGGCCGAGCCGGCGGCTGATATCACCGCCGCCCTGGTCACCGGCGGCGTCTTCCTCTGGCGCTTCCCCAAAATTCTGGACCAGCGGGAGCGCCAGCTCCGGCAGGAGGAGCGGTAGGACCCAGGCGTGTCAGCGCCAAAACAGGCGCCTATTTCCCCCATACCAGGGTGAGGGCCTTGTGGAGGTTTTCGATTTTAGCCGTCTCCGGGGCGCCGCCATACTCCCCGTCCAGGGTCCAGGGGATGGGGTCCTGGGCGGTGATGGTGAGACGGCTGGTGTGGAATGCCTCCACCCGGCCGCTGGCGCCGGTGGACTGCCGTGCCAGAGCCAGGAGGGTCTCCTGAAAGTCGGCCAGGCTCCGGGGCTGGCGGATGAGCACAACCTCAAAGACACCGTCGTTCAGGGAGATCTGGCTGGGGGGGAAGATCTTGAAGCCCCCCACCGAGCTGGTGTTGGTTACCATGCCGTAGAGGAAGTCCCCCTCCAGCTCGCCGCCGTCGTACACCGCCTTCAGGTGGTGGGACCGCCCCAGGTCCCCCAGCTTGGTGGCCCCCTCCAGCACATAGGCCAGGTGGCCGAAGGCGCTCTTGAAGTGCTGGGGGGTGCCGTAGCTCACGTCGGTAAAGATGCCGAAGGCCGCCACATAGACAAAGGTTCGCTCATTGAAGCGGCCCATGTCGCAGGGTCGGGGGACCCCCGCCGCCGCAGTGGCTGCGGCATTCTCCACGCCCCGGGGCAGGCCCAGGTTTTTGGAGAAGTCGTTGGTGGTGCCCGCCGGGATGTAGCCCAGGACCGGGGGCTGGTCCATGGTCAGCAGGCCGGAGACCGTCTCGCTGAGCGTGCCGTCTCCGCCGCAGCAGACCACCCGGTCATACCACCAGCCCTGCTGGGCCGCCACATGGGCGGCGTCCTCCTTGCCCTGGGTGGGCCAGACCGTCACCAAATATCCCGCCTTGGTGAAGAGGTCGGCCACAGCGGCCAGGTGATTTTTGATGATGCCCCTTCCCGCCTGGGGGTTGTAGATAAAGAGCAGGCGTTTCATAGCTGTCCCTCCGTGCTGTAAACTCTGTCAAGACGATATTAAACAAGGCTTCCCGGAAAAGCAAGCTTTTTTTCGGGATGAGGACGCCAACACAAGGAAGTGGAAACGAACGATGTACCGACGCGCCTTTCGGGCCGCCCTGCCCGCCACCCTCCCGGTGATGATGGGCTACCTCTCCATCGGCATTGCCTTCGGCCTGATGCTGGAGGCCGCTGGCTACAATGTCATTTGGGCCTTTTTCATGTCCCTCACCATCTACGCCGGCTCCGGCCAGTACATGGGGGTGGAGCTCCTGCGGAACGGGGCCGCCCTCACCAGTGTGGCGGTGCTCACCCTGATTCTGAACTTCCGGCATCTGGTCTACGGCCTGAGTATGCTGGAGAAGTTCCTGGGCATGGGCTGGAAGAAGCTCTACATGATCTTCTCCCTCACCGATGAGACCTACGCCCTCCTGGCTTCCGCCCGAGTGCCCGAGCGGGTGGACCCCCACGCCTACTACTTTGCCATCGCCGTGCTGGACCACGGCTACTGGATTTTGGGCTCGGTGATCGGCGGCGCGGCGGGGGCCCTCCTCCAGTTTGACACCACCGGCATTGATTTCGCTATGACCGCCCTCTTCCTGGTCATCGCCGTGGAGCAGTGGGAGAGCTACCCCTCCCACCTGCCCGCCCTGCTGGGCTGCGGCATTACGGTGGCCGCTCTGGTGCTGCTGGGGGCGGAGGCCATGCTCATTCCCGCCCTGTGCGTCATCATTTTGGCTCTGCTCCTCCTCCGGGTCCGACTGGACCGGCAGGAGGAGGCAGACGGAAAGGAAGCGGTCTGATATGTCCCTCACCACCGGACAGGCTGTGGCCTCCATCGCCGTCATGGCCGGCGTCACCTTCCTCACCCGGGTGCTGCCCTTCCTCCTCTTCGGACGGGGGAGCCAGCCGCCCAAGGCGATCCTCTACCTGGGCCGGGTCCTGCCCCCCGCCGTCATCGCCATGCTCATCGTCTACTGCCTGCGGAATGTGCAGTTCGCCCTTGGCCCCGACCTGGCCGCCCTGGCTGGGTGGGCCCCGCCGCTCCTCTCCGCCGTGGCCGTGGTGGCCCTCCACCTCTGGAAGCACAACAACCTCCTGTCCATCTTCGGCGGGACGGCGCTCTACATGGTGCTGGTCCAGGCGGTCTTTGTGTGATAGAGAGACACGATCCATGGCCAGGAATCAAATTGAAGTTTTTTTGCGGGAAATGAAACGGCTCCATTGGCTTGGACATGGGCGTCCCATATTTCCCGCCTGAAACAGCTGGCAGGCGGCGCCCATCGGCACATCAGAGTGAAAGCAGAATATCGAACCGCACAGGCGGCGTTTCCTGCTTCCGACATGGGAGAACAGGACCGCCGCAGGAGGGAGCGCCATGAAGCGATATGCCAGGCTCAAGGGAAAAATGCTGCTGCTGGTGGTGCTGGGGACCCTGCTGGCCCTGGCCGCAGCCCTGGCCCTGTGGGAGACGGTGGTGGACGGCCTCCTCCAGGACGCCTTCGCCCGGGGCGTGCTGTGGGCCTGCCAGAGCCTCTTCGGCTATGACGAGGCCGGGGCCCAGGCGTTTTACCAGACCGTCTTTCGGAACCACAAGGAGGCCTGGCTGGCTCTTCTGACGGTGCTGCTGATGCTGGGGGCCTTTTACCTGGCCCTTGGGCGGTTCACCCGCTGGCTGGACCAGATCGCCGCCGCCGTGGGGCAGGTCATGGCCGAGACCGGAGAGCCGGTCTCCCTCCCCCGGGAGCTTCGGCCCCTGGAGGAGGACCTGCGGACCCTCCAGCACACCCTGGAGGCCCGGGAAGCCCAGGCCCGTGAGGCCAAGCAGCGCCGGCAGGATTTGGTGGCCTTCCTGGCCCATGACCTCAAAACCCCCCTGACCTCCGTGCTGGGCTACTTAAACCTCCTCCACGACGAGCCCGCCCTGCCCGAGGAACAGCGGCGCAAGTACACCGACGTTGCCCTGGACAAGGCAAACCGCCTGGAGGAGCTGGTCAGCGAGTTCTTTGACATCACCCGGATGGACCTGGGCGCTCCGGGTGAGGGCGGGGAGCCCATCCAGCTCTCCCTTCTGCTGGAACAGCTCGCCGATGAATTCTATCCCGCCTTTGCCGAAAAGGGCCTCACCTGCCGCACCGACATCACCCCCCGGCTGGTGGTCTGGGGAGAGGCGGACAAGCTGGTCCGGGTTTTTGAAAACGTCCTCCGCAACGCCGTGAGCTACAGCACCCCCGGCGGCGCAGTAGAGCTGGAAGCCCGCGCCCGGGGACGGGAGGCCGAAATCTCCATCCGCAACGAGGGCCTGGAGATCCCCGAGCAGGAGCTCACCCATATCTTCCAAAAATTCTACCGCCTGGACCAGGCCCGCTCCACCCGCACCGGCGGGGCCGGGCTGGGTCTGGCCATCGCCCGGGAGATCGTGGAGCGCCACGGCGGCGCCATCCGGGCCGAGAGCGACGGCCGGCGGACCGCCTTCCACATCCTCCTCCCCCTGGTCCCTGACCCTGCGGGGCCGGAATACGGCTAAACCGCGCCCCAGCCTCAATCCAGGACCCGGTCCGGGGTCAACGTCCTTTCAGGGAGGGGAGGCGCTTCGGAAAATTTTTTAGCAGAGGCTTGACAACAGCAGTGCATTTGGGTATTCTATTATCAATATCGAGAATTATTATTGTTTAGGAGGGGTTCCCATGTCATTTGAAGCATCCCAAACCAAACAGAACCTGCTGGCCGCCTTCAGCGGGGAGTCCATGGCCCGGAACAAGTACCTCTTCTTTGCCGAAAAGGCCCGGAAGGAGGGGCTCATGGAAATCGCCGATCTCTTCGAGAGCATGGCCAAGAACGAGGGGGTTCACGGCCGGCTGTTCTATGAAAAGGCCATCGGCATCAGCTCCACCGTCGGCAACCTCAAGGACGCCATCCGGGGGGAGTACGGCGAGTGGAGCAGCCTGTATCCCCAATTCGCCCAGACAGCCCGGGAGGAGGGCTATGACGACATTGCGGAGCTCTTCGAGGGCGTGGCCAAGATCGAGCAGGACCACGAGTACCAGTTCATGGCCACGCTGACCCAGCTCCAGAGCAGCCAGCGGGCGGCCTCCGCCGCAGCCTCCGCCGCAGCTCCCGCCCCGGAGCCCCCCAAGCCCCCCAAAACCGTCCAGGCGAAGGGCTACCGCTGCCTCTTCTGCGGCGCTATCTTTGAACAGCGCCCCGACGTGTGCAGCGTCTGCCACGCCATCGGCTCCTTTGAGCCCGTTACCTACCAGAAGCAGGTCTGATGCCAGAAAAAGCCCCCTCCGGGTCCACAGCCTGGAGGGGGCTTTTGTGCGCACAGCTCTATTTCTTTTCGGAGTCCTGCTCCTCCTTCTTCTGGGGCAGGACCACCACCCGGATTTCCAGGACCCGGCGGTGGTCCACCTCGGTAACGGTGACGTCCAAATCCTCGTAGACGAAGTGGTCGCCCACCTCGGGGACCCGGCCCACCTCCTCCATGACCCAGCCGGAGACGGTGTTGGAGTCGCTCTCCCCCTTCAGGGAGAAGAGGTCGTAGAGGTCGGTGAGGTTGGCGTTGCAGGAGATGAGGTAGCTGCCGTCGGCCTGCTTGCGGAACTCCTCAATGACCTCGTCATGCTCGTCCCAGATCTCTCCCACCAGCTCCTCCACGATGTCCTCCAGGGTACACAGGCCCTCGGTGCCGCCGTACTCGTCCACCACGATGACCATGTGGGCCTTGGCCTTCTGGAGAATCCGCAGCAGATCGGAAATCTTGGTGGTGGCGGTGGTGTAGAGGATGTTGGAGACCAGGGCGGAGACGTCGTTCTGGCCGTGGTAGCGGGCGGCGTGGAAGTCCTTCTCGTGGATGACCCCCACAATGTTGTCGATGTCCTCGTGGTAGACCGGCAGCCGGGAGTAGCCGCTCTCGGCGAAGACCCTGGCGATCTCGTCCATGGTGTCGGTGTCCTCCACCGCCACGATGTCCACTCGGGGGGTGAGAATCTCCTCCACCTCCAGATCGCCGAACTCAATGGCCGATCGGATGAGCGCACTCTCCTCCTGGTCCAGGCCGCCCTCGTTCTCGGCCTGGTCCACCATGGTGATGAGCTCCTCTTCGGTGATGCCCGCATCGGGGCTGTGGCGGAAGAGGTGGCTGATGAGCCGCTTCCACTGGGCGAAAATAAAGTTCAGCGGCCCCAGAACCGCCAGGAAAATCCGCAGGATGGGGGCCGAAAACATGGCGAAGGACTCGGCGTGCTCCTTGGCCAGGCTCTTGGGGGAGATCTCCCCGAAGATCAGAATGACGGCGGTGAGCACAATGGTGGACACCAGGGGGCCGTAGGCGTCCCCCACATGCTTGGTGAAGAGGACAGTGCCCAGGGTGGAGGCCGAGATGTTCACAATGTTGTTGCCGATGAGAATGGTGGACAGGAAGCGGTCATAGTCCTCCGACAGCCGCAGGGCCATGGCGGCCCGGCGGTCGCCCCCCTCCGCCCGGCTGCGCATACGAATGCGGTTGAGGGAGGTGAAGGCCGTCTCCGTGGCGGAGAAGTAGGCGGAAAAGGCCACCAGAACGGCCAGGGCGGCAATCATCAAAATACTTTGGGGGTCCATAAGGACAGATCAACTCCACTTTCTCTGAAAGATTTGGGGCCGGAGGACTTCGGATTTTATGTGCGAAAGGACAGCCCTAGGCCTGTCAGGCTAAGGCTGTCCTCTTTTTCCGAAGGATGTAAAAACTGGGCGGAGGCTGGTCCACGGGGACTCACCGACCCCTTTCAAAAGTTTATTCCTTGAAAGTATATCAGAAATGCGCCGATCCCGCAAGGGGGAAATTCCAGCCGGCGGCGGATCCGGTCCCCGGTCCGGCGGAAAAGGCCCCCGCCCGGCCCTTGGCGGGACCGGGCGGGGGTTGTTTGATCGGGTAACGGGTCCTCAGACGCCTCCATACAGGCGGGTCAGGAAGCGGGGCGGACCAGGACCTCCTGGGTGGAGCCCAGCAGGATGGAGTACTCAGAGGGGCGCAGCTCGCCGGTGTTCTCGTCGCGGCCCTGGAGCACGAAGCGGGCGTCTGGGTCGCCGATGGCGGCGGCGGCCTCAGTGGAGCCCTGCCAGATGGGATCGCTGGTGCTGCGGTAGCGGTTGAAGATGACGCCCAGGACGGTGTCTCCGGACTCCATCCAGTCGGTCATCATGTTCCAGTCTCCGGAGCTGTCGCCGAAGACCATCAGGGGGCCGGCGCCGTTATACTGAGGGGCGATGAAGTTGGTGATGATGGTGCTCTTGCCCTCGCCCTGGGTCTGGGCATACATGCCCTCGCCGCCCCAGTCGTAGTTGTACTCGTTGATGTAGCGGCCATCGGCCCCCAGCTTGTTGCGCATGGCGAAGACGTTCTCCTCGGGGACGCCGTAGCCCATGCACGCGTTGGCGGCCAGGATGGTGTCGATGGGGGAGGCGGAGACGATGTAGACGTCGATGCCGTTGGCCATCAGGGTGTGGTAGAGGTCAAGGAGCTCGTCGGTGAAGGTCAGGCCGGTGGTGTAGGAGGTGCTGACAATGCCGGTCTCACCGGGCAGCTCCAGGGGGGAGGTCAGAGTCTCGGAGGCGTAGCGGCCATAGGCGGCCCAGTACTGGTGGGAGGCGGTGGCCAGCTCCTGCACCTCGGCAGGGGTCATGCCGGTGAAGAGGTAGGTGACCCAGGGGTAGGAGACGGCATGGTCAAAGTAGTCGCCCAGGTTGTTGTACATGAAGCGCAGCTTGGCCTCGAAGTCCTGATACTCGTTGGAGGCGTGGATGTAGTCCAGGTCGTGGCTGCCGTTCATCCCCTCATAGTTGTTGTAAATCCAGGTGTAGTCGGAGACCAGGTCGGCCACCAGGGTGGCGGGGGTGATGGCCTTCCCGTCCAGGCTGACGCCCATGGAGAGGTTCAGGTCGGGAATGCCGGTCTCCAGCACGGCTGCCATCTCTCCGGGTTCAATGGCGAAGACCAGATTCTCAATCTGGTACATCAGCAGGGCCTCCTGCACATCGAAGATAACGGAGGTGTTGTCGAAGTCGAAGACCACATACTTGCCCTGGTTGGCATTCTCGTCGATGACAGCCTGGATGCGCGCCCGGGTGGCGGGGGCCCAGTTGCCAGTGATGAGCTGGGTCTCGTCGGGCTTGTAGTGGGCGGTGGTGTCAATGGCGGCGGTGTCGGTGGCGGCGTCCCAGGTCAGGCCCACATCCAGATTGGAGGCGAAGTCCCGGAGGCTGAAGTAGTTGTTGCCGTTGTTGATGTTGTAGGCATCCACGGAGACGGCCTGTCCGTCCACGGTCACCCGGGTGGTGGCGGGAACGACGGACGAGGCGGCGAAGGCGGTGGACATCCCCACGCCCAGGGCAAAGGTCAGGCCCAGTGCCAGCAGCTTGCTGATCTTGCGATTTTTCATAGACATTTCCTCCTAACATACTCAATAGAATGGGTTTTTCGCCCGCTGGAGCATGTGTAGTCCCGGCATTCCTCCTTCCCGGTAAAGGCAGTTTGATGATACCACGAGCACCTGTGCGATTCAATGGCGGATGTGATTTTCTCCTATCTCGCCAGATTTTGCATTTTCTTTTTGTATATTTTACACAATCTTTACACGGAAAATATTTGGATGTTCGCCCATTCCCTGGGAGGGTGCTCACACCCCTCCGCCGGTGGGGAGAGGCATAGGGGCCGTCTGTGCTCAAAAAAAGGACCGGCCTCCAAGCCGGTCCTTGGGTCTTGTGCTCACATTTTTTCTGGGGCGCTGACTCCCAGCAGGTCCAGGCCCTGGGCGATGACCGCCCGGGTGGTATCGGCCAGCTTCAGCCGGGCGTCCCGGAGGGCGGCGTCCTCCACCATACAGCGGCAGGTGTTGTAGAAGCGGTGGAAGTGCCCCGCCAGGTCCACCAGATAGCGGTTGATGCGGGAGGGGTCATAGTCCCGGGCGGCCAGGCGGACCTCCTCGGGGAGCTCGGAGAGGGCCTTCAGAAGAGCCTTCTCCTCGGGCTGGGCCAGCAGGGAGGGGTTCACCACCCCGGCGGCGGGGACCGTGATCCCCTCTTCGGCCATCTTCCGCACCATGGAGCAGATGCGGGCGTGGGCATACTGGACATAGTACACCGGGTTGTCGGCGTCCTCCCGGACAGCCAGGTCCAGATCGAAGTCCAGGGGAGAGGTGGAGGTCCGGGAGTTGAAGAAGTACCGGGCGGCGTCCACGCTGATCTCGTCCAGGAGGTCGTGAAGGGCGATGGCCTTTCCGGAGCGCTTGGACATCCTCACCGGCTTGCCGTCCTGGAGGAGGTTCACCAGCTGCATGAGCACCACCACCAGCCGGTGGGAGCCGTCCAGACCCAGGCCGTCCAGGGCGGCCTGGAGCCGGGCCACATGGCCGTGGTGGTCGGCCCCCCAGATATTGACGGCCTTGTCAAAGCCCCGCTTTTCCAGCTTGTTGCGGTGGTAGGCGATATCGGCGGCGAAGTAGGTATAAAAGCCGTTGGCCCGGCGGAGGACGTCGTCCTTCAGGTCCAGCTTGTCCACCTGCTCCTGGGTCTTGCCCTCGGAGAGGTACTTCTGCTTCAGCAGCTCGGTGGTGTTGAGCCAGAGAGCCCCTTCCTTCTTGTAGGTCCAGCCCTTGCCGGCCAGGAGATCCACAGTCTCGGCCACATAGCCGCTCTCGTGGAGGGTGGACTCAAAGAACCACTCGTCGTACTCGATGTGATAGCGGCGCAGGTCCTCCTTCATCTTGGGCACGTTTACCGACAGACCGAACCGAGCCATGGCCGCCTGGCGCTCCTCCTCCGGCTTGTTCAGCCAACCGTCCCCCTCCTGGGCCCGGAAGGCGGCGGCCAGCTCCCGGATATCGTCGCCGTGGTAGCCGTCCTCGGGAAAGGGGAAGTTCTCCTCCCCCAGCAGGAGCTGGTGGTACCGGGCGTCAATGGACACGGCGAACTTGTGGATTTGGTTGCCGGCGTCGTTGACGTAGAACTCCTTCCAGGTGTCGTATCCCGCCATGTGGAGGACATTGGCCAGGGTGTCCCCCAGCACGCCCCCTCGGGCGTTGCCCATGTGCATGGGGCCGGTGGGGTTGGCGGAGACGAACTCCACCATGACCCGCTCGCCGCAGCCCACGTCGCTGCCGCCGTAGCCTCTGCCCTCGGCCTCCACCGCAGCCATGACCTGGCCGTACCATTTGGGTCCCAAGGTGAAATTGAGGAAGCCGGGGCCGGCAATCTCAGCCTTCTGGAAGAAGGAGCCCCCCAGCTCCAGGCGTTCACAGACGGCCTGGGCGATGGTTCGGGGAGGCAGGCGCATGGCCCGGGCTCCGGCCATGGCGAAGGAGGAGGCGTAGTCCCCATGGGAGACGTCCTTGGGAATCTCCACCGTGGCGGAGACCTCCACCCCGCCGGGGAGCACGCCCTGCGCCGCGGCCTTCTCGTAGGCCCGCTGGGTGAGGGCCGCCGCCTCTTCCTTGGCGGCCTGGATGAGATTTGACATGTTCCTCATTCACCTTTCTTTTTGTTGTGTGGGGGCGCCCCCACCCTCCGGGGCAAGGGTCCCCCTTGAGGGTCCGGCGTCCCGCCGGAAAGGGCCCCGGCATCCTGCCGGTGGGCCGCCTGCCCGGCGGGAGCCGCAACCCCCAGGAGGGCGGAGCCCTCTAACAGGACAGCCCAGCCTCCTGAAGGGGACTGCCGCTGCGGGGCGGCTCTCCCTTCTCCCGGACGTCGATGTGGAAGATGTTCTCCCCCGCCACGGCGTGGTCAATCTCGATGGCGTAGTCCACCTCGATCTCGCCGCCGCGCTCGTCCAGGGCGGTCCGCAGCCTCCGGGTGTTGACGCCGATGGACAGGGCCCCGTAAGGGGTATCGTACATGGAGAAATGCCTCCGGCCCGGCTGAAAGACCATCTGGCTGTTGACAACCCCCATACGCAGAAGGGTGACGCAGTCCGGCTCCACCTGGAAGGTGGTGAGGGTCCCCTCCAGTCCGGTGAGCTCGCTCTCCTGATAGGTGAGAGTGTAGCCCTCATCGCCGCAGTCCATCAGCCGGCCCTCGGTGACCAGCTCGATGACCTCCGGCGGGTCGTCGTTCAGGGACTGGACGCCCCTGATGGAGATAATAACGCTTTTATCCATTGGGTAGAAACCTCGATTTCAAGTGTTCCGCGCGGTTTAAGCCGAGACATTATATAATAGATGGGCCGCCTTGTAAAGAGGGTTTCCCACTGCGGCAGCGGCGGGCTTGTAGGACTACAATAGATCTTGGACAGAGGAAGAAAAAGGATGAAGGATAAGGCCTCATCGGTTATAGTTGAGTTACCACACACCAACTGTACGAGAGGAGACCATATCCTTCATGAGCAAGAGTATAACACA
>NZ_CALXGA010000054.1 GCF_944387725.1 uncultured Intestinimonas sp. | reverse complement strand
TGTTTCAGTTTTGTCTTGTAGTCATTGGCATCGTCAATCTGGTGATCCAGTTGACAAAAAAGAAGTAACCGCCACGGCTCCCAACCAAGCGGTTACTTCAAACACAAGGTAGGGGCCAACCGTCTTACTGGCAGCGCCCTTTCTATCTTTAGTATAATCGCAGACCGCCGGATTGTCAAGGGCGATTCTGCCTGATCCACACGCCGCCTCAGAAACGCGCACCGCCGGTTTTATGGGCGCACAGGCGCAGTTCCGGCGGACGGCCCGCCGGGTGGGGATGTTCACCATTTTCAAAGAAGGCCTAGGCAGGGGGCCGCAGATGTGATAGAATGGGTACCGTCATCCCAAACCCCAGGAGGAACCGCCCATGAAGCCCAAGGTGCTCTACACCGCCTCTACATATTCCCATCTCTGGAACTTCCACCGCCCCTATCTGGCCTGGTTCCGCCGCCAGGGCTGGGAGGTCCACACCGCCGCCGGGGGGGACCCCGGGGACCTGCCGGAGGCGGATCAGGCGGTGAAGCTGCCCTTTGCCAAGCGGATGACCGCCCCCTCCAACTTCCGGTGCGCCGCCCTGCTGGGGGCGCGGATGCGCCGGGAGGGGTACGAGCTGGTGGTGGCCAACACGGCCCTGGCCTCCTTTTTCACCCGCCTCCCCCTCCTGGGCTGGAAGGACCGCCCCCGGGTGGTCAACCTGGTCCATGGGTATCTCTTTGACGCGGACACCCCCTTGCCCAAACGGCAGGTGCTGCTGTCGGCGGAGCGGCTCACCGCCCCCTGCACCGACCTGCTGCTGACCATGAATCAGTCCGACCTGGCGCTGGCCCGGCACTACAGCCTGGGGCGGCAGGTGCTGCCGGTGCCGGGGGTGGGGGTGCCCTTCGGCCCGGTGGACGCCGCCAGCAAGGAGGAGGGGTTCCGGCTCCGGGCGGACTGGGACATCCCCCAGGACGCCTTTCTGCTGGTCTATCCGGCGGAGTTCTCCCGGCGGAAGAGCCAGGAGACGCTCATCCGGGCCCTGGCCCGCCTGCCGGAGCGGGTCTGGCTCCTGCTCCCCGGCCAGGGAGACCTGTGGGGCTCCTGCCAGGACCTGGCCCAGAGCCTGGGAGTGGCCGGACGGGTCCGCTTCCCCGGACAGATGCCCAACATCCCGGTCTGCCTCCAGGCGGCGGACTGCGCCGTCTCCGCCAGCCGCAGCGAGGGCCTGCCCTTCAACGTCATGGAGGCCATGCGGGCGGGGCTCCCCATTGCGGCCAGCGACGTCAAGGGCCACCGGGACCTGCTGGGGGACGGCTGCGGGGTCCTGTACCCCTATGGGGACCCGGCGGCCCTGGCCGCCGCCGTGGGGCTGCTGCTGGAGGACCCGGACTACCGCCGGAAGCTGGGCCGGGCCGCCCGGGCCGCCTCGGAGGCCTACGGCCTGGACCAGGTGTTCCCCCAGGTCACCGGCGCCCTGTGCCAGGCGGCCCCGGAGCTCCTGGCCCCCGCCGGGGCGGCGCACTGACCCCCGTCTGGCTCCGCCGCCCCTCTGAAACCGGCGCCGTGTGGAAACGCGGCGCCGGTTTTTTCGCGCCACGTTGACAGAAGGCCCCATTTTGGGGTAAAATAAGATCTGCTGACTCCGCCGCCCGGCGGATGGGATAGAAATACAGGAATATTTGGGGCGTCTTGTAATGATCAGAGAAAATCAGCGACTGCTCAACCAGATCAACATCGTTTCCGACGGGGCCGCCGTGTTCCTCTCTCTCTTGACTGCCTACGGCATCCGCTTTTACCTGCTGCCGGGGGCGTCCTTCTCCCTCCCCTTCTCCAATTACGTCTACCTGGCCCTGGGGATGATCCCCCTGCACCTGTTTACCTACGCCTCCTTCGGCCTCTATGAGTCCTTCCGGCGCAAGCGCCTCTGCCAGGAGCTGAGCCGGCTCTTCTGGGCCAACGTCCTGGACATGATCCTGGTGCTGATGGCGCTGTTCCTCAGCCGGGAGATCCACTTTTCCCGGCTGGCCCTGGCCATCTACTTTGTGCTCAATACCGGGGCCCTGGGGGGCAAGCGGGTCTTCCTCCGGCTGCTGCTGCGCCACTACCGGGAGCTGGGCTTCAACCAGAAGGCGGTGGTCATCATCGGCGGCGGCGGCCTGGCCCGGCGCTGCCTGGAGACCATGACCCGGGACCGCTCCCTGGGCTACCGCCCCGTGGGCTATGTGGCCGTCCGGGCCACCCTGGGCGCCCTGAAATACCTGGGGGGCTACGGCGAGCTGGGGCATATCCTGGACCGGGTCCAGCCGGACGAGGTGATCTCCGCCATCCCCACGGAGGACTACGAGCGGACCCCCGCCATCATCGAGGCCTGCGAAAAGGCGGGGGTCAAGCTGTCCATCGTGCCCTTCTACGCCGAGTATATGCCCGCCACCCCCCAGTTTGAGGACCTGGACGGCCTGCCCCTGCTGAACATCCGGCGCATCCCCCTGGACAACATGGGCAACGCCTTTGCCAAGCGGCTTCTGGACATTGTGGGCTCCCTGGGCCTGATTGTCCTGACCTCCCCCCTCATGCTCATCGCCGCCGCCGGCGTCAAGCTCTCCTCCCCCGGGCCGGTGATCTTTCGGCAGAAGCGGATTGGAAAGGGGAAAAAGCCCTTTTATATGTACAAGTTCCGGTCCATGCGGGTCAACGGGGCCCAGGATACCGGCTGGAGCCGGGACAAGGACGACCGAAAGACCAAATTCGGCGCCTTCATTCGGAAATGCTCCATCGACGAGCTGCCCCAGTTCTTCAACGTCCTCAAGGGGGACATGAGCCTGGTGGGCCCCCGGCCCGAGATCCCCTACTATGTGGACCAGTTCAAGGAGGAAATCCCCCTCTACATGGTCAAGCACCAGGTCCGGCCCGGCATCACCGGCTGGGCCCAGGTCAACGGCCTGCGGGGGGATACCTCCATCAAGGCCCGCATCGAGCACGACATTTACTATATCGAACACTGGTCCTTCTTTTTTGACATTCAGATTTTGTTCCTGACCCTGTTCAAGGGCATTGTCAACCAGGAAAAATTGAACGGGTAAGGAGAGCCGGCGTTTCTCCGGTTCCCAGCCCTTGCCAACCAAGAAGATTGCACGAAAAAGGAGCGGTTTCATGTTTCAAAAGCAGCCCGCCGAAGGGCGGCCCAAGTTCAGCCTGGATGCGGAGGTCTTTTCCTCCCCGGCGGAGCCCGCGCCCCGTCTGGCAGCTCCGGCCCCCCTGCGCTACGCGGTCCTGGGGGTCCTCCTCTTCCTGCTCACCGGCGCCCAGGGCGGCGGCGCGGAGCGGCAGTCGGCCATCCTGGCCGCCGTCTTCCTGGCGGTGAGCCTCATCGGCCCCATGCCCTGCTGGGCGGCCCGGCACCGGTTCTCCCTGCCCGTCCTGGCGGTGTTCCTCTATTTCCTCCTCAACTGCGCCGCCGGGCTTTACTCCCGGTTCGGGAGCTTCGCGGCGGGGGAGTTCGCGCGGATTTTAGCGGCCTTCTGCGTCTTCGCCTTTGTGGTCTTCCGGGCCCGGCGGGGGGAGGCCCCCTATCTGGCCGCCGCCGCCGCCGCCGTCAGCGCCCTCTATGGGCTGCTGAGCGTGGACGCCGCCTCCGCCCAGGTCCTCAGCGGCCCCTTCATGAATTTCATGGACGAGGTCTTCGGGTGCTATTACAATCAGCTCAACACCGGCTATGAAGAGGGAATCCGCATCACGGGCATTTTCAGCAATCCCAACTTCCTGGCCGGATTCCTGGCCCTGGGCATCTTCCTGTCCCTCTACCTGGTCCGCCGGGCGGAGGACCGGAAGACCCGCCTGCCCGCCTGCCTGCTCCTGGTCCTCAACACCTTCAGCTTTCTCCTCACCTTCAGCATGGGCGCCATCGCCGCCTTTGTGATCGCGGTCCTCCTCACCCTCCTGGCGGAGCGGAAGGAGCGCCGGGCCTCCCTCCTTGTCCTGCTGCTGGAGACGGCGGTGATCACCCTGGCGGCGTCCTTCGGGGCCGCCCCCGGCCTGGGGGCCCAGGGGAGCGCCCTGGCCCTCCTGCCGGACCTGCTGGGCCTGGCGGGGGGCGTCCTCCTGTGGGTCCTCCACGAGTTCGGGGGCCTGCGGCTGTCCGCCCTGCTGGAGGGGAAGGGCCGCGCCGCCGCCATCGCCGCCGGGGGCCTGGCCGGCGTTGTGGTCCTATATGTGATTCTGGCCTTCAATATTACAACTGGTTATGACCTGGCCCCCGGGGAGACCCTGCGCCGGTCGGTCTATCCCGAGGCTGGGACCTACACCCTGGAGGGGGATTGGACCGGCGAGGCCACCGTGACTGTGGAGAGTCAGAACCGGGTGGACACCATTATGCACACCAGCACGGAGCTCTACAGCGGCCCTCTGGAGGGGGCGTCCTTCACGGTGCCGGAGGACACAGAGGTGGTCTATCTGAACTTCCACAGCCAGGAGGGGGCGGCCCTGGGGTCGGTGTCCCTCTCCGGCGGGCCCGGCGTGAAGCTGGGGTATGTGCTCCTCCCCGGCTTCGCGGCCAACCGGCTCCAGGGCCTCTGGGCCAATCAGAACGCCATTCAGCGGCTGGTCTTTTTCCAGGACGGCCTGCGGCTCTGGCGGCAGAGTCCGCTGATGGGCCACGGCCTGGGCAGCGTGGAGGGCCTGCTGTTCAGCGTGCAGGATTTCTACTACGAGACCCGGTATGTACACAACCACTACATTCAGACCCTGGTGGAGATGGGCATTCCGGGCCTGCTGGCCTTTGTCCTGATGCTGGCGTCCTCCCTCCTGGCCCTGCTCCGCAGGCGGCGGGAGGGAGAGGCGGACCCCCTGCTGCCGGCGCTGGTGGGGTGCCTGTCCGTCTCCGCCCTCCACTCCCTCACAGAGGTGGACTGGTCCATCGGCATCTATCAGATCATGGTGCTTCTGGTCTTCGGGATGATCGCCGCCTTTTTCGCCCGCCCCCTGCCCTACACCAATGACAAGGCTGCGGGGGTGGTGATTGCCATGGCGCCGGGGCTCATCTGCGTGATCTTCGCCGTCCTCCTGTACGGCAACCTCTACGCGGAGCGGGCCTACCGCATGGTGCAGGTGGGGCTCCGGGAGCTGACCCCCACCACCATGACGGAGCTGGCCGCCATTGACAAGTATAACTGGTCTCAGTACGAGCTGGACATGGCGGTCAACGCGGCCCAGTCGCCCATTCGGGAGTACGCCGCCACGGCGGCGGAGTACGCCCGGCACTGCCGCACGCTGCGGATCTACACCATCAACCACAGTCTGGAGCGCTATGTCTATCTGCCCATGGAGCGGTACGACGAGTTCTTTGAGGCCTCCCGGGAGGGCATCCCCCAGGCGGCGTCCCGGGAAGCCGTCTGGCAGTACGAGTTTGAGCTCTACGAGGCGGCGGTCCAGGGCCTTTCCGGCAGCGCCCTGGAGCGGCTGGACTGGTTTGCCGGGCAAATCCGCCGCACCTATGACATGCTGGTGGAATATAACCAGGGCAGGCTGGAGCGCATCACCCTGACCGGGCCCAATCTGCGGTTCCTGGACCGCATCCTGACGGTGGAGGCCTCCGGCCTGAGCGGCCAGGAGGCGGTGGAGCTGATGAACCGCACCCTCTTCCACAGCGGATCTGCCGCCGACACCGACTCCGACGGCGTCCCGGACAGCCTGGGGGTGGCCGGCGGGGCCCTGACGCCCACCGGGGGCGGCTGGAGCCTGTCCGCCGGTGCGGCGGTGACCCTCTCCCTCAGCGGCTACGGCGTGGAGGAGGCCGTGCTGACGGTGGGCTGCTCCGACCCGGCGGCGCTGACGGTCCAGGTGGACGGGACCCCGGTGGAGACCGCGGCGGAGGGCGGCGTCCTGACGGCCGCCCTCCCAGCCGCCGGTGAGCTGAGCATCACCGCCCAGGAGGAGGTTGTGCTCTCCTCTGAGGAGGTTGTGCTCTCCTCTGTGGAGCTCACGGTTCCATCGTAAAAAAATGGCCGGCGGCACTGTGCCGCCGGCCTCTTTTTTACGGCTCCCGCCGCAGGGACGCCTGCCCGGCGGGGGCTGTTTGACCGGATGGAATCCGGTCCGTCAGAACCCCCTCACTGGGCCGGCCTGAGCCCGGCCACCCTGCGGTTGAGCTTCTTGACGGCAATCTCCAGCGTGGTGATGCGGCTGTCAATCAGCTCCATGTCCTCCTCGGTGGGCATCCGGCGCAGAATCTCCTCCTGGCCCTCGGCCAGCAGGTTGAACCTCATGGCGACCTCCGTGTCCAGAAGAACCTTCATCCGGTGGGCGGCCTCGTCCAAAATTTCGTCCTTCTGCCGCTCCAGCTTTTGGTCTATCATGGCGGAGACATCCCGCAGGATGGACTGCCGCTGGACCTCCAGCTTTTGGTCTATCATCACGGAGACATCCTGCATGATGGACTGCTGCTGTACCTCCAGCTTCTCATCCATCCTCTGGGCCATCCGCTCCTCGGAGGCGCTGATTCTCGCGTCCATCAGCTGTGCAATGGCCTGTAAGTCCCTCTCTTCCAGCATGGGATTTGACTCCTTTCCGTCTGTCGGCCTTGATTCCCGCTCCGGCGTCTGCCGGGGCGGGGATTTTTTTCCGCCGGGCCCCAGGGCTTGTTTGAAACATGTCAACATGCCCAACCGGCGGGGCTTTTGCCCCCTGGACGGCGCAATTTTTCCTTGAAATCCGCCAGGATTCCTGCGAAAAAATTGCTTGCCAGCGGCCCAAAATCCCTCGCTGCTGGACACATCGCCAATTTTCAAACAAGCCCCAGGGGCGGCTGCTACTATGGAGAGTATACCATAGCAGCCCGGAAAACGCAAAGGAAAAGCGCCCGCCGGGGCCGGGCAAAGTCCCCGCAAAAAAAGTTTCCCGGTACTGCCAACTGGCACCGCGGAGGGGAAAATCCGCGCTAGAATAGTAGCTGCAGAGGTTCCCCGGCCCGGAGGGCTTTGCCCCAAGCCTGGCGGATGGATGGAAGGCCCTCCGGGACCGGCGGCCCGCCGCCGGGGGATACCCTGCCTGTTTGAAGCGAAAGGCGGTGAGACCATGAAAGAAGCCTGCCAGAAATGGCTGGAGCCAGACGGCCGCCTGCGGCTGGAGGGCTGGGCCCGGGACGGCCTCACCGATGAACAGCTGGCCCGGAAAATGGGGGTCTCCCCCGACACCCTCTCCAGCTGGCGGGAACAGCACCCCGCCCTCTCCCAGGCCGTGGACCGGGGCCGGGAAATGGCCGACCTCCAGGTGGAGAGCGCCCTCCTCAAGCGGGCCCTGGGCTACGAGTACATGGAGGAGCGAGTGGAGATCAGCGAAAAAACCGGCCGGAAGGTCATCCAGACCACCAAGACCGTCCCCCCGGACACCACCGCCCAGATGTTCTGGCTGAAAAACCGCCGCCCGGAGCGGTGGCGGGAAAAGCCCCAGGAGTCCGGCCCCGGACCGGAGGCCGGCGGCGCGGCCTCCATGACCCTGGCGGAGAAGCTGGCCGTCCTGCGGGCGGCGGCCCAGAGCCTGGATGGCCCCTGACACCCCCGCCGGGCTGGACCTGGACGCCGCCGCCGGCCTGGCCCTGTGGTATCAAAACCTGCGGGAGACCTCCAATGAGACCTTCCTGCCCCTCTTCGAGAACACCAGCCGCTACCTGGTCCTCAAGGGGGGCGGCGGCTCCGGCAAGTCCGTCTTCGCCGGGCGCAAGCTCCTGGAGCGCTGCGTCTCCGAACCCGGCCACCGCTTCCTGGTCTGCCGGAAGGTGGCCCGCACCCTGCGGGAGTCCTGCTTCGCCCAGCTCCGGGGCCAGATCGCGGACCACTACCCGGACTGCGGGGCCGTGGTCCACCGGGGGGAGCTGCGGATTGCCTTCCCCAACAGCTCCGAAATCCTCTTCGCCGGGCTGGACGACGTGGAAAAGCTCAAGTCCATCTACGACATCACCGGTATCTGGATCGAAGAGGCCAGCGAGCTCCTGGAGCGGGACTTCAACCAGCTGGACATCCGCCTGCGGACCCAGTCCCCCTACTACCTCCAGATGATCCTCACCTTCAACCCGGTCAGCGCCACCCACTGGCTCAAGGCCCGGTTCTTCGACCGGACCGACCCCCGGGCCACCGTCCACGAGTCCACCTACCGGGACAACCGCTTCCTCACCCAGGAGGCCGTGCGGACCCTGGAGGCCTTCCGGGACACCGACCGGTATTACTACACCGTCTACTGCCTGGGCCAGTGGGGCGTCACCGGGAAGACTGTCTTTGACGCCGAGGCCATTTCCCGCAGGCTGGCCCTTCAGATTCGGCCCCTGTCCACAGGGTACTTCTCCTACCAGGAGGAGGGGGGAGGCCTCGCCCGGATTCAGTGGGTGGAGGACCCCCAGGGCTTCATCAAGGTCTACCGGCGGCCCGAGGCCGGGAAGCCCTACGTCATCGGCGGGGACACCGCCGGGGAGGGCTCCGACTGCTTCGTGGGCCAGGTGCTGGACAACACCACCGGCGAACAGGTGGCCGTCCTCCGGCACCAGTGCGACGAGGACCTCTTTGCCAAGCAGATGTACTGCCTGGGGCTGTGGTACAACACCGCCCTCATCGGCATCGAGACCAACTGGAGCACCTACCCCGTGCTGGAGCTGGAGCGCCTGCGCTACCCCAGGCAGTACGTCCGGGAGCGGGTGGACGACTACACCCACAAGACACAGCGCAGCTTCGGCTTCTGGACCAGCGCCAAGACCCGGCCCGTGATCCTCTCCGGCCTGATCCAGGCCGTGCGGGAGGACCTGTCCCTCCTCCACGACAGGACCACCCTGGAGGAGATGCTCACCTTTGTGCGCGACGAGCACTTCCGCCCCGCCGCCCAGGCCGGGGCCCACGACGACTGCGTCATGGCCCTGGCCATCGCCCACTACATCCGGCCCCAGCAGTCCTGCATGGCCCAGACAGGGCCGGAGAAAACGGCGGCGTGGGATGATTCTATGTGGGAGGACTACCAGAACGCCGGCCCGGAGCAGCGGGCCTATCTCATCCAAAAATGGGGCAAGCCCCGGAGGTGATTCCCATGCCCAGAAAAAAAGACCCCGGCAAGCTGCGGCTCTGGCAGGACCGGCTCAAGCGGGCCGAGGCCGCCTATCAGACCGAGGTGGACCAGATGGACCGCCGGGAGGAGCTCTACCAGGGCTCCGGCCAGATCCGGCCCATCGTCCCCACCGCCCGGAAGACCGAGACCCCCCATGTGCGCAACCTGTGCGCCGAGATGATTGAGTCCCAGGTGGACGCCAACATCCCCCAGCCCAAGGTCACCCCCCGGCGCGGGCAGGACGAGTGGCGGGCCAAACTCATCGAGGACATGCTCCGCAATGAGCTGGACCGGCTGCCCTTTGAGCAGATCAACGACCTCCAGGAGCGGACCGTCCCCATCCAGGGGGGCGCGGGCTTCCTGGTGGAGTGGGACAACAGCAGGGGGACCCGGAGCGCCATCGGGGAGGTCAGCGTCTCTCCCCTCCACCCCCGGCAGATTGTCCCCCAGGACGGGGTGTACACCGGCATTGAGGACATGGACTACCTCTTCCTCAAGCTCCCCCAGACCAAGGGCTCCATCCTGCGGACCTACGGCGTGGACGTCTCCGACGCCTCTGAGGAGGACCCGGAGATCAAGGGGGACGGCGGCAGTACCGCCGAGGATATGGTGACCCAGTATGTGGCCTACTACCGCAACCGCCGGGGGGGCGTGGGACGCTTCTCCTGGGTCCGGGACACCGTGCTGGAGGACCTGGAGGACTACCAGGCCCGGCGGCTCCGGCGGTGCGCCGCCTGCGGGGCGGCGGAGCCCCCGGAGGGAGTGGAGCCCGCCGGCGTCCCGGCCTACCAGGGGCTGCTGCCGGGTATGCCGTCAGAAGAAGCGCATGGCGCGCCCGCTGTTCCGGCACAGGAGCCCCGGCCCAGCGCCCGCCGGGGGCGGCGGGTCTGCCCCTACTGCGGCGGGGAGAAGTGGACCGAGGGAGAGGAGGACTTTGAGGAGATCTACACCCCCATCCTCCAAAGCGGCGGGGGCGTCATCCCGGGGGCCGTCTGGGAGGCGGCGGACACCGGAGAGGCGGACGGGCGGGGCAGGCCGGTGACGGCCCTGGTCCCCGTCCCCACCCGGATTCCCTTCTACAAGCCGGACCTCTACCCGGTGATTTTGCAGAAAAATGTGTCGGTGTACGGGAAGTTTCTGGGGGACAGCGACCTGGACAAGATCGCCGACCAGCAGAACACCACCAACCGCATCGAGGCCAAGATCATCGACAAGCTGGTGAAGTCCGGCTCCTACATCACCCTCCCCAACGACGCCAAGATCCGCTGTGACGAGGAGGACATGAAGAAAATCTACCTGGAGAGCGTGGCGGACAAGAGCTTCATCGACGTCTACGACCTCCAGGGGGACATCGGCCAGGACCTGACCTACCTGGCCCAGGTCTACGAGGAGGCCCGGCAGGTCATCGGCATCACCGACTCCTTCCAGGGCCGGAAGGACTCCACCGCCACCAGCGGCACAGCCAAGGAGTTCTCCGCCGCCCAGGCCGCCGGGCGGCTGGAGTCCAAGCGGGTCATGAAGGACGCCGCCTACGCCGCCCTCTTCGAGGCCATGTTCAAGTTCAAGCTGGCCTACGCCGACGAGCCCCGCCCGGTGGTCTCCCGGGACCCGGAGGGCCGGGCCGAGTACCGGGCCTTCAACCGCTACGACTTCCTGGAGCAGGACGAGAGCGGGCAGTGGCGCTGGATCGACGACTTCCTCTTCTCCTGCGACACCTCCGCCCCCCTGGCCAACAACCGGGAGGCCATGTGGCAGGAGACCCGGATGAACCTCCAGACCGGGGCCTTTGGGGACCCAACCAATCTGCGGACCCTGATCCTGTTCTGGACCAAGATGGAGCTGCTCCACTACCCCGGGGCCGGGGACACCAAGACCTACCTGGAGCGGGCGTACCGGCAGCAGGCCAACGGGGCGGCTCCGCCCGGCGGGGCCGGATTCCAAAGGGAAGGGAGGGATTGAGATGGCAAACGGCTACATTGGAAAGATCAGCCACAACGGGGCCCAGAAGGTCAGCGCCCCCCACCCCGGCAGCGGGAAGAAGGGCGGCGGCGTGGTCAAGAAGGGCAATGACCTGAGAAACGGGAAGTGACGAAAGGAGCAGACTGTGGAAGAAATGGACTACAACGCGGTGCTTGGGCTGGAGGGGGCGGAGGCCCCGGTGGAAGGGCCGGAGGCCGCCGCAGACCCCGGGGCCCCCGCAGCCTCCGGGACTGCGGGGACGCCTGAGCCCGCCGGGCGGGGGCAGGGGGCTTCCGCCCCTGCCGGAGGGGGTCCCCCTGAGCCCCAGGCGGGGAAGACCGGGGGGGACCAGGCCAAGGCCCGGGCGGAGGCCCAGCCTGCCGCCGCCCGGCGCGGGGCGGAGGAGCGGCGGACTTTGGACCAGCTTCTCCGCCATGCCGGGCCGGGGAGCCCCCACGCCAAGGCCCCCATCGCCGCCAAGGCGGCGTATGACGCCTACCAGGCCCAGCGCCAGGCCCAGAGGCAGGGAGTGCTGGAGAAGACGGGCATGACCCCGGAGGAGTACCAGCGCTTTGTGGCGAATCTGCCGGAGGTCCAGGCGGCCCGGCAGGCCCGGGCGGCGGCAGAGCAGGCGGTCCGGGCGGTCCGGGCCCAGGAGGCCCGGGCCAAGGTGGAGGAGCAGCTGCGGGCGGTTCAGGCCCTGGACCCCGCCGTCCGGAGCCTCCGGGACCTGACCCGGATGGAGACCTACCCCCAGCTCTACGAGATGGTGAAGCGGGGGTACGCCATTGCGGACGCCTACAAGCTGGCCAACTACGAGGCCCTGACGGCCCGGGCGGCGGCGGCCAGCCGCCAGGCGGCGGTGAACGCCGTGCAGTCCAAGCAGCACCTCACCTCCACCCGGACCCGGGGCGAGGGGGCCATGGACCTGCCGGAGAGCGTCCTAGAGGAGTACCGGGCCCTGAACCCCGGGGCCAGCCGGGAGGAGATTCAGCGGCACTATCAGAACTACATCAGACACAACAGGGAGGCGTGAGACTGTGGCTTTTTATATCCAGCAGGTGGACGGGGGACGGAACCCCGGCCACGAGTATCTGCCCGCCGGGGCCATTGTGCCGAAAGCGGGTATGGCCCTGACCATGACCGGGGGCAAGCTGGCGGTGGCCAGCGGCGCTGCGGTCCCCAGGTACATCAGCATGATCGAGAAAGGGGAGGCCCTGACCGACGGAGACATCATTCCCGTGATGCGGGTCCTCCCCGATATGATCTTTGAGACCACCTTCCAGGCGGCGGCTTCTGCGGTCGCCCCCGGCGCGAAGGTCACCCTTCACACCGACGGGCTTCAGGTCACCGCCGCCACCGGCGGGGCGGCTGAGGTGGTCTCCATGGACGGGACCGCCGCCGGAAGCAAGGTCCGGGTTCGGTTCCCCTGAGGGGGGTTGCCCCCCCAAGGGGCAAGGGGTCCGGCGTCCCGCCGGAAGGGGTTTGCGGCTCCCGCCGCAGGGGCAAGAACCATTTCTTTTTCTGCGGAAAAAGAAACGGTTCTTGAACTCCAAAGAAAAAGGGGGTGGGTCTCCGGGGCAAATTGGGACGTACACGTCGGCCAGCGGCTTTCGTATGAGTGCGGGGACCCCTCCCGGCCGTTACGGCCTGCGTTTGAGGTGTATGGATAGGCTGGCGCACTATCCACCCGCCGCCTGAAAGTGCTGCTCGCCTGGCAGAGTGCCCGGCGCACCGTTTGCGGGTATCCTGGGTGACGCCCCCTGGGGCAAGGGTGCCCTTGCCCACCGGCTGGGAGCCGCAAAACCCCAAACAACCGCCCCCGTGTCTGGGGGCAGACCAGACTTGAAAGGAGTGAATGCGGGCGGCAGCCCGCGACGACGATATGGCAGGTATTACATTCACCGAGGGCTCCGGCCTCCAAAACAGCATCTTCGGCAAATCCCAGGCCCCCATCCGCATGTTCCTGGAAAAGCGGGGCGAGGCCTTCGAGCAGCAGAGCATCCTCAAGGAGCTCTTCCATATGGAGACCTCCCACAAGTTCGGCGAGAAAATCGCCACCCTCACCGCCATGGACGGCTTCCAGCCCGTAGGCGAAAACGGCGCCTACCCCATGGACGCCATGCAGGAGGGCTTTGAGAAATTCCTGGAGCATATGACCTGGAAGGACTCCTTCGCCATGTCCCAGGAAATCGTGGAGGACGCCAAGGGTCTGGACCTCCGCCGCCGCCCCGCCCAGTTCATCGCCGCCTACCACCGCACCCGGGAAAAGTTCGGCGCCGCCCTCTACGGCAGCGCCCTCTCCGGGGCCGCCTCCTTCCAGTTCGGCGGCAAGACCTTCGATTCCACCGCCGCCGACGGCAAGGCCCTCTTCGCCACCAGCCACCCCTCCGCCCTGGCCAAAAATAAGTCCACCCAGTCCAACCAGTTCTCCGACGCCTTCTCCAGCGACGCCCTGGGGGCCATGGAGACCGCTATGCAGGGCTTCCAGGGGGACAACGGCGAGATCCTGGACGTGGCCCCCGACACCATCCTCATCCCCAACGACTTCCAGCTCAAAAAGGACGTCTTCGCCGCCATCGGCGCCGACAAGGACCCCAATACCGCCAACAACGGCTTTAACTACCAGTTCGGCCGCTGGACCGTCCTGGTCTGGCCCTACCTCAACCCCTACGTCGCCGCCGGCAGCCGGCCCTGGGTCCTCCTGGACTCCCGCTACAACGAGACCTACGGCGGCGCACTGTGGTTCGACCGGGTCAGCCTCAGCGTCAAGAGCGAGATCGACCCCGGCAACGACGCCAACCTCTGGAAGGGCCGGGCCCGGTTCACCGCCGGCTTCAACGACTGGCGCTTCGCCGCCGTGGGCGGCGTCACCGGCGGAACCAAGCTCATCACCGGCGGCTGAAACACCATCCGCAGTTTACACGGGAGGGGAGCGCCTTGACCCTTGACAGCTGCATCCAGGCGGTGGACGAGTATAAGCCCAACGCCTTCTCCAACGAGACCAAGGCCCAGTGGCTCAATGAGGTGGAGGGGATGGTCCAGACGGAGATCTTCCTTTTCCACCCTGTAGACCTGGTCCAGTACCGATACCCAGCGGACAAGGACGTGCCCCTGTTGGTGGAGCCCCCCTATGACCGGCTCTACCGCTCCTATCTGGAGGCCAAAATCGACTACGCCAACGGGGAGTACGAGACATACGCCAACTCCATGCAGGTGTTCAACGCCGACTATGGAGCATTTCTGCGCTGGTTTGCCCTCACCTATGAGCCGGCGGACGCGCATCGGGAGGGATTGCTTTGAATTGGGACAGCGGCCGCGGAACCGCATGGCGCGGCTACTACCTCACCGCCTACGGCATCGCCGTCAAGCACGGCTTCACCGGCACCGAGACGGAGTGGCTGGAGAGCTTGAAGGGCGAGAAGGGGGACCCGGTGACCTGGAAGGGCCAGTACGGGACCCTGGAGGAGCTCAAACAGGCCCGCCCCGCCGGGGAGGCGGGGGAGGCCTATCTGGTGGGCACCCACCTCTACTGGTGGGACGCCGGGGCCGGGGCCTGGGTGGACGCCGGCAGCTTCCAGGGCCCCGCCGGTCCCGCCGGACCCGCAGGACCCCAGGGGCCCCAAGGCCCTCAGGGGGTCCAGGGGCCCGTTGGGCCCGCCGGTCCCGCCGGACCTCAGGGGGAGACCGGACCCCAGGGGCCCGCCGGAGCGCCGGGCCCCACCGGTCCCGCCGGCCCCCGGGGGGAGACCGGACCCCAGGGGCCGGCCGGAGCGCCGGGCCCCGCCGGGCCTCAGGGGGAGACCGGACCCCAGGGTCCCGCCGGAGCGCCGGGCCCCGCCGGTCCCGCCGGACCTCAGGGGGAGACCGGTCCCGCAGGCCCCCGGGGAGAGAAGGGGGACACCGGCTCCGGCCTGGACATTCTGGGCACCTATGAGAGCCTGGAGGCCCTGGAGGGGGCGGGGCTCTCCCCCCGGCAGGGGGACATGTACAACGTGGGCCAGGCGGCCCCCTACACCATCTACATGTGGGAAGCCGCCGGGGGGACCCCCGGCTGGGTGAGCCTGGGCCCCCTCCAGGGTCCCGCCGGAGAGAGGGGCCCCCAGGGGGAGGCCGGACCCCAGGGTCCCGCCGGACCTCAGGGAGAGACCGGACCCCAGGGTCCCGCCGGGGAGATGGGGCCCGCCGGCCCCGCCGGGGAGCCGGGCCCTGCCGGGCCCCAGGGGCCGGAAGGTCCCCAAGGGCCGGTTGGGGAGACAGGCCCCCAGGGCCCGGTAGGTCCCGCCGGACCTCAGGGTCCGCAAGGCGTACAGGCTCCTGTGGTCAACGACCTCACGACGGGGGGCGCGTCCGACGCCCTCAGCGCCGAAATGGGGAAGACGCTTCAAGCCACCAAGGCCGACCTGACCCTCTCCAACCTGTCCAACTACCAGAAGGCCCTCCGCAACCTCGGCGGGCGGCCCAGCCGGAATCTGCTGGACAACTGGTACTTCGCGGGCGGAGGCTCCCAGCAGGGGGGCGGGCAGTTCCCCATCAACCAGCGGGGGCAGACCAGCTACACAGTCTTGAATGGGAGTTGTATCGACCGGTGGAAGATCTTCAACAGCGCCACGCTTGCGCTGGAAGCCGATGCGATCGCCCTCACGAGCCGCGACACCGGCACGAGTCAGCTCAGGCAAATCTTA
>NZ_CALXGA010000053.1 GCF_944387725.1 uncultured Intestinimonas sp. | reverse complement strand
CCGTTCATCATGAACTTCATGTTGCCGGTGCCGCTGGCCTCCTTGCCGGCGGTGGAGATCTGCTCGCTGAGCTCGCTGGCGGGCATCAGCTTCTCGGCCAGAGAGACCCGGTAGTTCTCCAAAAAGACCACCTGGAGCCGGTCCTTACAGGCCGGGTCCCGGTTGACGGCCTGGGCTAGGGAGTTGATGAGGTGGATGATCTCCTTGGCCACGCTGTAGCCCGGGGCGGCCTTGGCCCCAAAGAGATAGACCCGGGGGGCGAAGTCAAAGTGGGGGTCATTCTTGAGCTGCTGGTAGAGGTAGGTGATGTGGAGGACGTTGAGGAGCTGGCGCTTGTACTCGTGAAGGCGCTTGACCTGCACGTCGAACATGGCCCCGGTGTTCAGCAGCACCCCGGACTCCCGGGCCACATAGCCGGCAAAGCGCCGCTTGTTCTCCGCCTTGATCTTGGCGAGGCGGTCCAGGACGCTGGCGTCGTCCTTGTACTGGAGCAGGTCCTCCAGCTTCTCCGGCCGGAGGAGGTAGTCCTTCCCGCCGGTGCACTCCTGGATCAGGGCGTCCAGCTGGGGGTTGATCTCGCTGAGCCAGCGGCGGTGGTCGATGCCGTTGGTGACATTTTTGAACTTCTCCGGGGTACGGATGTAGACGTCGTGGAAGGTTTCCCGCTTGAGAATTTCAGAGTGGAGGGCGGACACGCCGTTTACCGCGAAGCAGGCGCACACGCACAGGTTGGCCATGCGGACCTCGCCGTCCCATATGATGGCCTGGTCCCGGACCTTGGACTGATCCCCGTGGAAGTAGTCATTGAGCTGGGCCTGATAGCGCTTGCTGATCTCCACCAGAATCTGCCAGATCCGGGGGACCTGGTCCTGGATGAGCTGCTGGGGCCAGCGCTCCAGGGCCTCCACCATGACGGTGTGGTTGGTGTAGGCCACGGTGTTGGTGACGATATGCCACGCCTCATCCCAGCCGTAGCCCTCCTGGTCCAGGAGAATCCGCATGAGTTCGGGGATGACCAGGGTGGGATGGGTGTCGTTGATCTGGATGACGTGCTTCTGGTGGAAATTCCGCAGGGTGCCGTACTCCGCCTTGTGCTGGCGGCAGATGCTCTGGACCGTGGCGGAGACAAAGAAATACTGCTGCTTGAGCCGCAGGGACTTGCCCTCGTAGTGGTTGTCCTCGGGGTAGAGGACCTTGGCGATGGACTCGGCCATGGCCTTCTGCTCCATGGCCTTGAGGTATTCGCCCCGGGAGAAGAGGGACATATCCAGGGGGGTGGTGCTCTTGGCGTCCCACAGCCGGAGGATGTTCACATGCTCGGTGCCGTAGCCGGCGATCTCCATGTCCTTGGGCACGGCCAGCACGTCGCTGCCGCCCTCGTAGGCCACGGAGTGGCTGCCGTCTTCCCCCCAGACGTCCTTGACCTGGCCGCCGAAGTGGACCCGCTCGGTCTCGTCCATCTTGGGGATGAGCCAGCAGTCGGCGATCTCCAGCCAGTTGTCGGGGAGCTCCACCTGCTGGCCGTCCACGATCTTCTGCTTGAAGAGCCCCAGCTCATAGCAGATGGAGTAGCCGGTGGCGGGGATCTCCAGGGTGGTCATGGACTCCAGGTAGCAGGCGGCCAGGCGGCCCAGGCCGCCGTTGCCCAGGCCGGCGTCTGGCTCCACCTCGAAGAGGTCGGGGGCGGAGAAGCCCAGGTCCTCGATGGCCTCCTTGAGCTGGGGCAGAACCCCCAGGTTAAAGGCGTTCTTCTCCAAAGAGCGGCCCATGAGAAACTCCAGGGAGAGGTAGTGGACCTGCCGGGCGCGGCTGTCCCACACTCGGCTCTCGGTGGCAAGCTGCCGGGCGGACATGATATCCCGCAGCACCAGGGCGCAGGCCCGGAACATGTGGATGGGCGTGGCCTCGTCCACCTCTCGGCCGAAATTCCGCCGGAGCTTGCCGATAATCTGCTGCTCCAGTTCCTTCTTTGTATATTTTGTAGGCATTGACCCAGTCTCCATTTCAAATAAAATCACAGGCCGATGGAAACGGCGGGACAAGGTCCCGCCGTTTCCGTGCCTGTGGGACGCTTTTCAGGCGCCATGAGTCTATCACACAGCCGCCTGTCCTGTCAATGAACATTTCTTCCGGCATTTGCCGGGGCCCTCAGCCCTCGTCCGTCTTCTCCAGCTGTTTGGCCCTTCCGCCCCGGGGGGCGGTTTTCTCTTTCTGGGGGGCGGGCTCCGCGTTCTCCTTTGCGGCGAGCTTCGCCCCGGCCTCTTTCCCGGAAGAGGGCTTCGTCCCGGCGGCGGGGCTCTCCTTGGTGGTGGGGACCGGATCGGGCTCCGGGGTTTTGGGTGTTTCCGGAGTTTTGGGTGTCTCCGGAGTTTTGGGTGTCTCCGGGACCGCAGGTGTCTCCGGGGCGGGAGGGGCGGACGCCGCCTTTTTCCCCGGCTTGCCGGCCTTCTCGGCCGCCTTTCGGGACTTTTTGGGTGCGGCGGCCTTCTTCTCCGCCCCTCGGGCGGACTTCCCGGCAGGGGCCTTGGCCTCCGTCGCCTGGGGGATGGGCTCCGCCGCCGGGGCCGGCGGCTCCTCCGACGGCGGCTCAGTAGGGCGGGGGATGCCCGTGATCTGATAGTAGATGTCCTCATACTCCCGGGCCGGGGCGTTCCAGCTGAAGTCCCGGGTCATGCCGTTGCGCTGGAGGCCCTTCCAGCCGGCCTTGTCGCTGTAGTAGAGGCCCACCGCCTCCCCAAGCACCCAGACCATGTCGTGGGCGTTGATGTTGGCGAAGGTGAAGCCGGTGTCCCCGAAGACCCCGTGGGGGATGACGGTGTCCTTGAGCCCGCCGGTCTCCCGGACCACGGGGACGGTGCCGTAGCGCATGGCGATCATCTGGCTCAGGCCGCAGGGCTCGGCGATGGAGGGCATGAGGAAGAGGTCGGCGCCGCCGTAGATGGCGGTGGAGAGGGAGGCGGAGTACTGGAGCCGGGCGGCAAAGCGGCCGGGATACTGGTTCTGGGCCTGCCGGAAGGCCTCCTCAAACTGCCACTCCCCGGTGCCCAGCACCACCATCTGGACGCTCATACCCATGATATCGTGGATGGACTGGGCCACCAGCTCGAAGCCCTTGTGCTTCACCAGCCGGGAGACGCAGGCGATGATGGGCACCTCCGGGTCCTCCCGGAGGCCCACCGCCTGCTGGAGGGCCTGCTTGCAGGCGGCCTTGCCGGTGAGGTCGCCGGCGGTGAAGGGGGCGGCCAGGCCGCTGCCGGTGGAGGGGTCGTAGAGCTTCATGTCCAGGCCGTTGAGGATGCCTCGGAGCTTCCAGCGGTTGTCGGCGATAACCCCCTCTAGGCCGTGGGCATAAAAGGGGTACTGGAGCTCCTGGGCGTAGGTGGGGGAGACGGTGGTGACATAGTCGGCGGCGTAGATGGCCCCCTTCATCAGGTTCACGTCCCCGTGGTAGGCCAGCATATGCTCGTTCATGTAGCCGCGGTTCAAGCCCAGCAGGTCCTCGATGACCTGGTCGCCGTAGCGGCCTTGGTACTCGATGTTGTGGATGGTGAACAGGCTCTTGGAGCCCCGGAGCTGCCAGACGCGCTCCCGCTCCTCCAGCAGGTAGATGGGCACCAGGGCGGTCTCCCAGTCGTTGCAGTGAATGACGTCGGGGTGCCAGTCCAGGTGGGCGGGGGTCTCGATGACGGCCCGGGAGAAGAAGGCGAAGCGCTCCCCGTCGTCATAGTGGCCGTAGATTTCCGCCCGCTTGAAGTAGTACTCGTTGTCCACGAAGAGGTAGGAGATGTTGCCCTCCCGCAGCTCGAAGAGGCCGCAGTAGGGGGTCCGCCAGGCCAGGCGGCAGCTCCAGTGGAAGAGGAAGCGCATCTTCTCCCGGTACTGCTGGCCCACTCCCTCGTAGAGGGGGAGGATGACCTTCACGTCATGGCCCATGTCGGCCAGCTTCTGGGGGAGAGAGCCGGCCACATCGGCCAGCCCGCCGGTCTTGATGAAGGGCGCCACCTCGGAAGCGGCGAATAGAATGTTCATAAGACATCTCCTTTTCTGTCCAAAACTCCTCTGCTTCCAACGGGCGCGGCCGCCATACGGGGTCCGTATGGCGGCCGCGCCGCTTTTGCGGGTTCTATTTTACTATACCACGGCGTTCTTGGCAATGGCCAGGGGGTAGGTTTCGTGGCCCATGAGCGTCCGCCCGGCGTTGACCTGGACGCTCTTGTCGGCAATAACATACTTGAGCACTGCCCCCTGGTGGACCACCGAGCCCTGCATCAGGATGCAGTTTTGAACCTTGGCCCCCCGCTCCACCGTGACCCCCCGAAAGAGGATGGAGTTCTCCACCTCCCCCTCGATGATGCAGCCGTCGGCTATCAGGGAATTCCGGGAGAGGGACATGGGCCCGTAGTAGGTGGAGGGGTTGGACTGGTCCTTGGTCTTGATGGGGTGCAGGGGGTTGAAGAGGTCGGCCCGGACCGCCGGGTCCAGCAGCTCCATGCTCCGGGCGTAGTAGCCCGCCACCGACTGGAGCCGGGCGGCGTACCCCTCGAAGCAGTAGGACATGATTTTGAGCCGTCCCCCCAGGTTCAGCAGCACCCCCTGGCTGAAGGAGGGGATGTTGTGGGCGATGCAGTGCTCCACCAGGGAGATGAGGAGGTCCTTGCTCATGATATAGACCTCCATGGACTCGCAGCCCAGGGGGTTGATGGGGTGGACCGACACATCGGTGATGACGCTGTTTTCGTCCACGGTGAAGTAGTCGGACTCCCGGGGGTCCCCCCGGGGCACGGGGGTGCACACGGCGGTGATGTCGGCCCCGGTGCGGACGTGCTGGTTGAAGATGTCGTCCAGGTCCAGGTTCACCGCCACGTCGCCGCCGGCCAGGACCACATAGTCCTGCCGGATGCGCTCTAAGTAGGAATAGACCCCCGCCAGGGCGTCCATGCGCCCCCGGTAGTCCCCGTCCCGGCGCTTGTCGGCGTAGCCGAAGGGGGGCAGGATGCGCAGGCCGCCGTGCTTGCGGCTCAAGTCCCAGTCCTTTCCGGAGCCCACATGGTCGAGAAGGGACTGGTAGTTGGCGTGGACAATGAGGCCCACGTCGGAGATGCCGGCGTTGACCATGTTGGAGAGCATGAAGTCCACCACCCGGTAGCGGCCGCCGTAGGGGATGGAGCAGGTGTTCCGGGGCTGGGAGAGCTCCCGGAGCTGGGGGTTGGAGCGGTAGGCAAAGAGAATGCCGTGGAGCTTGTTGGTCATTTCGCCCCACCTCCTTTCACATTCCGGGTGACCATGGCCTTGGGGGCCACCGCAGCCCCGTCGCCCACCTTGATGCCCTCGGCCACCACGGCGATGCCCCAGTCCTCAGAGGGGTGTTCCGGGTCGGGAGGGGCGCCCACTGTGGCGCCGGCGCCGATGACGGCCTTCTCCGCCACAATGGCGTAGGAGACCTCGGCCCCCTCCCTCACCACCGCCCCGGGCATGAGGATGGAGTAGCGCACCTTGGCTCCCTTCTCCACCGTCACCGAGTGGAAGAGGACGGAGTTCTCCACCTCCCCGTCCACCACGCTGCCGCCGGTCATCAGGGAGTGGCGAATTACGGCGTTGGGCCCGGTGAAGTGGGGGGGACGGGTGGGGGTCCGGGCGTAGATGGGCCACTCGGTATCATAGGGGGCGATGCCGCTGTGGACTGAGAGCAGGTCCATATTGGCGTCCCAGAGGGAGTCGATGGTGCCCACGTCCTTCCAGTAGCCGGAGAAGCGGTAGGCGGCCAGCCGCTCCCCGTTGGACAGCATGGCGGGGATGATGTTCTTGCCGAAGTCGTTGGCCGACTTCTCGTCGGCCTCGTCGGCGATGAGGTACTCCTGGAGCTGCTTCCAGTTGAAAATGTAGATGCCCATGGAGGCCAGGTTGCTCTTGGGCTTCTTGGGCTTCTCCTCAAACTCGTAGATCATGTCCTCCCCGTCCACGTTCATGATGCCGAACCGGGAGGCCTCCTCCAGGGGCACCTCCATGACCGAGATGGTGCACACGGCCTCCCGGGCCTTGTGGTGCTCCAGCATCTGCCCATAGTCCATCTTATAGATGTGGTCGCCGGAGAGGATGAGGACATAGTCCGGGTCGTACAGGGAGATGAAGCCCATGTTCTGGTAGATGGCGTTGGCGGTGCCCTTGTACCAGGTGCCCTTATCCCCCTCGGTGACATAGGGGGGCAGAATGTGGACCCCCCCGTCGGAGCGGTCCAGGTCCCAGGGCTGGCCGTTGCCGATATAGGCGTTGAGCTCCAGGGGCTGGTACTGGGTGAGGACGCCCACGGTGTCGATGCCGGAATTGACGCAGTTGCTCAGGGGGAAGTCGATGATGCGGTATTTGCCCCCAAAGGGGACGGCAGGCTTGGCCACCCTGGATGTCAGGGCCCGCAGCCGGCTGCCCTGGCCGCCCGCTAAGAGCATGGCGACACATTCTTTTTTCATCTCAGATCACCTCTTATAGGAAGTGGAATCGTCTCAGGTTTCTCCGGGGTCCCCCGCCTTTTTGGCGGCGCTTTGGACCCGCTCCTGCTTCGCCGGCGGGGCGGCCTGGACCCGGCGGGCGGGCTTCGCCCCCTTCTCCCGGAGGACGGGCTTGGATGCCGCTTCCTTCACGGCGGGCTTGGGGGGCTTTTCCCGGACCGCCGGCTTGGGCGCCGGGGTCTGGACGGCGGGGTGGGGGGATGCCTCCTTGAGGGCTGGCTTGGCCCCCCGCTTCCGCACAGCAGGCTTGGGGGCGGCGGCTTTCACCGCCAGCTTGGTCTGGGCCTTCTTCCGCCGGGCGGGGAAGCGGCGGGTGCACTTATAGATGACGGCGCTCATGGGGGGCAGGGTGATAACGATGGACTGCTCCCGGTCGTGACAGGGGGTGTAGGTGCTCCGCACGGGCTCCTGGTCCCCCCGGCCCTGGCCCCCGTAGGCGGCGGCGTCGCTGTTGAACACGCAGGTATAGGCCCCGGGCACCGGCACCCCCACCCGGTAGCCGGTCCGGTCCACGGGGGAGAAGTTGCAAACCACCACCAGGAAGTCCCCCTTGTCGTCCTTGCGCAGGAAGGAGATGGTGTTGGCCTGGGCGTCGTCGGCGTAGAGCCACTCGAAGCCCTCCCAGGAGAAGTCCTCCTGCCAGAGAGCCTTCTCCGCCAGGTAGAAGTGGTTGGCGGCCTTGAAGAACGCCTGGGTCTGGCGGTTGATCTCGTTGCCCAGCAGGTGCCAGTCCAGGGAGTATTCAAAGTGCCACTCGTTCCACTGGCCGAACTCGCTGCCCATCATCAGCAGCTTTTTGCCCGGGTGGGTGAGCATGTAGGTGTAGAAGACCCGGACCCCGGGGAACTTTTCCTCATAGGTCCCCGGCATTTTATTCAGCAGGGAGCCCTTCATATGCAC
The DNA here is from genome assembly GCF_944387725.1 of uncultured Intestinimonas sp. Taxonomy (GTDB): domain Bacteria; phylum Bacillota; class Clostridia; order Oscillospirales; family Oscillospiraceae; genus Intestinimonas. Next base: position 8,318 of record NZ_CALXGA010000053.1, on the reverse strand, counting down.
CACCTCGTCGTGGGAGAGGGGCAGAATGAAGTTTTCGGAAAAGGCGTAGAAGAAGGAGAAGGTGATGTCCCGGTGGTTGTACTGCCGGAAGTAGGGGTCCAGCTTCATATAGTGGAGCACGTCGTTCATCCAGCCCATGTTCCACTTGAGGTTGAAGCCCAGCCCCCCCTCGCTGACTGGGTGGGAGACCTTGGCCCAGGCGGTGGACTCCTCGGCGATCATGAGTACGTCGCCGTGCGCGGCGAAGATGTGCTCGTTGAGCCGCTGGAGGAAGTCCACAGCCTCCAGGTTCTCGTTGCCGCCGTGGATATTAGGGACCCACTCGCCACCCTGCCGGCCGTAGTCCAGGTAGAGCATGGAGGCCACCGCGTCCACCCGCAGGCCGTCGATATGGTACTGCTCCAGCCAGAAGAGAGCGGAGGAGAAGAGGAAGGAGCGCACCTCGCTGCGGCCGTAGTCGAAGACCCGGGTGCCCCAGTCGGCGTGCTCCCCCTTGCGCATGTCCTCGTACTCATAGCAGGGCTGGCCGTCAAACTCGTAGAGGCCGAAAGCGTCCTTGGGGAAGTGGGCGGGGACCCAGTCCAGAATGACCCCGACCCCGGCCTGATGGAGCTGGTCGATGAGGTACATCAGGTCGTCGGGGGTGCCGAAGCGGCTGGTGGCGGCGAAATAGCCGGTACATTGGTAGCCCCAGGAGTCGTCCAGGGGATGCTCGGTGAGGGGCATGAACTCCACATGGGTGAAGCCCATCTCCTTCACATAGGGCACCAGGTAGTCGGCGATGCCCCGGTAGGAGAGGAATTCCCCCTCCCCGGTCCGCCGCCAGGAGCCCAGATGGACCTCGTAGATGTTCAAAGGCCGGTGGTAGACGGGGTTTTTCTTCCGGTAGTCCAGCCAGGACTGGTCGTTCCACTGGTAGTCCCCCAGCTCGTAGAGCTTGGAGGCGGTGCTGGGCCGGGTCTCGGCGTGGAAGGCGTAGGGGTCGGACTTCATCAGCAGCCGGCCGTCCGCCGCCTTGACCGAATATTTATAGGTATCGTACCGGGCAAGTCCGGGGACAAAGCCCTCCCACAGGCCGCCCCCCAGGGGGGTCATGGGGGCCTGGCCGTGCGCCCAGCCGTTGAAATCCCCCACCACCGAGACCTCCAGGGCGTGGGGGGCCCAGACTCGGAAGACATAGCCCTGGACCCCCTCCCGCTCCTGGGCGTGGGAGCCCATATACGTCCAGGCCCGAAGGGCCGTGCCGGTGGTATACGCCTCAATCATCCGCTCCTGCCCGGAGGCGGGCGCTCCTTTGCGATCCATTTGCAATCGCCTCTTTTCCTTGGTAATATTATCCAAATTATGGCAAATCCTCGTCTCGATGATTGTCAATCCAACTAACAGGCATAAATTTTACTTTTCCTGTTTTGTGTGAATTATACAACATAAATGAACCTGCGTCAAGGCGCTGTTTCCTCGCAAACAGAAATTTTATGGAGAATGGATGCAGCTCACGCCAAAGGCGCCCTCTGGCCAGGTCCAAGGGGTCCCGCGGTTCTGCCTGCGGCGCGGGAGCGGCGGGCCGCGCCGTTCCAAGAGAAAGCGGCACATGGCCCTTTGTCCATGTGCCGCCTGGCGCGAAGAGGGATCATCCGGCCATGAAGAGGCCCTTCAAAAGCCGGAGGAAGATGCCGGGGAGGGTGATGCGCTCCACGGCCTGGGCGGCCACCAGGGGGATGGTCTGCCGCGCCTGGCCGTCCACCGAAATCACCAGATCGCCCAGCTTCTGCCCCGCCTCCACCGGGGCCTCCACCTCCTGGGTGAGGCGGACGGCGGTGGTGACGGCGTCAATCTGGCTCTTCTCCACCAGAATGCGGGTGGACTGCCCCAGCACCGGCTGGACTGTGTCCACGGTCCCCAGGGCCACCTCCACCGGGGGGAGGGCCTCCCGGGGCCGGGCGTCCACCAGGGTATAGTTGGCAAAGCCGAAGTTCAGCATGGCCATGGCGGAATCAAAGCGCTGGCTGGAGGTGGGGGACTTCATCACCACGGCGATGAGCTCCATGCCCTCCCGCTCGGCGGTGGCCGACAGGCAGTAGAGGGCGGAGTCGGTGGAGCCGGTCTTGAGGCCGGTGCAGCCCTCATACCAGCGCACCAGCCGGTTGGTGTTGGAGAGCTGGAACTGCCCGTCTCGGATGGCGTCCATCCAGATGGTGGTGTAGGCGCGGATGTCCGGGTGATTCAAAATGAGTTCCCGGGACATGAGGGCGATGTCATAGGCGCTGGTAAGGTGGCCGGCGGCGGGGAGGCCGGTGCAGTTGACAAAATTGGTGTCGGCCATGCCCAGTTCGGCGGCCCGCTGGTTCATCTGCGCCACAAAGGCCTCCTCGCTGCCGGCAAGGCGCTCGGCCAGGGCCACGGCGGCGTCGTTGCCGGAGACCACCGCCACCGCCTTGAGCAGATCGTCCACACACATCTGCTCCCCCTCCTTGAGGTAGACCTGGGAGCCCCCCATGGAGGCGGCCCGGGCTGAGACGGTGACCAGGTCCTCCTTCTGAATGCGCCCGGCGTCCAGAGCCTCCATGACCAGCAGCAGGGTCATGACCTTGGTGACGCTGGCGGGCTCCAGCCTGTCGTGGGCGTTGGCCTCGTACAGGACCGCGCCGGTCTCCTTCTCCATGAGAACGGCGGAGCCCGCCGCCACCTCCGGCGCCCCGGAGACGGCGGCGGCGGGCTGGAAGAGCAGACAGGCGCACAGCGCCGCAGCGAGCAGTTGTTTCATAGTGGGTCTTCTCCCTCCATCGTGAGAATTTACATAAAAAGAGGATGTGGAGGAAGGGAGGGTTCTATACTGGAAAAAAGGGGAAGCGGACCCATCACGCCCCTTGATCCGGAAGAATGAACTTGCCGGTGAGCTCTCTGAGCAGATGGGCCTGGCTGGAGAGCTCCTGGCTGGCCGCGGCGCTCTCCTCCGCCGTGGCGGAGCTGGTCTGGACAATGCTGGAAATCCGCTCCACGCCGGCGGTGGTCTGCTGGAGGGCCTCCTTCTGCTTCTCGGTTTCCGTGCCCACCTGGGCGGTGCGCTCCGACACCTCCGAAATGCCGCTGTGGACGCTGCGGAAGGAGGCCGCCGTGTCGTCCGCGATCTGCTTGCCGTTCTTCACCGCCGCCATGGCCCGCTCGATGAGCTCCGCAGTGTTCTGGGAGGCGCCGGCCGTCTTTCCGGCCAGGGTTCGGACCTCGTCGGCCACCACGGCGAAGCCCTTGCCGGCGGCGCCGGCCCGGGCGGCCTCCACCGCCGCGTTCAGGGCCAGGATGTTGGTCTGGAAGGCGATGTCCTCGATGCTCTTGATGATGGCCCCAATCTCCTGGGAGGCCTTGGTGATCTCGTCCATGGCCTCCAGCATGTGCCCCATCTTCTGGTCGCCGGCGTTGGCCTCCTCCATGACGCTGGCCATCTTCTGCTGGGCCTCCTCCATGCTGTGGGCGGTGGCGTCCACCTCGGTGGAGATTTCAGACAGGGAGGCAGCCAGCTCCTGCACGCTGGAGGCCTGATCCGAGGCCCCCTGGGCCTGGGTCTGGGTTCCTGTGGCGATCTGGCTGGCTCCGGCCTCCACCCGCTCCGCCGCCTGCAGCACGGATAGGAGCATGTCCGACAGCGTGACCTGCACCTGCTGGATCCCCTCCTTCATTTCGGCGAACTCCCCTGTATAGTCCTGCTGGAGGGTAAAGTTGAAGTTCCCCTTGGCGATGCTCTGGAGCACGCCGGAGACCTCCCCGATGTAGTCGATATAGTGCCGCAGGCGGGCCACCAGCTTCTCCAGGGAGTCTGCCACCACGCCGATCTCACTGCGGCTGCGGACCTGGATGGACACCGACAGGTCCCCGCCGGCCAACGCCCGGGTGGCGTTGGCCAGACGGCCCAAGGGCCGAATGACATAGAACTGAAGGTAGATAAACATCGCCAGCAGGAAGGCCGACGCAAAGACGGCGCACAGCACAAGGAGCACCTGGGCCAGGGTGTCCGTCTCGGCCATCAGCTCCCTCTCCGAGATGGTGGTGACCACATACCAGCCGCTCTCTGGGATCTGGGTAAACCAGGCCAGGTAGGTCTCTCCGTTCACTGTATAGGAGCCGGTACCCTCGCCCTGCTGGAGAATCTGCTGGCCCAGGGCCGCCATGGAGGGGTTTTCGTCCTGGAGGATGTTGGCCGCAAGCAGCTTTGCGCTGTCCTCATCGGCGATGTAGGTGCCGCTGCCGTCAATGAGGAAGGCCCGTCCCCCCTGGCGGACCTGAAGGGAGAGCACCATCTGCTGCATCTGGGTCAGGTCAATGTCCGCAGTGGCCACCCCCAAAAGCTGCCCGTTCTCATAGAAGGGGGCTGAAGCCGTTACCATGGAGATCTGTGCATACTCGTCGTAGTAGGGCGCCGACCACACCACGTCCTGGGTGATGTCCCTGGCGTCGATGTACCAGTCCTGGTCCGTGTAGAACACGCCCTCGCCCAGAGAATAGTTGTCCACATACACAACAGCGCCGTCCTCCCTCATACAGTAGGGGGAGAAATATTGCTGTCCGGCCCGGTAGGCGTAGGGCTCAAACCAGATGCCGCCGCCGAAGGTCTCGTCGTTGCTGCCCACCACGGAGGTCAGAAGCTCCTGGTAGATGGCCGCCTCCTGGTCCTCCTGGGGCACGGCGGCCTCCGCCCCCGTGCCGGCGGGCGCGGTGTTCAGATGGTTCCGCACCGCCTCCACACCCCGGGCCACAGACTCCGCCACCAGACGGTTCTGGACCAGGGATTTCTGGATGGAGTCGGTGGCAAGAGCGAGACACAGGTCCATCTCGTTCTGCGCGGCGCTCTCAATCGCATTTCTGGCGGCCTGGTAGCCGAAAAAGGACAAGGCTGCCATGGCCACCAGGATCATGGGGATCAGGGTCGCCATCATAGAGGTGCGGATGGAGTGATACTTCATGTTTTGCTGCTCCTTTCTATCCTTTGCTTTGTCAGAAGAGCCCAGGCACTCTACTGACAGTATATCTTTATCTATATCGGCAGTTTTTTTCGGAAGTTAAGTGCGCACTCTTAGGGAAAACGCCCATGCACCCCTGCCAGCCACATCCCCAGGGCGGCGGAGTCCTTTTCCCGCTGTTCACATTTAATTTACAACCAACCCTATTGACTTTTTTTCGCAGGAGTGGTAGATTTACATTAGCACTCAGAGAGTGCGAGTGCTAAAACCTCGATAAGAAGGTGAGCGCGGTATGGACTTGACCGAGCGCAAGCGGAAGATCCTCCGCGCCATCATAGAAAACTACATTGCCACAGCCGAGCCGGTGGGCTCCAAGACCATCGCCTCCCACCCGGCGCTCAACGTCTCCCCGGCTACCATCCGCAACGAGATGGCCGACCTGGAGGCCCTGGGCCTGCTGGAGCAGCCCCATACCTCCGCCGGTCGGATTCCCTCCCCCAAGGGCTACCGGGTGTACGTCAACGAGCTGATGGAGGACTACCGCCTGTCGGTCCAGGAGACCCGAAAGCTCAACGAGGCCCTGCACCTGAAGATGCGCGAGCTGGACCAGGTCATCGACCAGGCCGGCCGGGTGCTCTCCCAGCTCACCTCGTACCCCGCCTTCGCCCTCTCCTCCGGGGCCAGCCGGGTGACCATCCAGCGCTTTGATCTGCTGATGGTCTCCAGCGACTCCTTCATCATCGTGGTGATGACCGACAACAACGTGGTGCGCAACCGGCTGGTGCGGCTGCCCTCCGACCTCAACGAGGCCCAGCTCCAGCTTTTGAACACCCTGCTGAACACCACCTTTACCGGCCTCACCCTGGATGAGATCACCCCGGAGCTCATGCGGGTGGCCTCCCACGCCGCCGGCGAGGCCTACGGCCTCATCTCTCTGGTGGTCTCCTTCGCCATGGACGTGCTGGAGCACCTGGAGCAGCGCACGGTCCATACCGCCGGCATCGCCAACCTCCTATCCCACCCCGAGTACCGGAGCCTGGAGCGGGCCGCTCCTCTTATGAGCTACCTCAGCGAGGACCAGGACGCCGAGCGCTTCCCGGTGCCCCAGGGGGACCCAATGGAGATTCTCATCGGACCTGAAAACGTGGCCGACGCCCTGAAGGATACCAGTGTGGTGGTGGCCAGTTACGACATCGGCGATGGGATGCGGGGGGTCATCGGCGTGGTGGGTCCCACCCGGATGGACTACGCCAAGATCACCGCCCGGCTGTCCTACTTTGCCGACGGCCTCTCCCGCCTCTTTGAGCAGGGAGAGCTCCCCCCCGGAGACCAGGGCACGGAGCAGCCGTAGCCCCTATCCCGGCCGGGCCGGGACACCCCATACTGAGGAGGTAATACCTTGAGCGAGAAAAAGAAAGAAAAGAAGCAGGAACCCGTCCAGGAGGCGGTCCCCGCGGAGGAGGCGGCCCCGGCGGCGGAGCCCGCCCCCGAGCCCGATCCGCTGATGGAGGAGCTGGAAGCCTTGAAGACTGAGCTGGACGAAAAAGAGATCAAGTACCTGCGCCTGGCCGCCGAGTACGACAACTTCCGCAAGCGCAGCCAGAAGGAGAAGGAGAGCATCTACGCCGACGCCAAGAGCGACGCGGTGCTGGCCTTCCTGCCGGTCTACGACAACCTGGACCGGGCTCTCAAGCAGGCGACCGCCGACGCCGCCTACGCCAAGGGCGTGGAGATGACCATGAACGGCCTCAAGGAGATTCTCACCAAGCTGGGCATCGAGGAGATTCCCGCCCTGGGAGAGACCTTCGACCCCGCCCTCCACAACGCTGTGATGCATGTGGAGGACGAGAGCGTGGGGGAGAACACCATTGTGGAGGTCTTCCAGACCGGCTTCAAGCTGGGGGAGAAGGTCATCCGTTTCGCCATGGTGAAGGTGGCCAATTAGCAAGAAGCGCGGAGCGCCCGGGAACAGGCGGCGAAGACCCGCAGCGGAGCAAACGGACCGGAGGGCCCAAGCCCCGGAGGCCGGCTTGCGCAGTCGGAGGGGGGCCGCCGCCGCGGAGGGCGCACAGCGTGACCGCTTCCTTTGATTTTCCCCGAACTGTTCGGATAAAATAAAAATGTTACGATATATTGGAGGAATCAGTTATGTCTAAAATCATCGGTATCGACCTCGGTACAACCAACTCCTGCGTGGCCGTCATGGAGGGCGGCGAACCCGTTGTCATCCCCAACGCGGAGGGCAACCGCACCACCCCCTCGGTGGTGGCCTTCTCCAAGGACGGCGAGCGGATGGTGGGCCAGGTGGCCAAGCGCCAGGCCATCACAAACCCCGACCGGACCATCATGTCCATCAAGCGGAAGATGGGCACCTCGGAAAAGGTGACCATCGACGGCAAGGCCTACACCCCCCAGGAGATCTCCGCCATGATTCTCCAGAAGCTCAAGGCCGACGCCGAAGCCTATCTGGGCCAGAGCGTCACCGAGGCGGTCATCACCGTCCCCGCCTACTTCAACGACGCCCAGCGGCAGGCCACCAAGGACGCCGGGCGCATCGCCGGCCTGGACGTCAAGCGGATCATCAACGAGCCCACCGCCGCCGCCGTGGCCTACGGCGTGGACAAGGAGAAGCAGGACCAGAAGATCATGGTCTACGACCTGGGCGGCGGCACCTTCGACGTCTCCATTCTGGAGATCGGCGACGGCGTCATCGAGGTCCTCTCCACCTCCGGCGACACCCACCTGGGCGGCGACGACTTCGACCAGGCCGTCATGGACTGGATGGTCTCCGAGTTCAAGAGCGCCAACGGCATCGACCTCTCCGCCGACAAGGTGGCCATGCAGAGGCTCAAGGAGGCCGCCGAGAAGGCCAAGATTGAGCTCTCCGGCGTCGCCAGCTCCAACATCAACCTGCCCTATATCACCGCCGATGCCACCGGGCCCAAGCACCTGGACCTGACCCTCACCCGGGCCAAGTTCGACCAGCTCACCGCCAATCTGGTGGAGCGCACCGCCGGCCCGGTCCGCCAGGCCATGAGTGACGCCGGCCTGAGCCAGAGCGACATCTCCAAGGTCCTGCTGGTGGGCGGCTCCAGCCGCATCCCCGCCGTCCAGGAGATGGTCAAGAAGCTCACCGGCAAGGAGGGCTTCAAGGGCATCAACCCCGACGAGTGCGTGGCCATCGGCGCCGCCATTCAGGGCGGCGTGCTGGTGGGCGACGTGAAGGGTCTGCTGCTGCTGGACGTCACCCCCCTCTCCCTGGGCATCGAGACCATGGGCGGCGTCATGACCAAGCTCATCGAGCGCAACACCACCATCCCCGCCAAGAAGAGCCAGGTCTTCACCACCGCCGCCGACAACCAGACC
>NZ_CALXGA010000052.1 GCF_944387725.1 uncultured Intestinimonas sp. | reverse complement strand
GCCTGCGGAATTGGGAGGGGGTGACGCCGAAGCGCTTCTTGAACACATAGCTGAAATAGTTTGGCTCGTCGTAGCCCACTTGTTCGGCGATGAGATAGGTCTTGTCATCGGTGGCCCGCAGCAGCTCCACCGCGTGCTCCATCCGTACCTCGGTGAGATACTGGACGTAATTCCTGCCGGTCTCCTGCTTGAAAATGGTAGAGAAGTAGGACTGGCTGATGTGGAGATGGCCGCACAGCTTCTCCAACGACAGCCCCGACTCCTGGTAGTGCTCCCGGATGAAGCGCTCAGCCTCCTCCACCAGCCGCTTGGCGGTGGTGACCCGGCGCTGGTCCATGCTGCCGCTCATTCTCAGGCAGACCGCCAGAAGCCAGGTGCGCAGGTCCTCCACAGGGGCGTCCCGGGTCAGCAGCTCCAGCCACTCCTGCCGGGGTCCCAGGATTTCCTCCAGCTTGTACTGCTGGATGACAGGCAGAAGCACCCCCAGCACCCCGATGAACTGGGCCTGGGGGCTCCAGTCATCCCCGCCGCCGGGCAGGAGCTCCTGGACCAGGGCGGCAATTTGCTCCCGGGAGCCGAACTTGACCACCGGCAGCAGCTGCCGGGCCAGGCGGTTCTCCGGCGCCTGGGGGGAGCGCTCCAGCCGTTCCATATCCTGGATATAGATGGGCTTGCCGCTCCCCACCACCGCCCGGTACTCCAGGGCGGCCCAGGCCTCGGCGCAGGAGCGGTAGAGCTCCTCCAGCTTCTGGCAGGGGCGGCCGATGCCCGCCGTCACCGTGATGCCCAGCACCCGGGCGCTCTCGGAGCAGACGTCCCCCAGCAGGCGCATCAGGGACTCCACCGGCTCCCGGTCCCAGGCCGTCACCACCACAATGGAGGAGAAGCTGGTGTAGAGCTCCTTGTGGCAGCGGTTGCGGAGAATGTCCCCCAGCATCTGCTCCACCGACACGGGGAGGAGCTCCTCGGAGAGGGCGGGGGTCCGCTCCGGGCCGGGGGAGAGGCTGCACACCGCCACAATCTTATAGCGTCCCTCCCGGACAGTGAGACCGAAGCGGTCGGCCTGCTGGGCCGCCTCCTGGGGGTCCATGGGCCCCCGGAGCAGCTCCTGAAGGAATTTTTCCCGCAAAAGGGGCAGGCTCTTCTGGTAGACCTGTTTGAGCTGGTCGATGTTCCGCCGCTGGGCGATCTCGGCGTCCAGCAGATCCCGGACCCGGCCCAGCACGGCGGTGAGCTCGGCGGCGTTCACCGGCTTGAGGACATACTCCACCACATTGAGCTTGATGGCCTCCTGGGCGTACTCAAAGGCGTCGAAGCCGGAGAAGATGATGAGCTTGAGGCCGGGCTTGCGCCGGGAGAGCCGGGCCCCCAGCTCCAGACCGTCCATAAAGGGCATTTTGATGTCGGTGAGGACCACGTCCAGGTCCAGGGCCTCGGCCTTCTCTAGGGCGTCCACGCCGTTTTCGGCCTCGGCCGCAATCTCAAAGCCCAGGGCTCCCCAGTCGATGATGTGGGCGATGGCCGTGCGGACCTCCGCCTCGTCATCCACAATCATGATTTTGTAGCGGTGCAACGGGAAGGCCTCCTCTTGGACTCAATCGTGGGTAAAGGCGAATGCGATTTCCTGGTGATAGGGCTCCCCGGCCCGGAGGACCGTGGAGGGGAACTCCGGCTGGTTGACGGCGTTGGGGAAGCCCTGGGCCTCCAACGCCACCCCCCGCCGCCGGCCGTAGGCCGCCCTGCCCTTTCCGGTCATCTCCGGGAGGAAGTTTGCCGTGTAGACCTGGAGCCCCGGCTGGGTGGTGGAGAGGGTCAGGGTGATGCCGCTCTCCGGGGCGTGGAGGACGGCGGCTTCCCGGAGTCCCCGGCCCCGGAGGGCCCAGTTGTGGTCGTAGCCTCCGCCCTGCCGGATCTGGGGGTGGCCGGCGTCCCAGCCGGCGGAGAGGGCCCGGGGGATGCGCAGGTCGAAGGGGGTACCCACCACCGATGCCAGGGTGCCCGTGGGGCAGTTGTCCGCCGCCAGCTCGGTGTAGGCGATGGCGTCGATGGAGAGGGTATGCTCCCCCACGTCCCCGCCCCCGTGGCCGTTGAGGTTCCAATAGGCGTGGCTGGTGAGGTTCACCACCGTGTCGGCGTCGGAGACCGCCCGGAGGGTCAGCCGCAGGACGTGGTCCGGGGTGAAGGTATACTGCGCCTCCGTCTGGAGGGCGCCTGGGTAGCCCTCCTCCCCGGCGGGAGAGCGGCGGGTGAGCACCAGGGCGTCGTCCTGGACGCGGTGGTCCCAGAGGTACTGGTCAAAGCCCCGGACCCCGCCGTGGAGGTGGTTGGGGGGCTGGTTGGCGGCCAGGGGCCAGGGCCGCCCGTCCAGCTGGAACCGGGCCCCCCGGATGCGGTTGGCGCACCGGCCCACCAGGGCCCCCAGGTAGCCGTCGTGCTTCTCCTGGTATTCCGCCGGGGTATCAAAGCCCAGGCAGACGTCCCGGAGCCGCCCCGTCCGGTCGGGGACGGCCGCAGCCTGGAGAATGGCCCCGTAGTCCAGCACCTGGACATAGGCCCCGTCGGGGGCCTCCAGGCGGAAGAGGGTCACCGGCGTCCCCTCCCGGGTGGCCCCCCAGGGGCGGGCTGTGACGCTCATGCCTCGCCCTCCGGCCGGACCCGGACGCCGCCGGCGGGGCGCACCGACAGGACATGACACGCGCCGGGGCCAAAGACGGCCTCCATCCAGGATCGGAAGTCCTCCAGGGCAGACAGGGGCACGAAGGCCTGGACGGTGCCGGCGAAGCCGCCGCCGTGGACCCGCCAGGCGCCGTCCCCCTCCAGAAGGCGCTCACAGAGGGCCAGGGCCAGGGAGAGGCTGCGCTCGCCGGGGTTCCCGGAGGGGTAGATGTTCTGGAGCAGGTCCATGGAGGAGCGGCCGGAGGCCCGCACCATGGCCAGGAAGCGGGGGAAATCTCCCTCCCGCAGGGCCTCCGCCTGGTCCAGCACTCGCTGGTTCTCCCCATAGAAGTGCATGGCCCGGAGGAGGGCCCGGTCCGGGACGTGGCCCCGGAGCTCTCCCAGGCGGGCGTAGAAGTCGGCCTCCCGGGTCTTGCCCAGAACGTCCTGGCCCAGGAGCCGGGCCACGGCGCGCATTTCCCGGGGAATGGCGGCGTACTCGTCGGTGAGGTCGGCGTGGCTGCCGCCGGCGTCGATGAGGCACAGGGCGTAGCCGTAGTCGGCGGGGGCGCAGGGGATGGAGGCCACATCCGGGGCGGCGGGGTCGGCAAAATCCATGAGGCAGAAGCCCCCCACGGCAGAGGCGCACTGGTCCATGAGGCCGCAGGGCTTGCCAAAGTAATTATTCTCGGCGAACTGGCCCACCTTGGCCACCAGTACGGGACTGGCCTTCCCGTCGTTGTAGAGCCAGTTGAGCACGGTGCCCACCAGCACCTCGTAGGCGGCGGAAGAGGACAGGCCGGAGCCGGGCAGCACGTCGGAGCTGACATACGCGTCGAAGCCGCCGTAGCGCAGGTCCAGCTCATAGAAGCGGGCGGCGATGCCCCGGATGAGGGCGGCGGTGGTCCCTGTCTCGGCGGGAAGAATTTCCAGCTTTTCTAAGTTGATGCGCTCCTCCCCGTGGCCCTCGGAGTAGATGCGGATGACGTTGCGGTCGTTCTTGGAGGCCACGGCCACGGCATCCAGGGTGACGGCGGCGGCCAGCACCCGGCCCTGCTGGTGGTCGGTGTGGTTGCCGCCGATTTCGCTGCGGCCGGGGGCGGAGAAGAGCTCCACCGTCCGCTCCGTGCCGAAGCGCTCCCCGAAGGCGGCGGCCAGCCGGAGATAGCGCTCCCGCTGCCCCTCCCAGCGGCCGGGGTAGAGGGTGCGGAGGGTTCCGTCATAGACGCCGTCCTGTAGGGCGGCGGTCAGTTCCGTCAGATTCATGGGAATTCCATCCTCTCTCAAATGGTGTCAGCCCCCGTCTGGGGCGGCCTGGGAAAAAAGGGCGGCCTCCGGGCCGGGCGCGGAGGCCGCCGAAGGAGCCGGATCAGGCTGTCTCTGCCGTCAGCGCAGGCCCTTGTCGTAGGGAATGCCCTCTGCCTTGGGGGCTCTGGACTTCTGGGAGGTGAAGGCCAGCACCACCAGGGAGACGAGATAGGGGAGCATGTTGTAGAGCGCGCTGGGGAGGTTCAGGCTGCTGAGGAGGTCGAAGCCGGTGTAGACGTTCCCCAGGGCCCGGAAGAAGCCGAAGAGCAGGGCGGCCAGGGCGATGCGGGCGGGCTTCCACTGGCCGAAAATCATCACGGCCAGGGACAGGAAGCCGAAGCCGGCCACGCCGTTTTCAAACATCCACTCGCTGACCCCGGCGGTGATGTAGACAATGCCGCCCAAGCCCCCCAGCACCCCGGAGATCAGCACGCCGGCGTAGCGCATTTTATAGACGTTGATGCCCACGCTGTCGGCGGCCTGGGGGTGTTCGCCGCAGGCCATGAGCCGCAGGCCGAACCGGGTCCGGTAGAGGACCACCCAGGAGCAGACCAGGGCCAGGACGGTGATGGCCATAAACCAGTTGAACTCGAAGCCGTTGATATAGACCAAAAAGGACCGCTTGGCGTCGATGTACTGGATGATGGAGGAGACGTTGTTCACGTCGGCGGCGGTGTTCATGGCCTTGACAAAGACGGTGGCGGCGGCGGTGCCCAGCAGGTTCATGGCGGTGCCCACCAGGGTCTGGTCGGCCTTGAAATGGATGGCGGCCACCGCCAGCAGCAGGGAGTAGACCGCGCCCAGGGCGCAGGCGGCCAGGACCACCAGCAGAATCATCACCGGGGCGGCGGTGCCGGCGGGGAGGAGCTTCATCATCAGGGCCCCGCCCAGGGCCCCCATGACCATGATGCCCTCCAGGCCGATGTTGATGACGCCGGAGTGCTCCGAGAAGCAGCCCCCCAGGGCCACCAGAATCAGCACCGAGGAGAAAATCAGGGTGTATTGAATCAGCAGCATCATTTCGATTCCCCTCCTTTTTCGGCCTTGGCCCGGGCGGCCGCCCGCTCGGCCTGGCGGGCCAGGCGGCGGTCCAGCAGGGATTTGAAGAACAGCACGAAGCCGCACAGGTAGATAATCAAAGAGGAGATGAGGTCGGAGATCTGAGCGGAGTACATGGTCTTGTCCACATAGGCGCCGCCGTTGGTGATGTGCTGGATGAAGTAGGAGGCGAAGATGGAGCCGATGGGGTTGAGGCCCCCCAGGAAGGCGGCGGCAATGCCGTTGAAGCCCATGCTGGGGATGGAGGAGTGGGTGGTCTGCCACTGCTCAAAGCCGGTGAGGTAGAGGGCGGCGGCCCCTAGGCCGGCCAGTCCCCCGGCGATGACCATGGTGAGGATGATGTTGCGCTTCTCCTTCATGCCGCAGTACTGGGCGGCGTATTTGTTGAAGCCGGTGGCCTTGAGCTCGTAGCCCAGCTTGGTCTTCTCCAGCAGGACCCAGATGGCCGCAGCCACCAGAACGGTCAGGGGAATGGCCAGGGTGACATAGCGGTTGTTCTGGAAGAGATCACCCAGGCCCAGGCTGGGGAGGAGGGCGCCGGGATTGGTGCTGCTCAGGGTCAGGGTGTAGGGGCTGGCGGTCTCCTTCACCTGGGACAGGAGCACGTTGACGGCGTACAGGCTGATCCAGTTGAGCATGATGCAGGAAATGACCTCGTTGACGTTGCGGTAGGCCTTCAGGGCCCCGGAGATGGCCCCCAGCACGGCCCCCGCCGCCACGGCGGCCAGCATACACACAAACCAGGGCATCTGCCAGGCCAGAGCGCAGTAGAGGCAGGCCCCGGCGCCGATGACGTACTGCCCGGCGGCCCCGATGTTAAAGAGGCCCACTTTGTAGGCAAAGAGCACCGACAGGGAGCACATCAGCAGGGGAGCGGTCTTCACCAGGGTGTTGCCGAAGTAGCGGATCTGGGCCTGGGGGCTGGGGTAGTAGAGGAAGTTCTCCACGATGGTGACAATGGCCTCCCAGGCCCCGGCGGGGTTGATGATCAGCAACACCAGGTAGCCGATGAGCAGGCCAGCCAGGATGCACAGCAGGGAGGCCAGCAGGGACTGGACCCCCTTGTTTTGCAAGAGGGACCGCTTTTTTTCGTTCATCGCTCACGCCCCCTTTCGCTTGGCGCCGGCCATGTAGAGGCCCATCTCTTCCACGGTGGTGGTCTTGGGGTCCAGCTCCCCCACGATCTCCCCCTCGTACATCACCAGGATGCGGTCGGAGAGGGCCATGACCTCATCCAGTTCCAGGCTCACCAGCAGCACGCCCTTGCCGGCGTCCCGCTGGGCCACAATCTGGCGGTGGATGTACTCGATGGCGCCCACGTCCAGGCCCCGGGTGGGCTGGACGGCCACCAGGAGGTCGGGGTTCTTGTCGATCTCCCGGGCCACGATGGCCTTCTGCTGGTTACCCCCCGACATGCTCCGGGCAATGGTGACGGGGCCCTGGCCGGAGCGGACGTCGTACTGCTCAATAAGCCGGAGGGCATAGGCCCGGATGGCCCTGCGCTTCAGAAAGCCGGCGGAGGTGACGAACTCCGGCTCAAAGTACCGCTGAAGCACCATGTTGTCCTCCAGGGTGTAGTCCAGCACCAGGCCGTGCTTGTGCCGGTCCTCGGGGATATGGCTCATGCCGCCGGTGGATCGCTGCCGGATGGGGGCGCGGGTGATGTCCGCCCCCTTGAGGAGGATCTTCCCCTCCTTCACGGGCTCCAGGCCCGTCAGGCCGTAGACCAGCTCGGTCTGGCCGTTGCCGTCAATGCCGGCGATGCAGACGATCTCCCCCGCCCGCACCGAGAAGGAGACATTGCGGACGGCGTTGTTGCTGTGGAGCTTGGAGGCCACGGTGAGGCCCTCCACCTCCAGAAGGACCTCCTTGGGGACGGCGGGCTCCTTGTGGACCACAAACTCCACGTTCCGGCCCACCATCATCCGGGAGAGCTCCTCCTTGGTGGTGTCCTTGACCTCCACAGTGCCCACATACCGCCCCTTGCGCAAAACGGTGCAGCGGTCGGCCACCTCCATGATCTCGTTGAGCTTGTGGGAGATGAAGAGGATGCTCTTGCCCTCGGCGGCCAGGCCCCGCATGATCTCCATGAGCTCGTCGATCTCCTGGGGGGTCAGCACGGCGGTGGGCTCGTCGAAAATCAGAATCTCGTTGTCCCGGTAGAGCATCTTCAGAATCTCGGTGCGCTGCTGCATCCCCACGGTGATGTCCTCCACCAGGGCGTCCGGGTCCACCTTGAGCCCGTACTTCTCGCTGAGGTCCAGCACCTTTTTCCGGGCGTCGGCCTTCTGGAGGAAGCCGTGCCGGCAGGGCTCCACCCCCAGGATGATGTTGTCCAGAACGGTGAAGCACTCCACCAGCTTGAAGTGCTGGTGGACCATGCCGATGCCCAGGTCGTTGGCGTCGTTGGGGTCCTTGATGCGGACCTCCCGGCCGTCCTTCTTGATGGCGCCCTCCTCCGGCTGGTACAGGCCGAAGAGTACGCTCATGAGGGTGGACTTGCCGGCGCCGTTCTCCCCCAGGAGGGCGTGGATCTCCCCCTTTCGGAGCCGGAGGGTGATGTTGTCGTTGGCAACGATGCCGGGGAACCGCTTCGTGATGTGAAGCATTTCAATGGCATAGGGCTGTTCCAAGCTACCGCCTCCCTTTGCTGCATAGGTCTTATCTCTATTGTACTATAGAACGGACCATAATTCAAAGAAAAAATGTGATTTTTGCCGGTTTTCTTCCGGGCATGGCGGGTCCGAACTGGAAAAAATCAGTGGAAAGGGCCAAAAAAGTTCCGGCAGAGACGACATCTGTCATTCTGCCGGAACTTTTGACTCGGTTCCTGGGAAATCCCGCAGGGGGTCTTACTTGATGTTGCCGTAGGAGTTGACGGTGATGTTGCTCACCACAGCGTCGGGCTCCATGGACACGTCGTTGGAGACAGTGATTGTGCCGTCAAACATGCCGGCCACCAGGGCAATGTAGTCCTCCTGGGTGAAGGTATCGCTCCACTGGGTGGTCTCCATGGGGAGCTGGACATAGTTGGCGGTGGGGTCGTCGCCGGACACCAGGCCCAGGGTCTCGATCTGGCCGCCGTAGCTGGCGAAGTTGCCGGCCATGGTCTCCTGGAGGAGGTGCTGGGTGGTGTTGGCCAGGCCCTTCATAGCGGAGGTGACGGTCATGCTCTCGCCGTAGGCGGTGTCGATGATGGCGGCCTGGTCCACGTCCACGCCAATGACCTTGCCGTCCACCTTGGCGGCGGCCTCAGCGGCGGAGGTGTAGATGCCGCCGCCGCAGGCGAAGACGATCTCCACACCCAGGGTCTGGTACCAGTTGTCCATGTAGGCGGTGATGTCGCCGTCGCCGAAGAACTGGTTGCCGTAGACGTACTCCACGGTCACGCTGTCCTCGTTGCCCAGATCGGCGGCGGCGGCGGAAGCCCCCTGCACGAAGCCGTAGCCGTAGCGCTGCACGGCGGGGACGGCCATGCCGCCCAGGAAGCCCAGGTGGGTGTAGCCCAGCTTCACAGCGGCGTAGCCAGCCATGTAGCCGCACAGCTCCTCCTGGTAGACCGCGCAGTAGAGGTTGGCGGGGATATCATAGTATTCGCCCAGGAGCTCGCCGTTCTCGTCCACGGGGTTCAGGTCGCCCTCGCCCACGTCCAGGGCGATGAAGGTGACCTCGGGATTAATCTCCACGGTCTCCTTGATGGTTTCGGCAAAGGCGTAGCCGGGCATCACGATGACGTTGAAGCCGTCGCCGATAGCGGCGTCCACCATGGCCACCCGCTCCGGGGTGGAGTCACCGGCGGGCTTGTAGTAGCTGAACTCCAGGCCGTTGGCGGTGCAGAACTCCTGGCAGGCCTCGTAGGTGGTCTGGTTGAAGGACTGGTCGGTGATGTCGCCGTAGTCGGTGATCATGGCCACCTTGTAGTCGGCGTTGGACGCCGCGGGGGTGGACTCCTCCACCGGGGCGGGGGTCTCAGGGGCGGGGGTCTCGTCACTGCCGCCGCCGCAGGCGGCCAGGGAGAAGATCATGGCGCCAGCCAGCACAAGAGCGGAGAGTTTCTTTAAAGTCTTCAAGCTGATCTACCTTCCTTTCAAACATTCGTGCCCGGTTTGGGTACGGACAGCGATGGCAGTCGATTCCTCCGGGCACAGGCACATTATAGCGCACCTTTCCCCAAAGCGCAACCAAAATTTCGTGGTTATCAAAAAAAGTTTACGAAATTGTTTCAAGAGTATTAACAGCGGCGGGGGCGCTCCGGGGATGACGGGAAGGGCTCAGAGGTCCTGCTGTTCCTTCGCCAGCTTGACAATGCGGGAGGTGCCCAAACGGTCGGCCCCCAGGTCCAGGAAGTCCTGGGCGTCCTGGAGGGTGGAGATGCCGCCGGCGGCCTTGACCTTGACGCCGGGGCCCACATGCCGGACGAAGAGGGCCACATCCTCCCGGGTGGCGCCGCCGGTGGAGAAGCCGGTGGAGGTTTTGATATACTCCGCGCCGGAGGCGGTGACCAGCTCACAGAGCTTGATTTTCTCCTCCTGGGTCAGGAGGCAGGCCTCCACGATGACCTTGAGGATGCGGCCGTTGCAGGAGGCCTTGACGGCCTTCATCTCGGTGAGGAGGTCGTCCCACCGCCGGTCCTTGACCCAGCCCAGGTGGATGACCATGTCGATCTCGTCTGCGCCGCTGCGGATGGCGTCCTCGGTCTCGAAGACCTTGACGTTGGTGGTGGAGCAGCCGTTGGGGAAGCCGATGACGGTGCAGATTTTCAGGGCGTTGCCCACATGGCCGGCGGCCTCCCGGACGTAGGCGGGGGGGATGCAGACGCTGGCGCAGTGGTATTTGAGGCCGTCGTCGCAGACCTCCTTGATCTGGGCCCAGGTGGCCTCCGGCTTGAGGAGGGTATGGTCGCAGTGGGAGAGGATTTTTTGGATATCCATGGGGTATCAGCGTCCTTTCTTGTTTTTGAAATCAGTTTATCCCTGGGGTTCAAGGACCCCACCCTGGGGTGTCCGGCGTCCCGCCGGGCAGGCGCCCCCCGGTAGGATGCCGGAACCCTTTCCGGCTGGGAGCCGGCCCCCACAGAGTGGAGCCCTGGACGGGGAACCCCCTCAGTCTGCGGCTTCGCCGCAGCCAGCTCCCCCAGAGGGGGAGCCAGGATGGAGGCGGCGGGTCGCCGGACCCCCAGGGCGGAACCCTGCGTCACCGCCGTTCCCGGATATCGGAACGTCCCACAAGATAATCCAGGGACACGTCAAAAAGATCGGCAAGCGCAAGCAGTCTTTTATAGGTAGGGTATCCCTGCCCATACTCATAGAGCTGGTAGGCGTTCAAGGTCAGCTTCAGCTCCTGGGCCAGCGCCTTTTGGGACCACTTACGCTCCTCCCGAAGCGCCCGGACCCTTTCGCAAAATTCCGCCATATTGACTCCTGTTCTTGACACAGAGTTATTCTTGGTGTATAATATAGAAAAACTTGGTGAGGTGTTGCTTGTGGAAGCCTTTCTCTATGAACTGGCCGGCCAGTGGTATCATCGGGAATTGGAGCGCTCAGGGCTCCTGGAGGGACATCCGGCCTATCCCGCCGCCCGCCATGCCCTCCTCCGGGCCTCAGAAGGGCTGGAGACCTGCCTGGACGAGACGGCCAGAGCCGCCTTTCTGGAGTATGAGGCGGCCAGCGGTCAGGAGGGCCGCCTGGCGGAGGAGGCCGCCTTCCTCACCGGCCTGGCCGCCGGCCTCCGCCTTTGCCTCAGACTGTGATGAGCTCGTACTTCCGGGCGCCCAGGCCGATTTTCTCGGCGTGCTCCAGGCAGCTCTCCCACTCGGCCTCAGGGGTGGTGTTGATAAAGGGATCGTGGTGGTCCACAAAGCCCTCGGCGCGCATCCGCTCGTCCAGAAGGCTGCCGGGGATGGGCTGCTGCCGCCGGCAGGCATCCGCACAGGCCTGGTCCAGGGCCACCGGGTCAAAGGAGGCAAACATGCCCACGTCGGGGAGGATGGGCAGGTCGTTCTCCCCGTGGCAGTCGCAGTAGGGGGAGATGTCGATGACCAGGCTGATGTGGAAGTTCGGACGGCCATCCACCACAGCCTTGGCGTATTCGGCCATTTTTCGGTTGAGCAGAGCGTTGGCGATGTCGTCCCGGGTGCGGATGGCGTCGAAGTTGCAGGCGCCGATGCAGCGGCCGCAGCCTACGCACTTGTCCTGGTCGATGACGGCCTTGTGGTCCTCCCCGTAGGAGATGGCGTCCTGGGCGCACTGCTTGGCGCACTGGCGGCAGCCCACGCAGCGCTTGGCGCGGACGGTGGGCTTGCCGTCGTTGTGCTGCTCCATCTTGCCCCGGCGGGAGCCGCAGCCCATGCCGATGTTCTTGATGGCCCCGCCGAAGCCGGCGGCCTCATGGCCCTTGAAGTGGCTCAGGCTGAGGAAGACGTCGGCGTCCATAATGGCCCGGCCGATCTTGGCGGACTGGACATACTCGCCCCCCTGGACGGGGACCTCCACATCGTCGGTGCCCCGCAGGCCGTCGCCGATGATGATGTTGCAGCCGGTGGAGAAGGGGGAGAAGCCGTTTTCGTAGGCGGCGTCGATGTGCTCCAGGGCGTTCTTCCGGCGGCCGGGGTAAAGGGTGTTGCAGTCGGTGAGGAAGGGCACGCCGCCCAGGGACTTCACCACGTCGGCCACCACCTTGGCATAGTTGGGCCGGAGATAGGAGAGGTTGCCGGGTTCCCCAAAGTGGATTTTGATGGCCACCAGCTTCTTCTCCATGTTGAGCCCGCCGATGCCGGCGGCGCGGATGAGCTTCTCCAGCTTCACCAGAAGGTTGGTGCCCACCCGGGCCCGGAGATCGGAGTAATAGACCTTTGCCTGTTCCATGTGTGCTGTTTTCGTTCCTTTCCTGCCGTGCTCAGACGGCGTAATAGGCGGCCTTGCCGCCCTCCGTGGTCTTCCGCACCAGCCCCCGGAGGGTGAGGTAGTCCAGATGGGACATGCACTCGCCCACGGCGAACCACTTCTGGGCCGCCGGGAAATCCTCCCAGGAGCTGGCCCGGATCTTCCAGGTCATGCGTCCGGCGATGCCGTAGGCCCCCTGGCCGGGGTTGGCCTTCACCACCGACAGGGCCTCGTCCAGCCGCCGGTGGTGATGCTCCAGGAGCTGGGCCACCCGCTGGTGGAGGTCCCCGGGCTTCCGGTGGCCGGGGAGGGTCAGGCGCACGGGGAGGCCGCCGATTTTCCGCAGGCTGTCCAGATAGGTGCCCAGGGCGTCCCGCATCTGGGGCCAGACGGTGATGTTGGGGGTGATGTCGAAGAGGACATGGTCCCCGGAGAACAAAATCCCCTGCTCCTCCATCCAGAAGCACATCTGGCCGGGGGTGTGGCCGGGCATCAGCAGGCACTGGAGCCGGAAGCCCCCCGCCTCCAGCACCCGGCCGTCCTGAAGGCTCTCATAGCGGCCGCCCATGGGCGGGGCCATGGAGCGGGCGGGATTGGCGTCCTGGAGCCGGATCATCAGGCGGCGTGGAAAGCCCTCCTCCTGAAAGCGGGCTTCCAGCTCGTCCCAGTGGACCTGGCGGGCGTGGAGGTCGTCCAGAGTGGGCCGGTCGGCCGCACTGATGTAGATGGTCCGGTCCCGGGCGGCCTCGGGGGCCAGGCCGGAGTGGTCCGAGTGGAGATGGGTGAGCAGAACCTCCACCTCCCCCCGCCGGAGCCCCAGCGCCCGGAGCCCGGCGAAGAGGGCCTCCCGGCAGGCGGGCTGGCGGAAGCCGGTGTCGATGAGAAGGTTCCGGCCGCCGCCCTTGATGAGATAGGCGTTGAGCTCCTTGAGAGGGTTCCCCGGCAGGGGGACGGGAATGCGGTAAATGCGGTCGATGATTTCTTCGGGCATAAGATACCTCCCGGCAGTCTTTTGTATCTATATCACAGATATATTAACCATATCACATTCGGAGGGAATTGACAATCGACAATTTTTCATCGCCCGGCGGCGCGGATTTCACGGCCGCCCGGTCTTCCGGGTCCTTTGTAAAGTCCCCATATAAAAATTGTAAAAGTTTATTGACGGCGCCGACATTTTTCCCTATAATATATTTTGTTAGGACCTGCACATTTTGCCGGAAGGGGCTGGTGGTAGGATGTACGGTACTCCAAGGAGGGAGTCCGCTGCGATGGCTGATCCGATACGCCTCCCGGCAAGCCGAGAGACATGACCCGCGTCCTCCGGGGCCCGTGCGCCCCTGGGGAGGTGGGCTGTGTCTCTTTATTTTTGAGTGAGGAAAGGGAGAAAAGGGCATGAGTATCGCCAATATTCTCAGTCTGCTGGGCGGGCTGGCGCTCTTCCTGCACGGGATGCAGATGATGAGCTCCGGCCTGGAGGCTGCGGCGGGCAACCGCATGAAGAACATTTTGGAGCGTCTGACCGCCAACCGGCTCCTGGGCGTCCTGGTAGGGGCCGTCATCACCGCCGTCATCCAGTCGTCCTCCGCCACCACGGTGATGGTGGTGGGCTTTGTCAACTCCGGCATGATGACCCTGACCCAGGCGGTCTGGATCATCATGGGCGCCAACATCGGCACCACCATCACCGGACAGCTCATCGCCCTGGATGTGGGGGCCCTGGCCCCCTTCTTCGCTTTTGCCGGCGTGGTGATGATGCTCTTCATCAAGCGCCAGCAGGTCAACCACTACGGCAGCATCCTGGCCGGCCTGGGCGTCCTCTTCATCGGCATGGACATGATGAGCACCGCCATGATCCCCCTGCGGGACATGCCCGCCTTTGTGAACCTGATGACCCAGTTCTCCAACCCCGTCCTGGGCATTCTGGCCGGCGCGGTGTTCACCGCTATCATCCAGTCCTCCTCTGCCTCGGTGGGCATCCTCCAGGCCCTGGCCAACAGCGGCGTGGTGGACCTTCACAGCGCAGTGTTCGTCCTCTTCGGCCAGAACATCGGCACCTGTATCACCGCCGTGCTTGCCGCCATCGGCACCAGCCGCAACGCCAAGCGCACCACCATCATCCACCTGATGTTCAACCTCATCGGCACCACCATCTTCACCACCATCTGCCTGGTGGGCCCCATGCTGGGCTTCTCGCTGGTGGACTTTATGATCGGCCTGGCCCCCACCAACCCCGCCGCCCAGATCGCCAACATGCACACCCTCTTCAACATTGTCACCACCCTGGTGCTGCTGCCCCTGGGGGACTATCTGGTGAAGGCCGCCATGCGGATTCTCCCCGACCGGCCCCAGGACCAGGTGGAGGGGATGCACCTGGCCTTCCTCACCCCCATCAGCGGCAACCCGGACCGCGCCATCGGCCTGTCCGCCATCTACATCAGCCAGATCAACCAGGAGCTGGAGCGGATGCTGGCCATGGCCCGGGACAACCTCACCACCGCCTTCCAGGCCGTGCTGGAGCGGGACCCCAGCCTCATCCCCAAGGAGGAGGAGACCGAGGACTACATCGACTTCCTCAACAAGGAGATCTCCCGCTTCATCTCCCACATCATCGTCCAGGAGACCAACGCCCAGGACTCCGCCACGGTGAGCGCCTGCTTCAAGATCACCAGCAACATTGAGCGCATCGGTGACCACGCCATGAACATCTGCGGCTACAGCGAAATCCTCAAGAAGAAAGACGTCCACTTCTCCGAGGAGGCCCGGGACGAGATCATCCAGATGCGGGACGTCTGCCAGGAGGCCCTGGACGCCCTGGGCAAGGCCGTCGCCGACCCGGTCAGCTGGCTCACCCAGGTCTCCGCCCTGGAGCAGAAGATGGACGACATGACCAGCGCCTTCCGCCAGAACCAGCTGGAGCGGATGCGCCGGGGAGTCTGCTCCGACGAGGGGTGCATCCTCTTCTCTGAAATGCTCACCGACTTCGAGCGTATCGGCGACCATGTGCTCAACATCGCCCAGGAGCGCTCCAGTGCCCCCACGGAATAGGCCCCGCCCTCCGCGGGCCGGGACCGGGTGCGCGGCATATGCTTTGGCCCCTGCACAAAATGGCGCGGCCGGAAATCGTGAAATCCTCCCTCTATGAGAGGCAGTGAAAAAAGAATGAAGTGACCCCAAAAAGTTAGGGCTTGTTTGAAAAAAGTCAACATGCCCAACCGGCGGGGCTTTTGCCCCCTGGACAGCGCAATTTTTCCTTGAAATCCGCCAGGATTCCTGCGAAAAAATTGCTTGCCAGCGGCCCAAAATCCCTCGCTGCTGGACACATCGCCAATTTTCAAACAAGCCCTAGTACGCTTTGAAAATTCATCCAGCGATTGAATAATGGTTGCTACTGCCCAGTGCTTCACTTGGTGGAGGCCTTGAACTTCTTCCGGAAAATACCGTTTGTACAATGTGGTGATACTCCCTCCTGGAAAGATTTTGTGTACCGTCGCAGAGGAAGGAAGTCCATTTTCACTATAGAAATCGTAGTATTTTGGTAAAGTGCCATTTATTTGGAGGAACTGTTGGATCGCTTGCAAAATGCTTTCCTGTGACCAAAGGGCTTTATCGGTCTGAGGATCTTGGGGAAAGAAAGTTCTTAAATATTCTGCTGCTTGGGGTACCGATGATGCCGCGCATAAAACGATTCGGCCGTTTCTCGAATTATTTCTTGTGTCCATTGTTTCAACTCATGTTTCTCCTTCTTTTTCTTTCCGTTTTTATGCGTGCCTGAGCAATTGTTACTCCTGTTTTTGACAACAAAAAAGCCAAGATTCTGTTTCCAGAATCTTGGCTCGGTAAAACCTATTTCGATCAAGCGCGAGTTCAACTCCTATCTGAGTGAGGGCCGCACGCTTAAATATCGGGAAAAGAGGCTCGTAGATTTTCCAATCTACGAGCCTCGAAAGGCTTGAAAATACTGGGATTTTGCCCTCAATATCTTTTTTAGCCTTCCCGTTTGGAGGCGACACCCAGACTCGAACTGGGGGTGGAGCTTTTGCAGAGCTCTGCCTTACCACTTGGCTATGTCGCCCTATGGGCCACCCCGCAGGCCGCGGCATGACCGTTTTTTGGAGCAGGTGACGAGGCTCGAACTCGCTACCTCCACCTTGGCAAGGTGGCGCTCTACCAGATGAGCTACACCTGCAAATCACAGTACATATTATGCGGGTGATTCGCTTTTGCACACTGAGGAAGAAGAGGAAATCTCTCCGGAGGATACCCGAAGTATCCTCCGGAGAAACTCTGGTGCCTCCGGCCGGAATCGAACCAGCGACACGGGGATTTTCAGTCCCCTGCTCTACCAACTGAGCTACAGAGGCA
>NZ_CALXGA010000051.1 GCF_944387725.1 uncultured Intestinimonas sp. | reverse complement strand
TGATGTGATGGGCAATTTATTGGCTGTCGTGGTTCATGCCGCCAATATCCATGATACAAAGGCGGGCAGCTCTGCCGCCGGGCCAGCATACGAAAGGTACCCGTCTATTTAAAAATTCTGCGCAGATGCTGGGCATCTGGGTACTTTTGTATCTAACATGAATACGGCTTCTAATAACTGGTTTCTATGCTGTGTTGTCCGCGCACCTCAACACTGCGTTCAATAGAAAAACACTCAGCAGTCCTGGCCACTTGTGTTCTTGCAGCCAGAAAATATCCTTCCCTTTGCGACAGACTCTTTTTTCTATCCGTCCTGCATGTTTCTCTATGGTTTGGAAACATTCCCATTCGATTTCGTTGTCTGCGTCTTCAAAAAACAGACGAACATCCGCCAGCAGAGAGGGCTGGTTTTCCCCTCGATGGCTAAATAAGTAAGCATTTCTTGAAAAACCGGAATCTCATTTGTCTTTTCGTGAATCAATTCCTGCCCATGGAACGTCTTGAATACCCAACTCTTTTCTAAAAAATTCCTTCCTGTTTTCGGCGTAAATCACTAGGGCTTGTTTGAAAATTGGCGATGTGTCCGGCAGCGAGGGATTTTGAGCCGCTGGCAAGCAATTTTTTCGCAGGAATCCTGGCGGATTTCAAGGAAAAATTGCGCCGTCCAGGGGGGCAAAAGACCCGCCGGTTGGGCATGTTGACTTTTTTCAAACAAGCCCTAAATCGCCCAACGTATCTATCCCGCATAACACAGCGCACATTATGATTATCAGCACATCTGCCAGTGGATATTTCACATAACCTTGGATGTCGCAGATCTTCTATCTTTGATATCCGCTCCCTGATTTCTTCCATTTTTATTACCGAATACTATTATATCATTTTATGAGACGGGTGTGGCCGGACGGCTTCATAGACTTGCCAAATGGCAGGGGTTGTGGTATGATGCCCAATGTACAGGAAAGATCAGGACGCCGGCCCGGGCGGTTGGTCCGCCCGCCGGGCTCCATAGGAGGAGGCAGTCTCATGCAAAAGCATACCCTGCAATTTCACATCCAATGCAAGGAGGGGGACGTAGGCCGATACTGCATCTTGCCGGGGGACCCCGGGCGCTGTGAGAAAATTGCCGCCTATTTTGACAACTCGGCGCGGGTCCAGTCCAATCGGGAATACACCACTTACACAGGGACGCTGCTGGGGGAGAAGGTCTCGGTGTGCTCCACCGGCATCGGCGGCCCCTCCGCCGTCATCGCCATGGAGGAGCTCCACGCCATCGGCGCCGACACCTTCCTCCGGGTGGGCACCTGCGGCGGCATCGCCCTCCAGGTCCAGAGCGACGATGTGGTCATCGCCACCGGGGCGGTCCGCCACGAGGGGGCCAGCCGGGAGTATGCGCCCATCGAGTTCCCGGCGGTATCCGACTACCGGGTGCAGGAGGCCCTGGTCCAGGCGGCCAAGCGCCTGGGGAAGCCCTGGCACGCCGGCGTGGTCCAGTGCAAGGACTCCTTCTACGGCCAGCACGATCCGGCCAGAATGCCGGTGAGCTATGAGCTCCAGGCCAAGTGGGATGCCTGGAAGCGCCTGGGTGTCCTGGCCTCCGAGATGGAGTCGGCGGCCCTGTTCTGCTGCGCGGCGGCCCTGGGGGTGCGCTGCGGCTCCTGCTTCCACGTCATCTGGAACCAGGAGCGGGAGGCGGCCGGCCTGGACCAGCGGGAGAGCCACGACCTGTCCGCCGCCATCGAGGTGGGAATCGAGGCCCTCAAGCTCCTGATTCAGCAGGACCGGGTGGAGGACCGCTGACCTGCCCTCTGCAATGTATACAACGTCAAACAGCGAGGTTTGCCCCCAAAAACGGGAGGCCAGACCTCGCTGTCTGCATATTTCCCCAGACAGGAAGACCGGGCCTGGCAGGGAGATCTGCGCCCCCGATGCGCCTCAAACGGCGCAGGTCCCGGAGCCCTCTTTGGAAGATTCACAAATTGTTCATAAAATAATATAGACGGAGCCGTCTATAAGTACTATACTCCTAAAAATAGATGACTTCGCCTGGAGATTCCTCCTCAACGCCGCCCGGCCCCTACTCTAGGGCTGCAGCTGTCTGCGGGGGACCGGAGCAGCGGAAGGGTCTCGGAGCAGGCCGGGGAACCATTCAGAGGAAAAGGAGGGAGCGCTGCATGACGCAGCAGGAGCGTCAGGAACGCAGCAGAGAAAAAATTTACCGGGCGGCCCTGGAGGAGTTCGGCGCCTCTGGGTATGACGCGGTGAACATGGAGCAAATCTGCGGCAAGCACGGCATCTCCAAAGGCATGATGTACCACTACTATTCCAGCAAGGACCAGCTGTTTTTGCTGTGCGTGGAGAGAACCTTTGCCGATTTGAACGCCTGCATCGAGCAGGAGGCGGAGAAGTGGGCGGACCAGGACATCCTGGAGACCTTCAAGGCCCAGCTCCTGATGCGGGAAGCCTTTTTCAACTGCCATCCCCTGCAAAAGACAGTGTTTGAAACCGCTGTGCTCCGTCCGCCCAAGGGTCTGGCCAAGCAGATTCGGGAGCTGTACGCGCCCATCCGGGAAAAAAACCAGAGGTTTTTGCAGGAGCTCCTCGTGCGGATGCCCCTGCGGCCGGGGATCAGCCAGGAAAAGGCCGCCCGCTTTCTGGGAGGAGTCGAATACTTTTTGCAGTATTATCAGAGAGGGCAGCCCGAGCAAAACCTTCACTCCATACTGGAAACGGCTGAGGATGTATTTTACATGGCGGCCTACGGCGTCTTCCAGCCGCCGGCCGGGCCGGCCCCTCCCCAGGGAGCCGCGCCGCAGGGCGCTCCCCGAGCTTCGGACGCTGAATCTGAATGGAAAAGGAGCGATTTTGTATGAATCCAACGGTATCGCGGGTCCTGTGGGGCCTGGCCGGCATTCTCTTCCTGCTCGCCGGCATCTATTGTCTGTGCAACCCGGACGTGGGGCTCCTGTCCCTGTCCCTGTATCTCGGGATTGTCATGCTGATTTCCGGCATCATCGACATCGTGGTCTTCGCCGTAAGTAGCCGCTATGCAGCCGGCGCCGGCTGGTTTCTGGCGGACGGCATCCTGACGGTGCTGCTCTCCCTGTTTCTGCTGTTCAATCAAGCATTTATCGTGCTGTCCCTGCCCGACTACATGAGCAGCCTGACCGTTTTGATCGAGACGCCGGGGAGCACCATGTCCGACATCCTGAACACCGGGCTGGAGATGCTGGGCTGCACCCTGGCCAGCGCGGTGCTGTGCGTCGTCTGCGGCTTTCTGACCGCCAGAGTGGCCGCGGGGTACAGCTACGCCATTCGGGAGGATGTCTTCCACAAGATCGCAGACTTCGCCCAGCAGGAGATGACGGCCTTCTCGGTTCCCAGCCTCATCAACCACACCACCAACGACATCATCCCCAGGTGCAGATGCTGGTGTCCATGGGCCTGCAAATTCTCATCAAATCTCCCATCATGGCGATGTGGGCCATCATCAAGATTGTCAACAAGAGCCGGATCCTCTCCGCCATTACCGCCGGATTTGTGGCGGCTCTGCTGCTGATGATGGTGGCGATCATCGGCACGGTGATCTCCCGGTTCTGCCGGGTGCAGAAGCTGACCGACCACATCAGCCTGCTGGCCCGGGAGAACCTGACCGGCATCCATGTGGGGCACGCCTACAACGCCTAGGACTATCAGAACGCCAAGTTCCAAAAGAGCAATGAGGACCTGATGCGGACCCAGCTGCTCAACCAGCGGGCCTTTGCCCTCCTCATGCCGGGGGTCACCTTCGCCATGAACGCCCTGTCCTCTGGTGATCTACTGGGTGGGCGCGGCCATTGTCAACCGCGTGCCCGCCGCAGACAGCGCCCTGCGGCTGACCAACTTCAGCAACATTGTGGTCTTCGGCGCCTATGCCACCTATGTCATCATGACCGTTATGATGCTGGTTATGATTATCATGCGCATGCCAGCAGCCCAGGTGTCCACCCAGCGCATCAGCGAGATTCTGGAGACGGAGGACAGCCTGCAGGAGGACTCCCGGACGGAGGCCCCGAAGGTGGGCACGGTGGAGTTTCGCAATGTCTCCTTCCACTACCCCTCTTCCGGCAAGAACGTTTTGGAAAACATCAGCTTTCAGGTCCAGCGCGGCGAGACCGTGGCCTTTATCGGCGCCACAGGCAGCGGCAAGACCACGCTGGTCAGCCTGGCAGCCCGATTTTACGATGTCACCCAGGGCGAGGTGCTGGTGGGCGGCGTCAACGTCAAGGACTACACCTTTGACGCCCGGTACGACCGCATCGGCTACATCACCCAGAAGGCGATGCTCTTCTCCGGCGACATCATCGAACAGGGCACCCACGAACAGCTCCTGGCGAAGGGCAGCTTCTACGCGGACCTCTACAACAGCCAGTTTGAGAAGGCCTCCTGAGCACACACCGGCCCAAAAAGCTGCGGGGCATTTCCGACAAATGGAAATGCCCCGCAGCTTTTTTCGACCTTGGGGGTCTGCCTGCGTCACAGAAGGCGGACGGTTTCCAGACGGACCTCAGCCCGGCGGCCAGGTCATATCTCTCCCCGCCAGCACATGGAAGTGCAGGTGGGGGACCGACTGGCCCGCCTGGGCGCCGCAGTTGGACACCACCCGGAAGTCGGTCAGCCCCAGGTCCCGGGTCACTTGGGAGATGACCTCAAAGAGGCGCCCCACCAGGGCGGAGTTGCCCCGGGTGATCTCCCCGCAGGAGCCGATGTGGGCCTTGGGGATTACCAGGAAATGGGTGGGAGCCTGGGGGTCGATATCATAAAAGGCGTAGCAGAGGTCGTCCTCATAGACCTTGTTGGAAGGGATCTCCCCTTTGACAATCTTGCAGAACAGGCAGTCCGGTTGGTAGTTGAGCGCGTCTGACATGGTTTTCCTCCGTTTCTGTCCCGGCCCGGCGGTCAGCGGAACTGCTTGCGGGCGGGGTCGTAGGTATAGCCGGCCTTGGCCAGGTTTTTTTGCAGTTCCCCGGCGTCGGCCTCGAGGTCCTCGCACAGCGCCTCCAGGCTGCCGTACTGGTCCCGGAGCTTGGTATTCACAACGCTGAGCAGGATGTTGGGGTCTTGCGGGAGCATGGCGTCCTCCTCTCTTGGGTTGGGCAGGCCCAGGGTATCGTAGTAAGCATCTGAATAGAGCAGACCGGCGGGGTCAAAGGCGGCCTGGAGGGCCCGAACCCTCTGCCAGGGGTCGGCGGGGGCCAGGGAGAAGGCCGCCGCCGCAGCGGCCAGGGCCCTTTCCTTCTGCTGG
This sequence comes from uncultured Intestinimonas sp., assembly GCF_944387725.1. Taxonomy (GTDB): domain Bacteria; phylum Bacillota; class Clostridia; order Oscillospirales; family Oscillospiraceae; genus Intestinimonas. The sequence goes on along the minus strand of NZ_CALXGA010000051.1, from coordinate 11,043 downwards.
AGCAGGTCCCCCGTTTCCGCCCCGGCCTCCTCCGCCAGTAGGGCGCGGAAGCGCTCCTCTGGGAGAAAGGCCAGCTGGCTCAAGGGGTTTGCGTCCCGGCACCAGAGGACATAGGATAAAAAGGCCCGAAAGTCCTCCCCCACCGGCAGCACATAGGACCCCGGCTCCCCCAGGGAGGGATCTACACAGAAGACCCGCTCGTCACCCGGCAGGAGGACAAAATGGACGCCGTCACAGCCCAGGGCGGCGAAGATTTGCGCCCCCTTGGGCGTGCAGAAGCAGGCGCTGTCCGCCCCCGCCGGTTCCAGTCCGAGGGCGGCGCAGTCCACCTTCAAGGTGCGGAACAGGTTCAAATCGTCCCGCGTCACAGGGCGCTCCCCTCCTCTCCCCACGCGGCTTGCGCCGCACGGGGCCCCAGGGCCATGGGCGGCTCACAGCCCCAGCTTCTTGGCCACGAAGTCGTCCACCGTGGCCAGGGCGTCGTCCAGCTTCAGCACGTCGCTGCCGCCGCCCATGGCGGAGTCGGGCTTGCCGCCCCCCTTGCCGCCGCAGAGGGCGGTGACCGACTTGATGATCTCCCCAGCCTTGATGCCCTTGGCCACGGCCTCCTTGCTGCAGACGGCCAGGAAGGTGATCTTTCCATCGTTGACGGCGGAGAGGACGGCCACCACCCGCTGGTCCTTGTCCCGGAGGAAGTCGCCCATCTTCCGCAGGCGGTCGGCCCCGGCGTCGCTGAGGGTGGCGGTGACGATCTTCAGACCCCCCACCTCCTTGGCGCCCATGAGGAACTGCCCGGCCTCACCGGCAGCCTCCCGGGCCCGGAAGGCCTCCACCTGATGCCGGAGCTCCTTAAGCTCGTTCATGTTCTGCTCGGCCTTCTCCCGGAGTTCCCCTGGCTTGGCCTTGAGGACGGCGGCGGCCTGGAAAAGGAGCTCCTGGTTACGGTTCATGGCCTCCAGGGAGACCAGGCCGGTGGTTGCCTCGATGCGGCGGACGCCGGAGGCCACGGAGAACTCGCTGTCGATGTGGAAAACCCCCACCTTGGCGGTGTTGTCCAGATGGGTGCCGCCGCAGAACTCCACGGAGAAGCCCCGGCCCATGTCCACCACCCGGACCCTGTCGCCGTACTTCTCCCCAAAGAGGGCGATGGCCCCCCGCTCCTTGGCCTCCTCAATGGGCAGGACCTCGGTGCGGATGTCGTAGCCCTCCAGCACCGCCTCGTTAACCGCAGCGGACACCTGGGAGAGCTCCTCGGCGGTGAGGGCGGCAAAGTGGGTGAAGTCGAAGCGCAGCCGGTCGGGCTCCACCAGAGAGCCGGCCTGATGGACGTGGTCTCCCAGCACCCGGCGCAGCACAGCGTCCAGCAGGTGGGTGGCGGAGTGGGCCCGCATGACGGCCTTTCGGCGTTGGACGTCAATGGCGGCGGTGACGGTGTCCCCGAGCTTGAGGACGCCGCCAGTCATCTTGCCGTAGTGCATATACTTGCCGCCCTTGTTCTTCTGGACGTCGGTGACCTGAAATGCGCCGCCGTTGGGGGCGGTGATGACGCCGTGGTCGGCCACCTGGCCGCCCATCTCCGCGTAGAAGGGGGTCCGGTCCAGCACCACGATGCCCTCCACGCCGGGCATGAGCTCCTCGGCCTGCTCGTCCTCCACCACCAGGGCCGCCACCTTGGCGTCCGAGAGGGCGGTTTCGGTATAGCCCACGAACTCGGTCTCAGGCACATCCTTGCCGAACTCCACGCCGGCCCAGCCCAGGTCTCCCAGGGCCTCCCGGGCCTTCCGGGCTCGCTCCTTCTGCTCCTGCATCAGCTTCTGGAAGCCGGCCTGGTCCACGGTGAGGCCCTGCTCGGCGGCCATCTCCATGGTCAGGTCAATGGGGAAGCCATAGGTGTCGTAGAGCTTGAAGGCGTCGGCCCCGGAAAAGACCGTCTCCCCGCTGGCCTTATGGCCTGCCAGGAGGTCGGAGAAGATTTTCATTCCGCCGTCGATGGTGCGGGCAAAGTTCTCCTCCTCGGTGCAGATGACCTTGATGATATAGTCCTGCCGCTCCCGGAGCTCGGGGTAGTGGCCCTCATTCTCGTGGATGACAGTGCCGCAGACCTCGTAGAGGAAGGGCCCGCCCACCCCCAGGAGCTTGCCGTGGCGGGCGGCCCGGCGGAGGAGCCGCCGCAGGACGTAGCCCTGGCCCTCGTTGGAGGGGAGGACGCCGTCGCAGATCATGAAGGTGGCCGATCGGATGTGGTCGGTGATGACCCGGAGGGAGACGTCCTTTTCGTGGCTCTCCCCGTAGTGGGCATGGGTGATGGCGCTGACCTTGTTGGTGATGTTCATGACGGTGTCCACGTCAAAAAGGGAGTCCACGTCCTGGCACACCACCGCCAGCCGCTCCAGGCCCATGCCGGTATCGATGTTTTTCTGCTTGAGCTCGGTGTAGCGGCCCTCCCCGTCGTTGTCGAACTGGGAGAAGACCACGTTCCAGACCTCGATATAGCGGTCGCAGTCGCAGCCAACGGTGCAGCCGGGCTTGCCGCAGCCGTACCGCTCCCCCCGGTCATAGTAGATCTCCGAGCAGGGGCCGCAGGGGCCGGAGCCGTGCTCCCAAAAATTGTCCTCCTTGCCGAACTTGAAGATGCGCTCGGCGGGGATGCCCACCTCCTGGTTCCAGATGCGGAAGGCCTCGTCATCGGCGGGGGTGGTATCGTTACCCGCGAAGACCGATGGATACAGCCGGCTGGGGTCCAGGCCCACCCACTCCGGGGAGGTCAGGAACTCCCAGGCCCAGTGGATGGCCTCCTTCTTGAAGTAGTCCCCGAAGGAGAAGTTGCCCAGCATCTCGAAGTAGGTGCCGTGGCGGGCGGTGTGGCCGATGTTGTCGATGTCGCCGGTGCGGATGCACTTCTGGCAGGTGCACACCCGGCGGCGGGGGGGCTCCTGTTCTCCGGTGAACCAGGGCTTCATGGGGGCCATGCCGGAGTTGATGAGGAGCAGGGACGCGTCGTTCTGGGGGATGAGGGAAAAGCTGGGCAGGCGGAGATGGCCCTTGGTCTCGAAGAATTTCAGGAACATCTCCCGGAGCTCGTTGACTCCGTAGGGCTTGCTGGGCATGGGGATCGACCTCCATCGTTCAAAATTTGCCGTTATGGGGCGGGATGAAAAAAACCGCCCCCGGCCGTCAGCCAGGGGCGGAAAGACTTCCACGGTACCACCCTGATTACGCTCTGTCAAACAGAGCGCGTCTCCTGTCATCCGGTAACGGGGATGAGGCGTCCCGGTCCTCCCGGGCGGCTGGTGAAGTGGCTTGGGGACCCGTATCGCGGAGGGCTTCCACCGTCCCCTCTCGCTTGTCGCGGCGCGGCCCCCTTGGCTTCGTCGCGGCCTTTTTCAGCGCTCCTATTTTATCACGTTTCGGGCGCTTGTCAACTGTTTTTTCCCGCCGCGGCAGGGGGAAACCCCAAGCCCCGCCCCTTTTCATGTGTCCATCTGGCAGAAATAGAGCAGGTCCTCGTCGGCGTCGTAGATTCCCAGGGTGAAATTGAAGGATGCCCGGCCCAGGATGCCCGGGTCCCCCGGCGCGTCCCGCTCCGCGTGCCGGTCCATCAGCCGGTAATATCCGTTCTGGATGTCCGGAACCAGGGTCTCCCCTTCCTCATCTGTCAGGTAGGGGCCCACATGGAAGGCCTCGCGGTCCGTCTCCCAGGACAGGCCATAAACCAGGGCCCGCACCGTTTCGTCCAGGGGAAAAGGGCTCCACCGGGGGTCCTCCTGAATCTGCGTCATAACCCTGTCATTGGGAAAGCGCAGCACGGCGCAGGTGGTCCCGTCCCCGTGAAAGCCGCCGTGGCTGTCTGTATACGAGCAGGTCTCCCCCGCCGCGACGTCCAGGTCCAGGGCTTCGGAAATGGACGCCTGCGGTTCCTGTCCCCCGCAGGCGGTCAGAGAGAGCGCCAGAACAGCCGCCGAGCCGGCGGCAAACAGCCAGACCCTTCCCCCCATCGGCCCCGCACCGGGTCCATTTTGTGGACGCTTCTGCCCTGGGACAGGCCCCTCCGGCCCCCCGGCGGCCCTTTTGGGGCGGAAGTCTGAGCCCGCCAGGGCCCCCAGGTGGAACAGCAGGGCTGGCAGGAATCCGGCCAGGGCAATGGCCCCATACCACAGGGGCGTCCCGCCGCTGGGCAGGGACTCCAGAGTCCCCAGGGTGCACGCCATCCACACAAAGGAGGGCGTGGCCAGAAAGAGCGTGGAGAGCAGGGCCCAGAAGCACAGGGAAAACAGGAGCTCCCACTCCAGGGCCGCCCCCAGCCACAGTCCGCTCCAGCCGCCAAAGCCCCAGACCCAGGCGGCCAGGGACGCCCACAGCACGGAGCGGCGCCACGCCCCCGGCGAGGGGCGGCTCCAGCTCAGGAGGACGGCGGCTCCGGCCCCCGCCGGCAGGTAGAGGAGCATCAGCCCCGCCGCCAGGACCCAGGGCCAAATCCCGCCCAAGGCGGTAAAGGCCAGGAAGGCGACACTGATGGCGCAGACCACAAAATGCCCCCCGGCAAAACCCAGAAACCGTGCCCGCTGTGTGGCGCACTTTTCCATACGATGACCCCCTTTGGGGTTATCGTAGCACACCAAGTCCTGTAAGTCAATATATTTTTATTGTTTTTCGATATGATCCTCCGGGTCCTTCCGGTCCAGGGCCGGAATGGGAATACAGCTCCCCGCCAGAAAGAGCAGCGGCGGCAGCAGTCCGGCGGCCAGGCCGCCGGCGTAGGCGGTCCACCGGGGGGCGGTGCTCTGTCCCCCGGTCAGGAGGCCGATCAGAGTTACCACTCCGTAGGCGGGGCAGTTGAGCAGCAGAGCCACCAGCTGGGCCCCCACGTTGGACAGGAGCCCGCCCGCCGCCAACAGGAGCCAAAAGACCGCCGCCGGGAGCAGCAGGATCTGGAGGGCGGTCACGGCGTCCGGCCGGGGAAGGCCGGCGCTGCTCCGGGCGAAGCGCCCGGCGGGCAGATAGGCCAGCAGGCACAGCCCCAGAATGGGAATGGCCGGCAGAAGAGCGGCCAGGCCGCCGGCCCTGGCCATCCGGGGGGAGATCAGGGACAGCAGGTTCTCCCCAAAGCCCAGCAGACTGCTCAGCCCCAGGGCCAGCACCAGCAGCAGGGCGCTCACTGCAGTGAGGATGAGGTGGGCCCGGAAAAATTCCAGCAAAATGGGCTGCAACAGCTGTCTCATAGTTCCGCCCTCCCCTTTCCTGATATCTCACCCATTATAACACATACCGGCCGGATTTCCACTCCAACTTTTGTGTAAATTGGCCCCTTATCCGCCAGGGCTCAAGTTTACCTGCCGCCGCAGGAGGGACAGGCGCCCCGCCGGGACGGGCAGGCGCATCCGAAAGCGCATCTGCGGCTTTTTGGGCTCGTGGAGTGGGAAGCCCTCCAGGTCCTCCATCTCCGGGGCGGTAAAGGCCGCCGGCTCCCGGCCGGGGGAGAGGAGCTCCAGATGGTCCCCGGCGGCGAACTTGTTCCGCAGGGAGAGGACCGCCCTGCCGTCCCCGGCGCAGGTCTCCACCACGGCGCAGACCTGGTAGTCCCGGAGATATCGGGCATCCCCGGTGTACTGTCCCGGCTCCCCGAAGTAGAAGCCGGTGGAGTAGGGGCGGTGGGAGACCTTGTCCAGCTCGGCGCGCCACACCGGGGCGAGGGGCTCCCCGGCCAGGGCGGCGTCCAGGGCGTGGCGGTAGGCCCCGGTGACCACGGCGGCGTAGTAGGCCGACTTGGCCCGGCCCTCGATCTTGAGGGAGTTCAGCCCCGCCTCCAGCAGCTCCGGGATGTGGTCGATCATGCACATGTCCCGGGAGTTCATGATATAGGTCTCCCCGCCCTCCTCAAAAATGGGGAAATACTCCCCCGGCCGCTTCTCCTCCACCAAGGCATACTGGTAGCGGCAGGGCTGGGCGCACCGGCCCCGCTGGGCGTCCCGGCCGGTCATGTAGTTGGAGAGGAGGCACCGACCGGAGTAGCTCACGCACATGGCCCCATGGACGAATGCCTCCAGCTCCAGGGCCGGGGGCGTCTTGGCCCGGATGGTCCGAATCTCCTCCAGGGCGAGCTCCCGGGCCAGGATGACCCGGCTGGCCCCCAGCTCGTACCAGGCCCGGGCCGCCTCGTGGTTGGTGACCCCCGCCTGGGTGGAGACGTGGAGCTGGAGGTGGGGGGCGTGGCGCTGCGCCAGCCGAAAGGCCCCCAGGTCGGCCACAATGGCGGCGTCTACCCCCAGGGCGTCCAGGTACTCCAGCCAGGCGGGCAGGCGCTCCACCTCCTCCCATCGGGGCATGGTGTTGCAGGTCACATAGACCTTGACCCCGTGGCGGCGGCACAGGGCTGCCGCCTCCTCCAGGCCCTTCTGGTCAAAGTTCCCGGCGAAGGCCCGCATGCCAAAGTCATTCCCCGCCAGATAGACCGCGTCGGCGCCGTAGGCCACCGCCATTCGCAGCCGCTCCATGTCCCCGGCAGGGGCCAATAGTTCGATGCTCATCCAGGCTTCTCCTCTCTGTTTCGGGGCTCCCGGCGGCTGGACCGCCCGCCGGGGCCCCCAACCGGCCCCAGGCCGGGGCAGACCGCTGGGGTCTGTCCCGGCCTGGGCGCTGCGGGGCCCTGTTTCATTTGGGGCCGCCGGTTCCTCAATCTGTGCCCGACTCGGCCCGCTGCTGCTGGATGAACTCCTGCTGGCCCTCCAGGGTGCGGAAGAAGGAGTGGGTGCCGTCGTTGCCCAGGACGTAATAGTAGTAGTTGGTGTCCTCCGGGTTCATGGCGGCCTCGATGGAGGCCATGCCCGGGTTGGAGATGGGCCCCGGCGGCAGGCCCTGGTGGGTATAGGTGTTGTAGGGGGTGTCGGCGGTGTAGTCGGCCTGGGTGATGGTCCGGCCCAGGGCGTAGACCAGGGTGGCGTCCACCCCCAGATAGCCCGCCGTCTCGGCCCCGGTGTTCTGCCAGCGGTTGAAGATGACCGAGGCGATGGCAGCCCGGTCGCTGCCGTCGGTCTCCCGCTCAATCATGGAGGCGATGATGACGATGTCCCGGACGCTGTAGCCGTTGGCCTCGGCCTCGGCCCGCATCTCATCGGTAAAGCGCCGGTCAAAGTTCACCAGCATCTTGTTGATGACGGTGAGGGGGTTCTCGCCCATATAGAAATCATAGGTGTCGGGGAAGAGGTAGCCCTCCAGGCGGGTGGGGTCCCCCAGGGGAATCTCCTGGAGGAAGGAGAAGGCGTAGTCGTGGGTGGCCGCCATCTCGTTGAGCCGCTCCACGGTGGAGACCCCCTCGTCCTCCAGGCGCTGGAAGATTTGGGCTACGGTGAAGCCCTCGGGAATGGTGACGGTGACCTGCTGGCGGCTGGCCGAGTTGGCGCCCAGGTTGGTGACAATGGCCCGGTAGTCCATGTCGGTGTCCAGCTGATAGGTACCCGGGGCCATTTTGACGTCGGCGTTGGAGAAGACCGAGTAGATCCGGAAGAGGAGGCCGTACTCGATGATGCCGTTCTCCTTCAGGGCGTCGATGACATAGTCCATATCCACCACCTGCTGGGTGTCAGTCTCAGCGCCGTCTTCGGTCTCCACAGTGACCTCCCGGGTGGTAAACACGTCGTCCGGCAGGGTGATGATGGCGGAGTGCTCCGCCTTGTTCAGGGCCAACAGGTCATTGGCGGCTACCCAGCCCACGGCGGCCAGCAGGGTGGACACCCCGATGACAAAGGCCACATACAGCAGGGTGCCCAAAAGGCTGAAGCCCTTCTTCCGCTTCTTCCTGGGGCGCTGTTCCCGCTCTTCCCGCTGGACCCGCTCTCGGGGCTGCTGCCGCCGCTCGCTGGAGGTCCTTCTTTCCTCTTGTGACATAAACCATGTTCTCCTTTTGGCAAAATCCCGGCCCCCCTGGGGAACCATCCCCAGGCGCTCTACATAGAATAGGCCAGTTGGAGGGCAGCGCCGCCGGGCCGGCCCGGCGGAAGCCTCCAAACTCTAAAAGCGAGGTGCATACTCTCATGTTCGGTAACAATAGCTGCTGCTGGATCATCCTCATCATCATCCTGATCTGCTGCTGCTGCGGAGGGTGGGGCGGCAATAGCTGCGGCAACAACTGCTGCTGCAACAACGGCTGTGGCTGTGGCTGCGGCAACAACTGCTGCAACAACAACTGCGGCTGCGATTCCTGCTGCTGACCCCTCCCGCACCGCCGCGCCCTGCTACTTAACCTCCCTGTTGTCCTCCCTGCGCCGGCGGGGCCCCCTGGGCTCCGCCGGCCTCCTTTTGTCCGGCAGCAAAACGCCGCGTCTCGGTGAGGACCAGCTCCACCCCCCGGTCGTGGGGCTCCACAGGCAGTCGCTCCTGGAGCAGCACATCCCGGCACAGGCCCACGGTCCGGCCCCCATAGCCCGCCAGGCAGCGGTCATAGTAGCCGCCCCCCTGGCCCAGCCGAAAGCAGCGGCGGTCATAGGCCACCGCCGGCGCCAGGATGAGGCCGATGTCCCCCCACCCTACGGTGGGACAGGCCTCCCCGGGCTCTGGGATGCCCAGGGCCCCGGGGAGAAGTTCCCGGGGGTCCCGGACCCGGCGGGCCTCCAGGACGCGGCCGGGGAGACACCGGGGCAGAAGAACCTCCTTCCCCCGCGCCCAGAGGGCCTCCAGAATGGGCCGGGTGTCCGGCTCGGTCCCCACCCCCCAGAAGAGGAGGAGGGTCCCGGCGGCGTCCACCTGGGGGAGCGCCAGGAAGCGCCGGGCCAGAAGGCGGTCGCTCTCCGCCCGCGCCCGGGGCGGCAGGGCGGCGGTCTGGGCTCGGAGCCGGGCCCGGAGGGCCCGCTTAGCCTCGGAACAGGATGGCATCGGCAACTTTCCGGGCCTCCTCGGGGCCCCGCAGGACCTCCACCAGCTTCAGGCCGAAGAGGTAGGCGGCCCCGGCGGCCTGGCCGGTGACGATGCGCCCGTCCACCACCACCTGGGCCTCCCGATCCACGGCGGCGGAGCCCATCTCCTCCCAGACGCAGGGGTGGCAGGCCGCCCGGCGGCGGTCCAGCAGCCCCATACCTGCCAGGATGGAGGGGGCGGCGCAGATGGCCCCCAGCCAGCACCCCTGGTCATAGGCCTTCTGAATGAGGGCGGTGGCGAAGAGGTCCATCTGGATGGAGGCCACGCCCCCCAGCCCGCCGGGGAGCACCAGCAGCTCCATCTTCTGGGCGTCCACCTGCTCCAGGGTCAGGTCGGCGGCGACGGTGATGCCGTGGCTCCCGGTGACGGCGGGGCCCTCCAAGCTCACAAAGGCCACCTCCAGCCCGGCCCGCCGCAGCAGATCCCCCGGGACGATGGCCTCGGCCTCTTCAAAGCCCTCTCCCAGCAAAATATACACCATGTCTGAATCCCTCCTGTCATTTATCCCACATCCTATTAAAATTCGGACTGAATGATTTCCCAAATTTCCCGGTGCAGATCCTCCGGTGGGCGGACCGCGCCGGCCCCGTCCACGCAGGAGACCCGCACCCAGCCCAGCAGCTCAGCGGCCTGGAGGGCCGCCTGGCGGCACCGGCACAGGTAGGCGGTGTCTGTCTCGTGGATATCCCCGGCGGTGTGGAGCTCCCCCTCTCGGCGGCGGAGGAGCTCCGCAGCCCGCTGGGTGGGCATGTCCAGGTAGAGGACCAGGTCTGGCTCCGGCAGGCCCAGCTTCTGGTACTCGAAGTCCACCAGCCAGTGGAGGAACCCCTCCCACGCCTCCTCTGGAAGCTTGCCGGTCTGGTGGACGGCATTGGAGGTGGTGTAGCGGTCGGCGAGGATCAGCTTTCCCGCCCGGTAGTTCTCCCCCCACACCTTTTGGTAGGAGGCGTAGCGGTCCACCGCGTAGAAGGTAGAGGCGGCGTAGGGGTTTACGTCGGCGGGGCGGGCGCCGAAGGCGCCTCCCAGGTACATCCGCACCAGGGCCGAGGAGGGCTCCTGGTACTGGGGGAAGACGATGCGGTGGAAGGGCCGTCCGGCCTCCTCCAGGCGGCGGCACAGGAGGGCGAACTGGGTGGACTTTCCCGACCCGTCGGTGCCCTCCAGCACGATGAGCTTTCTGTTCACGTCCGCTTCCGCTCCTTTCGCCGCTCCCCCAGGGCCGCCGCCAGAAACAGCGGCAGACGGGCCATGCGCCCGATGCGCTGGGGCTCCCGGGTCAGCCGGTAAAGCCACTCCAGTCCCAGCCGCTGCCAGGACTCCGGGGCCCGTTCCACCACGCCGGCGAAAACGTCCAGGCTCCCCCCCAGGCCGGCCAAAAGCCGGGCGCCGGTGGCGGGGCCGTTTTTTTTCATCCAATACTCCTGTTTGGGAAAGCCCAGGCAGACAAAGACCACATCGGCCCCGGACTTGCGGATGTCCTCCACCACCGGGCCGTCCTCCCGGAAATACCCGTCGTGGACGCCGCAGATGGTCAGGCCGGGGCAGCGGGCCTCCAGCCGGGCGGCGGCCGCCTCGGCCACCCCGGGCTTGGCCCCCAGCAGGTAGAGCCGCTGTCCCTTCCGGGCCATGCGCATCATCAGCTTTCCGGCGAAGTCGATGCCGGGGCAGCGGCCCTTCAGGGGCCGTCCCAGGAGCCAGGCGGCGTACACCACCCCGATGCCGTCAGGGAGCACCAGGTCTGCCCCGTTGAGGACGGCGCGAAAGGGCTCTTCCCGCCGGGCCCGGTCCACCATCTCGGGGTTGGGTGTCACCACATAGTGGAACCCCTCCTCCTCCAGCAGCCCGGCGGCCCGGTCCGCCGCCTCCTCGATGGTCAGGTCGTCGAAGCCGACGCCCAAAATTTCTGTCCGCAAGGCACATGCCTCCATTTTCCTAATTCTCAGGTATCATACCATACCCGCGCCAAAAAGTCTACGGGAACCTGGTCTCTGGCCACGCCCGTCCCATAATCTGTAAAAATTCCGCTCGAAATCCAATCTGCAATCTCTAACTTGGTGGGGTACTAGGGCTTGTTTGAAAATTGGCGATGTGTCCAGCAGCGAGGGATTTTGGGCCGCTGGCAAGCAATTTTTTCGC
>NZ_CALXGA010000050.1 GCF_944387725.1 uncultured Intestinimonas sp. | reverse complement strand
TTCATAGTGTTTCATACCTCTAGTTTCGCATATCTGCTCCTTTTGTGCAACTTTTATTTTTCAAACAAGCCCTAGGGCTTGTTTGAAAAATGTCAACATGCCCAATCAGCGGGTCTTTTGTCCCCTGGACGGCGCAGTTTTTCCTTGAAATCCGCCAGGATTCCTGCGAAAAAATTGCTTGCCAGCGGCCCAAAATCCCTCGCTGCCGGACACATCGCCAATTTTCAAACAAGCCCTAGCAAAAGCCCTTATTGTAGCTTCATATCTTCATTTGCCCTATTTGAATATATCATGTCTACACATTCCCCCCATTTTCATGTACTCTCAATCTAAGTCCGCTGTATGTACTTCTCCGCAAAATGTACATTTATATCTATTTCCTATTGATATCATCCACTTATACTATGCTACACCTATTTTCCATTTCTAAATGCTTCAATTTCCGTTTTTGTCAGCCGCCTTATCCATCTCAAAAGTGGTAACCTGGTAACCTGCCCACCTCTATTCCCCCTGTACCTATAAACTCAAAATTTTTGGTAACCTGGTAACCTGTACCCCCTCATTTTCTATGCACTCGCCAAGTGAAAATTTCTCACCCCCAAAAATACACGCTGAAACCGCCCTGACTGCTCACCCAATTTCACCAAACTGCACCAGCGGGGAAATCTTCTCTGCTACCTATATTTTTCAACTGCTGGCGGCAGTTTTTGCCCCCTCCTGTGTTTCATCAGAAAAGCAATTCTTTTTCCTGAAATGCTGGTGCTGACACTGTACCCCCTGTTTTTTCTATCTGTCCCTGACCATCCCTCCCTCTGCTCTCTTACACCCCGTTCTCACCCCCTGGGACTTGCTGTGGCCCCTCCTGGCCCTCGTCCCTCTCTGGATCCACAGCCAACTCCAAAAGCCCACGGGTCACTCCCAGGATCCCCAGGAGCCCCACCAAACCAATCACCAGCACCACCAACATCTCCAACGCTGTCACCTCCCTTTGAGAGGAGCGGGCCACCCATCACCGGGCGGCCCGCTCTCTGCTCTCTCATTTTTTGACGGCCTCCTTGCCCTTGGCCGGGGCGGCGTCCTCCATCTCCCAGGAACACTTGATGGCGTCACCGTCCAACACCACACCATTCACGGCTCCCAGGTCAAGGAGGGCTTTAATCTTGTCGGCACAGAAGGTCTGTCTGCCAAACCGGGAGGAGATCACTTTGAAATTGTCGCCCTCCCTTTTGTAAACCGTGTACATTAGGTTCGCCACGGCTGAGGGGTCTGTGCTGGTCAGTGTCCCAATCCCAGTTTTCACCATGATTGCCTTGAACCCTCTGGCTGTATCCAGCACCAGACCGCCGTTGCTATCCAGTACCATCCCCAGCACCTCCCCGGCCTTGACCGCCTCGCACAGCTGTTTGGCCGTCATACCGATAACCTCGCCACCGTTCACAGCGGGGTTAAAGACCTCATAGCCGGTCACTCTCTGCCCCAGGTCAACCCGATTGATGATGAACTTCTTTTCCATAAGTAGCACTCCTTCATTTTTGTTGTCGGTCAAGCTCTTATCTCTCAACCACAACTAAACTATAACGCTGGGTTTCTCTGGTGTCTGCTGACGGAACAGCCGGAATATGCCCTTCTGGTTTGGTGAGATGGGCGGTGTTGCCTAAAACCCCGGTATCACGTCCGCTTCATACTCCTTTACCTTCCGATACCAGGTAGACCGGGCAATACCCAGCCTCCTGGCCCCCTCGCTGGCGCTTATCTTCTTGTCCTCATAGTCCCGGTAAACGTCCTCAAAGGTGTCCACTGCTTTCTTGGGCCTCCCATTCATGCGCCCCTCCGCTTTGGCAACGGCGATCCCCTCCGCCTGACGCTCTAAGATGGTTTCCCGCTCAAACTCCGCCAACGCCCCAAAGATTTGCAGCATCAACCGCCCTGCCGGGCCGCTGGTGTCAATGCGCTCCTTCTGGCTGATAAACTGAACGCCTTTCTTCTCTAATGTCTCTGTCAAGTCCAGCAGGTCACGGAGGTTCCGGGCAAAGCGGGAGAAACTCTCCACGACCACCATATCACCCTCCCGCACAAAATCCATCATCTTCTGTAACTCCGGGCGCTCGGTATTCTTGCCACTGAGCTTGTCTGTGTAGACCTTTTCCACTCCCAACTTCTCCATGAGAACATCCTGACGGGCTGTGTTCTGCTCCCTGGTGCTGATCCGCACATATCCCACTTTCATACTGCAACCGCTCCATTTCAAGAAGTTTTGTAAATGAAGCAGAACACCAAAACTGTCCCATAAAGCGCCGTCTGAAAAGGTATCCCATTTCAAGCAAGCATCTTTTTGGCACTATGGAGCGTCCCAAAAACTTATTTGGAACATTTGGAACACCCCTTTCGGTGCATTGTTTCATTTACTCCCCCTTCTCTTTTTGAAGCAGTTGGAAAGGCATGAAAAAAAGATGGCACTGTCTGGCTTGTGCCAAACAGTGCCATCTTTCTCTTTTTCGTCCCATCGTAGAAGCGGTAAAATTACGGTAAAACCGCCCTCTATACCTCCTGGGGCGCTTCCCCAGAGGCCCCGAAAGCCCTTGCGGCTCTAGCGTCTTCGGCCCTTCGGTCTTCAATCGCTTCCTTCAGTAACATATCCTTCACCTTCATCAAACGGATGGTGGCGGAGCGCTCGTTTTCGTCCAGCTTCATGGAGATATACTTGATGGCCTCCTCCATCTGGGGGATTTTGACATACTCCAGGGCGTTGACCCGGCGGCGGGTCTTTTCGATCTCCTCCGCCAGGAGCTGGGAGGTCTTCTCCATCTCGGCCAGCCGGAGCATATCCTGAAAGACCCCGGAGAGGGCGTCCACGGCGTCGTCCAGAGCGCCGGAGGTGGCGGCGAAGCCGTAGGGGTAGACATCCCCCGGCTGGGCGTCTCTGGTCTTGAAGTGGTACTTGGGCACGTTCACCGACATGACGTTTTGAAAGCTCATGGTGAGCTCCACCGACTGCTTGGGGTAGAGGAGGGACTGCTGGAGCATCTCGGTGGACATCAGGGCGGAGGCCACGGTGAAGGAGCCGTGGGCCTGCATCAGGGCGGCCTCCACCTTGGCCCGGAGGGCCCGGTTCTCCCGGACCACCTCCAAAAACTGCTTCATCAGCTCATCCCGCTTGTCTTTCAGGAGCTTGTGGCCCCGGACGGAGGTCCGCAGCCGGTTTTTCAGCCGGGTGAGCTCCTGCCGGGTGGGATTCACATGGACGGCCGGCATCCCTTATTCCCCCTTTTTCGGGAGGTACTTGTCAATATACTCCGGCTTGATACGCTTGAGCTCCGAGGTGGGCAGGATGCTCAGCAGCTCCCAGCCCAGGTCCAGGGTCTCCTGGATGGTGCGGTTCTCCTCGCCGCCCTGGCTGACATAGCGCCGCTCGAACTCGTCGGCGAACTTGGCGTAGAGCAGGTCGGTGGGGGAGAGGGCGGCCTCGCCCAGGATGCTCATGAGCTCCTTGTTCTCCTTGCCGGTGGCGTAGGCGGCAAAGAGCTGGTTCATGGTGCCGGAGTGGTCCTCCCGGGTCTTTCCCTCGCCGATGCCCTTGTCCTTCAGACGGCTCAGGGAGGGGAGCACGTCCACCGGGGGATTCACGCCCTTGCGGTAGAGCTCCCGGGAGAGGATGATCTGCCCCTCGGTGATATAGCCGGTGAGGTCGGGGATGGGGTGGGTTTTGTCGTCCTCCGGCATGGTGAGGATGGGGATGAGGGTGATGGAGCCGGGCTTGCCCAGCTGGCGGCCGGCCCGCTCGTAGATGGTGGCCAGGTTGGTGTAGAGGTAGCCTGGATAGCCCCGGCGGCCCGGGACCTCCTTCTTGGCGGCCGAGACCTCCCGGAGGGCCTCGGCATAGTTGGTGATGTCGGTGAGGATGACCAGCACGTGCATCCCCTTGTCGAAGGCCAGGTACTCTGCGGCGGTGAGGGCCATCCGGGGGGTGGCGATGCGCTCTACGGCGGGGTCGTTGGCCAGGTTGGTGAAGAGGACGGTGCGGTCAATGGCCCCGGTGCGCCGGAAGTCCTGGATGAAGAAGTCGGCCTCTTCGAAGGTGATGCCGATGGCGGCGAAGACCACGGCGAAGTTGCCGGCATCGTCCCCCAGCACCCGGGCCTGACGGGCAATCTGGGCGGCCAGGGCGGCGTGGGGCAGGCCGGAGCCCGAGAAGATGGGCAGCTTCTGGCCCCGGACTAGGGTGTTGAGGCCGTCAATGGTGGAGATGCCCGTCTGAATGAACTCGTTGGGGTAGTCCCGGGCGGCGGGGTTCATGGGCAGGCCGTTGATGTCCCGGTAGGCCTCGGCCAGGATGTCGGGGCCGCCGTCGATGGGCACGCCCATGCCGTTGAAGACCCGGCCCAGCATGTCTCCGGAGACGCCCAGCTGGAGGGGGTGGCCCAAAAAGCGGATCTTGGACTCGGCCAGATTGATGCCGGCGGAGGCCTCGAAGAGCTGAACCACGGCGTTGTCGCCGTTGACCTCCAGCACCTGGCAGCGCCGGAGGGCGCCGTCGGGGAGCTCGATCTCCCCCAACTCGTCATAGGAAACCCCCTGGACCTGCCGGACCAGCATCAGGGGCCCGTTGATCTCCTGGATGGTACGGTATTCACGAATCACAGCTCCTCACCTCCCTGGGCGGCAATGGCGTCAATCTGTTCCGCCATCTCCCGGGCCATATCGGCGTAGACGGCGGGGTAATCGGCATCGGGTACGGTCTTGGCCCGGCCCATCCGCTCCCGGAAGGGGATAGCGAAGAGGGGGGCGGCCGGGGCCCCCTTCTCAATGGCGGCCCGGCAGAGCTTGTCGTACTCCAGAATCATGGAGAGCATCTTGTCCTGCCGGTCGTAGCTGGAGTACCAGTCCACCTCCAGGAAGCCGTTTTGCTGGAGGAAGTCCTCCCGGAGCATCTTGGCCGTCTCCAGGGTGAGCTGGTCGGCGGCGGAGAGGGAGTCTTTGCCCACCAGCTGGACGATCTCGTTGAGACTGGCCTCCTCCTGGAGGATGCTCATGGCCTTCTCCCGGTGCTCCATGAACTGGGGCCCCAGGTGCTCATCGTACCAGGGCTTTAGGGAGTCCAGATAGAGGGAGTAGGAGTTGAGCCAGTTGATGGCGGGGAAGTGGCGGCGGTAGGCCAGGGAGGAGTCCAGGGCCCAGAAGACCTTGACAATCCGCATGGTGCCCTGGCTCACGGGCTCGGAGAGGTCGCCGCCGGGGGGGGAGACGGCTCCCACGGCGGTGAGGCTGCCCCGGCGCTCCCCCTGGGAGGTGAGGCACTCCACCGAGCCGGCCCGCTCGTAGAACTGGGCCAGCCGGGAGGCCAGATAGGCGGGGTAGCCCTCCTCGCCGGGCATTTCCTCCAGCCGGCCGGACATTTCGCGCAGGGCCTCGGCCCAGCGGGAGGTGGAGTCGGCGATGACGGCCACGTCGTAGCCCATGTCCCGGAAGTACTCGGCGATGGTGATGCCGGTGTAGATGGAGGCCTCCCGGGCGGCCACGGGCATGTCGGAGGTGTTGGCGATGAGCACCGTGCGCTTCATCAGGGACTGGCCCGTGCGGGGGTCCACCAGCTCGGGGAACTCCCGGAGCACGTCGGTCATCTCGTTGCCCCGCTCGCCGCAGCCGATGTAGATCACAATGTCCACATCCGACCACTTGGCCAGCTGGTGCTGCATCACGGTCTTGCCCGAGCCGAAGGGGCCGGGAATGGCGGCGGTGCCTCCCTTGGCCACGGGGAAGAGGGCGTCCACAATCCGCTGGCCGGAGAGGAGGGGGGTCTTGGGGGGGTACTTGTGCTTGTAGGGCCGGCCCACCCGGACGGGCCACTTCTGCACCATGGTCAGCTCCTGGCGCCCCTTCTTGTCATCCGTCAGCACGGCCACCGTGTCCCGGATGGTGAAGGAGCCCGACCGGATGGACTCCAGGGTGCCGCTGAGCCCCGGGGGGACCATGATCTTGTGGAGGACGGCGCTGGTCTCCTGGACGGCGCCCAGCACGTCGCCGCCGCTGACCCGGTCGCCGGGCTTGGCCGCAGCCACAAAGTCCCACTTCTTTTCCGGGTCCAGGGCGGGGACCTCCACGCCCCGGGGGAGGTTGTTGCTGCCGGCCTTTTTCAGAATGCCGTCCAGGGGGCGCTGAATGCCGTCGTAGATGGTTTCAATGAGGCCGGGGCCCAGCTCCACCGACAGGGGGGAGCCGGTGGTCTCCACCGCCGCGCCGGGGCCCAGGCCGGAGGTCTCCTCGTAGACCTGGATGGAGGCCGAGTCCCCGTTCATGGTCAAAATCTCGCCGATGAGCCGCTGC
Source organism: uncultured Intestinimonas sp. (assembly GCF_944387725.1). GTDB lineage: Bacteria > Bacillota > Clostridia > Oscillospirales > Oscillospiraceae > Intestinimonas. The sequence continues at coordinate 10,648 of NZ_CALXGA010000050.1, read as the reverse complement.
TGGCCCACCCGGACCACGTCGGCCATGTTGGCGTCCGAGAGTCCGGTGGCCACCACCAGCGGCCCGGAGACCTTTACAATCGTTCCGCTGCTCAAATTCGTTCGACCTTCTTTCCGGTGAATTCGCAAAAGAGATGGGGAGACATCAGAGGATGTCCGCCCCCACGGCCCGCTCCACGGACTTCTTCACATTGGCCATGCCGATGCCCAGGGAGCCGGACTTGCCGGGAATGAGGATGATGGCCGGGGTCAGGGCGTCCTTGTAGCGGGCGATCTCGGCCTCCATGCCGGAGGCCAGCGCCTCGGTGAGATAGACGATGGCGGTGTTCTCCCGAGCCAGGCGGTGGAGGATGGGGCGGGCCTCCTCCACCGTCTCGGCGGGGTAGACGTCCAGGCCCAGGGCCTGAAAGCCCAGCACGCTGTCCTGGTCCCCCAGGACGGCGATGCGGTAAGTCTCGTTAGACATAGCTATCACGCAGCCTTTCCCGAATGGTCTCGGTGTCCAGGCCCGCCAGCTGTCCGGTGAGGATGACCCGGATGGCGGTCAGCTCGCTCTCCTTGGCGTAGAGGTAGCCGATGAGGGGGTGCTCCCCAAAGGGGACCCGCCGGGCCTGGGAGAGATAGGCGGTGAGGGCGTTGTCGCACAGTCGCTCGAACTGGGTGAGGGGCCCGCCCCCCAGGGTCTCCGCCCCGGCCTGGGCCGCCTCCTCCAGGGGCGTCCGGGCGAAGAGGGCGGGCAGCTCCCCGCCCCCGGCGGTCAAAAGCCGGTCCAGGGGCACGTCCCCGCCGGGGAGAAGGGCCCGTTGGAGGAAGTCGGCCCCCTTGCCCATCCGCAGGGCCCGGACCAGGGAGCGGAGATTGGCGCCGTCGATGGACAGGCGCACATAGCCCTCCAGAAAGGCGCTGCCCGAGGCCTGGGCGGCCTGGAGCATCTCCTCGTAGTAGGCCCGGTCCAGGATGAAGTCGGCGGCCTGGGGGTCGCCGCTGGAGGCCAGGGTATCCCGGGCCTGGACCACCGCCTGCCGGAAGGCCGGGCTGTAGCGCTCCAGGTTCCGCTGGGTAAAGTCCTCCCGGAGCTGCCCGGCGGGGTAGCGCCCGGCGTCCAGCAGCAGGGAGGAGGCGTCCCGGCCCACGGCCTCGGCCTTGAGGAGGGCCTTGGCGTTGTGGTAGTCGTACTTGACCCGGAACACGTCCACCAGGTTGGGGTCCGGGGCGTCCCGGCGCAGCTCGTCGAAGAGGGCCAGCCGGGCCCGGTTCAGGCCCTCTTCGATGCCGGCGGGGGTCAGGGCGGGGAAGTCCCCGAATCCGCACTCAGAGAGGACCCGGGCGGCCTCCCCGGCGGTGCGGGCGGAGAGCATCCGCTCCATCCGCTCCCGGGTGAGCAGCTTGGTCTCCAGGGTGTGGATGCGGGCGGAGATATAGAGATAGTCGTATTCATTCAGCCGTTTGGCCACACGGCACCCTCCTTTCCATCTGGCGGGGGGCGGTCACGGGAAGAGGACCCTGGCCACCTCGGCGGAGAGGGGCCCCCGCTGGAGGCGGATGAGCACCTCAAAGGAGCAGTTGGACTCCACCCGGCCGTCCCGCAGGATGAGGCCGCCGGCCATGGGGCGGATCTCCTCGGCCACGGTGAGCATCCCGGTGCCAGAGAGCACCGCCGAGGCCCCGGTGACCACCCGGTCCAGCACGGCCCCGGCCCGGGAGGCCGTCAGGTCCTCCGGCAGCTTGGGGGCCACCCGCTTGGCCAGAATCTCATTGGCCTGGGTCACCACCTGTTTGCCGTAGCGGGCCCGGTCCTTCTGGGAGAAGATGACCTGCTCCCGTCCGGTGCGGGATGCCTCCACCGCCAGCCGGGCCAGCAGGGCAATGTAGTCCGCCTCCGGCAGCTCGGTGAGCTTCTGGAGGGCCAGGTCGAAGGCGCGGGCCACCATCTCCTGTTTGGCCGAGAGGGTCAGCTTCCGGGCCTCCAGCTGAGCCACGCTGTCCAGCCGCTCCCGGCGCAGATCAGCCTCCCGCCGCCCCCGCTCCAGAATGGACTGGGTCAGCTCCTGAGCCTGCCGGTCGTAGCCGGCCGTGATCTCCGCCGCCCGGGTCTGGGTCTGGGCCTTCAGGTCGTCGAGCTCCTTTTGGAGGTCGGCGTCGATCTGGCCGGTGATCTTTTCGATTCCGTTCATTGGGTTACCGCCTTTCCTTCCTGTTTTGACACGGCCCAAGGGGGGTTACAGGGCGTTCATCAGCAGCAGGATGGAGGCCAGCAGGGACAAAATGGCGTAGAACTCCACGATGACGCAGAGGATGATGCCCTTGGACCAGTCGTTGGGCTGCTTGGCCACGATGTTGATGGAGGCGGCGGCCACCCGGCCCTGGTAGATGGCAGAGCGCCAGCCGCCCATGGCCATGGGCAGGCAGGAGACAAAGATGGTCAGGCCCTGGGTGACGGTCAGGGGCTGAATGCCGCCGGAGAAGGCCCCCATGGTGTAGAGGGCAAAGAACCAGATGACCAGGCCGTACAGGCCCTGGGTGCCGGGGATGACCTGGAGGATGAGGCACTTGGAGAAGTGCTCGGGGTTTTCGCTCAGGACGCCTGTGGCGGCCTCGCCGGTGATGCCGGTGCCCTTGGCGGAGCCCACGCAGCTCAGGCCCACCGCCAGAGCGGCCCCCAGGAACGCCAGACCAATGCCGCCGAATTGCGCAATAAAGTCAGCCATGTCAATTTTCCTCCTTTATAATGTCCACAAATTTCGTGTTGACGGCCAGGGGGCGGAAGGGCTTTCCGCCGTCCTGATAGAACTTTCCAAAAAACTCCAGGCACTGGAGCCGCAGGTCGTGGACGAAGCAGCCCAGAATGTTCAGCCCGAAGTTCAGGGCGTTGCCGATCATGGCGATGATCACAAAGCCGATGACGTTGCCGGTGATGGAGCCCAGGGTGTTGAACACCGAGGCGATGATGCTCCCTGAGAGCATCAGGGCCATGAGCCGGGAGTAGGAGAGCACGTCGCTGAAGATGCCGGTGACCCCGTCGTAGAGGGCCTTGACGATGGCGCCAATGAGGGCGGGGCCCTTGGTCTGCCGGGCGCAGCCGATGACCAGCATCACGCCGCCCGCCGCCAGCACCACCGGAACCCCCGCCACGCTGCCCACGCCCAGGATGGCCAGGGCGGCGCCGGCGTAGATGACCCACCAGGTCCCCTCGTTCAAGAGGGCGTCCAGGAAGTGCCCCTCCCGGGTCTGCTTGACGAAGCTGATGGCCATGCCGGTGATAATCTGCACAAAGCCCAGCACCAGGGAGCCGATGAGGATGGCGATGGTGTCGTTGAGGGGGTTAAAGAGGTAGGGGAGCTCAAAGGTGCTCTCCGGGTTGATGATTCCAAACAACTGGGTGAGGAAGTCCCCAAAGAAGCCGCCGGTGAGGGCCCCCATCACAAAGGTGGAGATGCCGCACAGCCCCATGAGGGAGAAGAGGTAGTTGGCCGTCCCCTTGGGCCGGGCCTTTTTCAGCACCACCAGGGCGGTGAGCATCATCACCAAACCGTACCCCATGTCGGCCATCATGATCCCGTAGAACAGGATGAAGAAGGGGGCCATCAGGGGGTTGGGGTCCAGCCCGCCGTAGGCCGGCAGGGAGTACATCTCCGTGACCATGTTCAAGGGCCGGGTAAAGGCGTTGTTCTTGAGCTGGATGGGCACCTGGCCGTACGCCTCCGGGTCGGGGTCCACGGCCTCCCAGGCTGCGGCATAGCGGCCCAGCAGGGCCTCCAGCTCCCCCAGCCGCTCCGCCGGCACCCAGCCCTCCAGAAAGAGGGTGGCGCCCGAGGTCAGCAGCCGGCCCTTGACCTCCTCCCGCTGGATGTCCTGATCCACCCGGTCGAGGCAGAGCTTCAGCGCCTCCCGGTGGGGGGCCTCCCGGACAATGGCCTCCCGGCACGCGGTCTGTTCCTGGGTGAGGGCCTCCATCTGGGCCTCCAGCCGGTCGGTGTTGTCCCTGGCCGTGCCCTGCCAGCCCCGGAGGGAGACCGGCGTATAGCCGTAGGTCTTCAGCAGCTCAAAGGCCGCCTCCTCCGCCTTCCGGTGGCACAGGACCAGCACATACTGGAACTCCCGGTCCCGGCCCGCCCACTGGAGCTGGCACAGCCCGGCGGCGGCGGCCAGGGCGGTCTCCACCTCCTGCCGGTCCGCCGAGGCGGAGAGGGCCCCGAAGGTCACCGACACCTCCCGGGTGGAGGGCAGGGACAAGTCCATGTCCAGCTCCAGCCAGGGAGCCAGGGCCGCCTTCTGGGCAGCGAGCTTGCTCAGCTCGCTGCGAATGGCCGTGATGCGGGCCTCCTGGTCCCGGATGCGCTCCGCTGCCGTCAGGGCCGTCCGGCGCGTCTCCTCATCGAAGAGCTGCCTCTCCGTGACCTGGGGCCGGGGCTTGAGGAAGCCCCCTTTGGCCGGGGCGTAGTGCTTGAGGAGGTCCAGAGCGGCCTTGAGGCCGTCGGCCCTGGCCCTGGTGTCCGCCAGAGCGGTGTCATCCACCCGGGTGAAGGCGCTCCAGGCCGGGTCAGAGAGCAGGCCGGCGGGCTCCTGGACCTGGACGCAGCCCAGGTGCTGGAGCTGCCGCAGCAGCTCCTCCCGGTCCGAGGCCATGCCGAAAAGCCTCAGCCGTTTCATTTTGACGATTGCCATCAGCCGCCCACCACCTTTCTGATGATGAGTGCCGCCGCGTCCTCCAGACGCCCCTCCGCCTCCCGGCGCAGGGCGCCGCAGGCGCGCTGCGTCTCCTCCATCACGGCCGCTGTGTCCGCTGCGGCGGCCTCCTCCGCCTGGACGAACATGGCCTTGACCTGGGCCTCGGCCTCCGAGCGGGCCTGGGAGAGCCGGGCCTGGCCGGCCCGCTCAGCCTCCGCCGTCTGGCGCTTGGCCTGCTCCACAGCTTCCGCTCTGCGTTCCCGGGCCTTCCGCTCGGTTTCCGTTACCTGTTGGACCGCTTCCAAAGACATGCTTTCACCGCCTTTCCCTCACAGTATTTCCCATCTAAGAGGAAAACTGCTCCAGAATACAAGTTCATCATACACGAATTCAGAGGTAAAATCAACATGAAAATGAACCACTCCACAGAAGTGGTGGGGCCAATAAGGAGAGATGGGGGCACTTTAGATAAATATATAGTGTATAATATGGGTAAAATCTACAAAGAACAAAAAATAAATGGAATTACATTTATATAATAGGATTTTTTGGTAAAAAAATTTTTGGAGCCCCGGCGGCGGGACGACTGCGTAAACGCCCCTTCCGGAGAATGGGGATGGGAGAAGACCGGCCTGCGGCGTGGATGCCCACAAGTCCACAGGGTGCTTTTTGTAGTGTCTGCATAATTGGGGGCAGTTCACATCTGCGGTCCGGCGTTTCTGTGGGCATAGGGCTTGTTTGAAACATGTCAACATGCCCAGCCGGCGGGTCATTTGCCCCCTGGACGGCGCAGTTTTTCCTTGCAATCCGCCAGGATTCCTGGGTCAAAATTGCTTGCCAGCGGCCCAAAATCCCTCGCTGCTGGACACATCGCCAATTTTCAAACAAGCCCTAAGGCGGTCCATTCCTGCCAAAGAAAGCACATCTTGCGGCTTGCCGCCAGATCCGGAGGGGCTCAGGCGGCGGGCCAGACGGCCCAGCTCTTGGCGGCCTGGCCCGCCGCCCCCAGAAGGACCAGCTGGCTGTCCGGGTCCTCCAGGCCGTACTGGGACAGCAGGGCGGTCAGGGCGGGTCGGGCCTGGGCGTCGGTCCAGACCCAGACCCGGTCCAGGTACTCCGCCAGAGCGGGGGTCTGGCCGCTGCTGCTCTCCTGGCCCACCTCAGCGGGGAGGACGGCGGAGAGCTTGACCTCTGGATAGAGGGCCTCCAGGTCGGATTGGAGCTGGGCGTAGAAGTCCGAGAGGGTCTGGGACAGGGTGGCGGGGTCGTAGGCCTCCCCCTGGACGATGAGGTTGATCTTGCCGCTGACGGGGTAGCAGGCCCAGTCCAGCAGAATCTCGTCGAAGCCCAGCCCAGCCAGCTCCAGGCAGATGCCGGTGATATAGCTCCGGGCCTCCGGGTAGGCGGGGCTGAACCAGCGGTAGCCGTCGTCCCGCCAGTTGCCAATGGAGGAGCGCAGGGCCAGCTCCGGGTGGGTCCTGGGGACGGTGTTGTCCCGGAAACAGGACACCCGGGCCACGGTGTAGAGCCCCTCTGTCTCATTGAGGGCCTGAATGGCGGCGTTGCGGCCCTCCGGGGCGTTTACCCCGGTCTCCACAGCCAGGGCCTGGGCCGAAGTAAAGGCCAGGGTCCCCTCATCGGTCTTCATATCAAAGAGGGCGGCGCTGCCCCCCGCCGCCTCCACCTCCTGGAGGGCGGCGCCGTCGGTGAGGGCGCTCTCCGGCAGGGAGATGGCGTGGATGGGCTCCTGGGCGGCGGGCTCCGGGGTGACCACCACCAGGGGCTCCGAGGAGGTGGGAGAGGGGGAGGGCGCCTCCGCCGTGGAAACAGGGTCGGGGTTGGACCAGGGGAGCTGGACCCTGGCCCCGTCGGCGGAATAGACCATATACTGCTGGAGCACGAAGACCGCCGCCAGACTCAGGACCAGCAGCACCGCCAACACCGCGATCAGCGCCTTCAAGGCGGAGCGGAGGGGGCTGCGCCCCCGGTAGGTGTGGTAGCCGTATTGTCTTCTCATCTCGGATTCCCTTCCTTTGCCTGTATTGACCGGCGGCCCTCAGCCGGCGGCCGTCCCCTCCTGTTCCTTGGCCAGCAGGGCCTCGTCCAGCTTGCTCAGGGCCTGGGCCACCATGGCCCGCTCCTCCTGGGACAGGGTGGCCAGGACGGAGCTGAAATATCCCCCCACATCGGTGACGGCCCGCTGCCGCAGGGTCTCATATTGCTCGGTGGCGGCCACCAGAATCACCCGCCGGTCCAGGCCGGAGCGCTCCCGCCGGGCCAGCTCCAGCTTCTCCAGCCGGTCCACAATGCCGGAGACGGTGGAGTTGGCGCTGCCGGTGCGCTCGGCCAGGGCGCTGATGGGCAGGGGGCCCTCCTCCCCCAGGACGGAGAGGACCAGGGCCTGGGGGAAGGTCAGGTGCAGGCGGCCGAAGTGCTCCCGGAAGAGGCGGGACATGTGCTGGCTGACCCGGAGATAGGTCATGAGGAGATCGCTGGAACCGTTTCGCATGGGGACTCCTTTCTGGGGGGCGCTGAGCGCCGGTGGGACTGCTCTCGCATTTCGTATGCGAACAAAGCATATCCCTTTCTTCGGAGTTCGTCAATTCTCTCCGGGAAAGGTTCACGAAATGTTTATAATGTTTCCCGGCGGTATAGAATATGGAAATGGGAAAGGACCGGACCATTGTGTGCGATGCCGAAAAAAGCCCGCATGGGCGGGAATTCTTGTGGGATTTGTGCTTGACATCGCCTCCGGTTTATTATATCATAGTCAAGCGCCTGTTTAGGGCGCAGTCTGCGATGATGCGGGAGATTGCTCAGCAATGAGGTAACTTCCGCGGAGTATGTCCGTTGATCGGGCGGCTGAGGAATCAAGCGCTCGGCGTATATCGCCGGGGGCGTGAGTGCGACGGCCGGCTCCCTGTGGTTGCCGGCTTCGTTCATGCCTGGGAGTGATACGCACGGAAGAGTGTTCAAAAAGATTTCTCACCGTACGGAGCGGCAGGACAAAGCACCACTTCGTATGTTTTTAAGGAGGAACCACCATGGCAGCTCAGAAGGAAATGATCCGCATCCGCCTCAAGGCCTACGACCACCAGCTCATCGACCAGAGCGCCGAGAAGATCGTGGAGACCGCCAAGCGCACTGGCTCCACCGTGTCCGGTCCCGTGCCCCTTCCCACCAAGAAGGAGGTCGTCACCATTCTGCGGGCCGTACACAAGTACAAGGACTCCCGGGAGCAGTTCGAGCGCCGCACCCACAAGCGCCTCATCGACGTCATCAAGCCCTCCCCCAAGACCGTGGAGGCCCTGATGGCCCTGGAGCTCCCCGCCGGCGTGGAGATCGAGATCAAGCTCTGATTCCCGCGGGTTTCCCCAAGCCGGGGCAGCGCCTGGAAGGGGGCCGCGCACCGGAGGGGAGGAACAAGGCAGCGCAGGGAGGCTTTCCCCGGGTTGGGGGAATGCGGAACGAAGCGGGCCTTGCGACGAAGTCAGCACCGCAGTCCGCCGCGTTTTGGAGGCGGACGGGTCAAGTCGGCAGAGCAATGCCAGCCCGATGGGCATCTCTCCCGACCAATAACCTTAACAAGGAGGAAGTCACACTATGGAAAAGGCGATCATCGGCAAGAAAGTGGGCATGTCCCAGATCTTCGATGAAGCCGGCCGCGTCATCCCCGTCACCGTCATCGAGGCGGGGCCCTGCACCGTGGTGCAGAAGAAGACGGCTGAGAAGGACGGCTATGAGGCCGTGCAGCTGGGCTTCGAGGACGTCGCCGAGAAGAAGCTCACCAAGCCCCAGATCGGACATCTCAAGAAGGCGGGCGGCGCCCGCAAGAAGCACCTCAAGGAGTTCAAGCTCTCCGGCGCCGCCGGCATGAACGTGGGCGACGAGGTCAAGGCGGACGCCTTTGCCGAGGGCGACCGGGTGGACGTCACCGGCGTCAGCAAGGGCAAGGGCTACGCCGGCGTGGTCAAGCGCCACGGCTTCGCCATCAAGCGCATGACCCACGGCGGCGGCCCGGTGCACCGGCATCAGGGCTCCGTGGGATCGGCCACCGATCCCTCCCGGATTTTCAAGGGGACCAAGGGCGCCGGCCACATGGGCAGCGAGCAGGTCACCGTGCTGAACCTGGACGTGGTGAAGGTGGACCCCGAGCTGGGAATCATCGCCGTCCGGGGCGCCGTCCCCGGTCCCAAGGGCGGCATTGTGTATCTGAGAAACAGTGTCATCAATGTCAAGGAGAAGGGCGCCGCAGCCAACGCCAGCGTCAACCCGCAGAAGGCCTCCGCCCGCGTCAATCCCCAGAAGGCCTCCGCCCGTAACAAGTAAGAAAGGAGAGAAACCAAATGCCTAAGGCAACTGTTGTCAACATGTCCGGCGCTCCTGTCGGCGAGGTGGAGCTCTCCGAAGCTGTGTTCGGGATCGAGCCCAACGAGGCCGTGGTTCATGCCGTCGTGAAGAACCACCTGGCCAACTGCCGCCAGGGCACCCAGTCCGCCCTCACCCGCGCAGAGGTCTCCGGCGGCGGCATCAAGCCCTACCGCCAGAAGGGCACCGGCCGGGCCCGTCAGGGCTCCACCCGGGCCCCCCAGTGGACCCACGGCGGCGTCGTCTTCGCCCCCAAGCCCCGCTCCTACCGCTATTCCCTCAACAAGAAGGTGCGCCGGCTGGCCCTGAAGTCGGTCCTCTCTGCCAAGGCCGCCGAGGGGAGCGTCATCGTGGTGGACGAGCTGAACGTCCCTGAGATCAAGACCAAGGGCATCCAGAACTTCCTCACCGCCGTGAAGGCGGGCAAGGCCGTGCTGGTTACCCCCGAGGTCAACATGAACGTGGTCAAGTCGGCCCGGAACATCCCCGGCGTCTCCACCACCACCGCCAAGCTCATCAATGTCTATGACATTCTCAACGCCAACCAGCTCATCGTGGACAAGGCTGCGCTGGCCGTCATCGAGGAGGTGTTCGCGTAATGACGAAGGCATATGACATCATCAAGCGCCCCATCATCACCGAGAAGTCCATGTCGATGACCGAGGACAAGCGCTACACCTTTGAGGTCGCCAAGGACGCCAACAAGATCGAGATCGCCAAGGCGGTGGAGGAGATCTTTGGTGTGAAGGTGGCCAAGGTCAACACCATTAACATGTATGGCAAGGAGAAGCGCCTGGGCCGCTACCCCGCCGGCCGCCGTGCCTCCTGGAAGAAGGCCATGGTCACCCTGACCGCCGACTCCAAGGCCATCGAGTTCTTTGAGGCGTAAGGAGGAGAAGAGGAATGGCAATCAAGACCTATAAGCCCACGACGCCCTCCCGCCGCCACATGACCGTGTCGGCCTTCGAGGGCATCGACAAGAAGGCCAAGCCCGAGCGCAGCCTGATTGAGAACCTGAAGAAGAACGCCGGGCGCAACAGCTACGGCCGCATCACCGTCCGCCACCGGGGCGGCGGCAACAAGCGCAAGTACCGCATCATCGACTTCAAGCGCCAGAAGGACGGCGTGGAGGCCACGGTGATCCGCCTGGAGTACGACCCCAACCGCTCCGCCAACATCGCCCTCATCCAGTACGCCGACGGCGAGAAGGCCTATATCCTGGCCCCTGTGGGCCTCAAGCCCGGCCACAAGATCGTCTCCGGCCCCGAGGCCGACATTCTCCCCGGCAACTGCCTGCCCATCGCCAACATCCCCGTGGGCGAGATGATCCACAACATCGAGCTCTACCCCGGCAAGGGCGCTCAGCTGGTCCGCGCCGCCGGCGTGGCCGCTCAGCTGATGGCCAAGGAGAACGGCATGGCTCAGGTCCGCCTCCCCTCCGGCGAGGTGCGCTATATCCGCGAGAACTGCAAGGCCACCATCGGCCAGGTGGGCAACACCGACCACGCCAACATCCAGATCGGCAAGGCCGGCCGGAAGCGCCACATGGGCTGGCGGCCCACCGTCCGCGGCTCGGTCATGAACCCCAACGACCACCCCCACGGCGGCGGCGA
>NZ_CALXGA010000049.1 GCF_944387725.1 uncultured Intestinimonas sp. | reverse complement strand
AAGGCCAGCGCCTTAGCCATCCGTGTTTCGTGAAACCGACGGAGTTTAAGCCATCACTACTTATCTTGAAAAGGGACTTCCGACCGAAATACACATGTCCGCGAAAAGCGGCGCAGCCTCGGGGACTACGCCGCTTTTCGCGTGTCAAACCGCTGCCGGAGTGGCCAACGCAGCCCGTCACTGCTTCTTCATCAGGTCCGCGCCGCTGTGCCACGCCTGGCCAACCTTTTCCCCGACGGCATAGTAGCCGTTGCGCATCTGGTCGAAAGCGAAGGTCTGGAGCTTCCCGGCGTCGATCTTCCCCGCCTCGTCCAGCACCTTTTCATCCGCAAGGACGTTGACGATCCTGCCCAGCACCCGCAGGCCGTAGGGCTGGTTCTGCATCTCCGCCACCTCGCACTTCAGGGTGACGGGGTACTCCGTGATCACCGGGGCATCCACCCGCTGGCTCTTCACAGCGTGGAGGCCGGTCCGGGCAAATTTGTCCGCCATTTTGTTGGCGGTGGCAATGCCTAGGGCTTGTTTGAAAATTGGCGATGTGTCCGGCAGCGAGGGATTTTGGGCCGCTGGCAAGCAATTTTTTCGCAGGAATCCTGGCGGATTTCAAGGAAAAATTGCGCCGTTCAGGGGGCAAAAGCCCCGCCGGTTGGGCATGTTGACATGTTTCAAACAAGCCCTAGGAAGTCCGACTCCTTCATGGTATCCACGCCCGGGATCGCCAGGGTGAAGGCCCGCCGGGCCTCGATGTTCGCCACGGTCTTGTGCTTGGCCTCCAGGTTCAGCGCCACCATATCCTCCGCGCAGATGCCACCCCAGGCCATCATCATCACGTCCACGGTGTCATCCTCATTGTAGGTGCCGATCATATAGGCTGGCATGGGGAACAGATAGGGCTTCACACCAAAATCCTTTGTCATGCTTCCAACATCCTTTTTTCCTGTGCGGATGGACTCCCCCTTTCTGCTGTTATCATAACCCAGGAGGGGTATCCCGCGCAAGTACGCACATTTATGTGCGATACTTCCATTGAGGAAAGCGGGGTGTCCAGGACGCGCATCACAGCTCCAGGCAGTCCAGAAAGTTCTGAACCCCGCCCACCAGCTGGCTCAGGTGCCAGCCGTCCAGCAGCCGGTGGTTGAGCTGTACCGCATAAGGCAGCGTCAGCCGTCCCGCCCGCATATCGTATTTCCCCCAGGTGATACGGGGGATGGAGTCATCCGGGTTGAGGTCCATTTCGTTTGTAAGGCTGGTAAAGGAAAACCAGGGAAGACAGGAGAAGTAGACCAGGTCATCCCGTCCCTCGTCTTCCGGTGAGGGGAAAAAGGCGGTCTGGGCGGCCTCCCGCTGGGCACACCGGTCGCAGAATTCCTCCAACGTCCCCACAAAGGGGACGTTGACAATCTTCAGCAGGCGGCTCTCCCGGTCCTGAGTCACAAAGCTGGGGTCCAGCCTGTCGTGCCTCACCACCCGATCCCCCCGGATTTTATAGCGGAAGTCCGGCAGACCATTCATTACGGACAGGGTAGCGTAGATCAGGGCATGATAAAAGGACAGTCTCCGGGCCCGGACATAGGCATGGAGGCGGGTCACATCCAGATGGGTAGTGACATTGTAGAAGGGAAAACCAAGGCCAGAGAAAAAGCGGAAGTGCTCCCGCCGGGGCCAGGTCTCCAGATCAATGTATTCCATCTCAGCCCCCCTCCTTCTGGAAAAGGCTGCACCAGGGCCGCAGGGTGCAGCTCTGGCAGTCGGGTTTTCGGGCGGTGCACACCGCCCGGCCGTGGAGCACCAGCCGGTGGCAGAAGTCGTTGGACTCCTCCGGAGGCAGAATGGCCCGGAGCTGCTGCTCCACCTTGACCGGGTCCTTGGTGCCGTCGGTGAGGCCCAGCTTACCGGAGATGCGGATGCAGTGGGTGTCGGCCACCACCACCCCGGGGGTGTGGTAGACGTCCCCCAGGATGAGGTTGGCGGTCTTCCGCCCCACGCCGGGGAGCTTCAGCAGGTCCTCCATGTTGTCCGGCACCTTGCCGCCGAATTCCTCCACCATCATCCGGGAGGCCGCCACAATGTCCCGGGCCTTGGCCCGGAAAAAGCCGGTGGAGTGGATGTAGGTCTCCACCTCGCTGACGTCGGCCTCCGCCAGGGACTCCAGGGTGGGGTACCGGGCGAAGAGGGCGGGGGTCACCTGATTGACCCGCTCGTCGGTACACTGGGCCGCCAGGCGCACGGAGAAGAGCAGCTCATAGGGCTTGGGGTAGTTCAGGGAGCAGATGCCCTGGGGATATAGGCGCTTGAGTTCTTCGATGATGGCCAGGACGTCGGCCTGGGGTTTCTGTTTGTTCATATTGTTTTCCCTCGCTTGTATCTGAGCCGCTTTGCGGTTTATTCATCATCATACCACATGTGCCGGCAAAATGCGACGGTGTTTTTCTCAAACGCCCGTTTCAATGAAAGGATATGCGCAAGCTTCGCCCCCAATTTTGGGTGCAGAAATGTCCATTTACTAGAGCTTGTTTGAAAATTGGCGATGTGTCCGGCAGCGAGGGATTTTGGGCCGCCGGCAAGCAATTTTTTCGCAGGAATCCTGGCGGATTTCAAGGAAAAATTGCGCCGTCCAGGGGGCAAAAGACCCGCCGGTTGGGCATGTTGCCATGTTTCAAACAAGCCCTAAAAAGATTTGAATTATTTTCATGCAGCCCATGCGGAAAAGAAAGGGAAAGCGATTACGCACCGACCACAGGCAGGCGCTGCCGCGCAAAAAGGCCGGACCTGCCTGGAGGCGGGCCCGGCCAAGCCGCGATGGCGCTGGAAAGACGGCGGGACCCCAATCCCGCCCTCGCCCCCGTTGGAAGGATCGGCGTGTGGTAATCAAAGGTAAGCAATCAGGGGTGGACATGTGAGACACTCGGGCTTGAATGGTGACACGCGGAATCGAACCGCAGGGCTGCCCCGTGCCCGCCAAATTGTACAGCCGGAATACCGGCCGGAGGTTACGCCCGCTTCCCTCCGCAGGAGCTACCTGCTCCCGCCGTCAGTCGGTCAGCTCGGTGGTCCAGTTGAGCCCCTGAATCTGGGTGTCCAGCTCCCGGTAGGCCCTGGAGAGGCGGTCCATCTCCTTCTGGACGGCCCCCAGGTCCAGGGTGGTCTGCATCCGCAGCTCGCTGTGGGTCAGCCGGTAGTCCCGCTCGGAGGCCGTCTCGGCGATGTCCGCCAGGAGCCCCCGCTGCCGGCGCAGCATATCCCGCCGGGCCAGGGCCTGGGAGAGGGTCTCCCCGCCCGGCAGGCAGACCGAGGCGTTGGTCTGGTTGATGCGCTGGACCAGCGCGCACAGCTCCCGGTGGAGGTCCATGGCCTCCTCCACAAGGGCCTTGGGGTCCTCATGGGGCACATCCCCCTCCTGGACCTTCAGGTTGGCCAGGATGCGCTGCTGGAGATTGTCCAGCTTGTCCTGATATTCGGCCCGCAGCAGCAGGGCCTCTGCCAGCTTCATAGACGCTTCCTCCTTACAGCCGCCGCTCCAGCTCCACCCGGATGGCCTCCAGGAACTGACGGCTGGTGACGGCGACGGCGGGGATCTCCCCCTCCCAGAGGCCCGCCAGGTCCTTGGTCATGGCGCCCCCCTCGATGACGGCGATGGCGGCGGCCTCCAGGTCATCGGCGAAGTCCATCAGGGCGGGGATCTTATCCAGTTCCCCCCGCTTCCGCAGGGCGCCGGTCCAGGCGAAGAGGGTGGCGATGGGGTTGGTGGAGGTCTCCTTGCCCTCCAGGTACTGGTAGTAGTGCCGGGTAACGGTGCCGTGGGCGGCCTCGTACTCGTACTTTCCGTCGGGGGAAACCAGCACCGAGGTCATCATGGCCAGGGAGCCGAAGGCGGTGGAGACCATGTCGCTCATGACGTCGCCGTCGTAGTTCTTGCAGGCCCAGATAAAGCCCCCCTCGCTGCGGATGACCCGGGCCACCGCGTCGTCGATGAGGGTGTAAAAGTACTCGATGCCCGCCTTGCGGAAGGCCCTGTCGTACTCGGCGCCGTAAATGTCCTGGAAGATGTCCTTGAAGGTGTGGTCATACTGCTTGGAGATGGTATCCTTGGTGGCAAACCACAGGTCCTGTTTCGTGTCCAGGGCGAACTGGAAGCAGGAGCGGGCGAAGGAGGAGATAGAGGCCGCCGTGTTGAACTGGCCCTGGAGGACGCCGGGGCCCTGGAAATCATAGATGGTCTGGCGGATGCTCTCCCCGCCCTCCGGGGTGAAGACCAGCTCAGCCTTTCCGGGACCGGGGACCTTGTACTCGGTGTTCTTGTAGACATCGCCGAAGGCATGGCGGGCGATGGTGATGGGCTTCTTCCAGTTCTTCACCACCGGGGAGATGCCTCGGACCATGATGGGGGCCCGGAAGACGGTGCCGTCCAGAATGGCCCGGATGGTGCCGTTGGGGGACTTCCACATCTGGGAGAGCTTGTACTCCTCCACCCGCTGTGCGTTGGGGGTAATGGTGGCGCACTTCACCGCCACGCCGTACTGCCGGGTGGCCTCGGCGGCGTCCACCGTCACCTGGTCCCGGGTGCGCTCCCGCTCCGGGAGGCCCAGGTCGAAGTAGACGGTCTTGAGGTCGATGTAGGGGACCAGCAGGAGCTCCTTGATGTCGCTCCAGAGAATGCGGGTCATCTCGTCCCCGTCCATCTCCACCAGGGGGGTGGTCATTTTGATCTTTTCCATGCAGGCTCCTCCTAAATTTATGTGCAGATCATTGGTGCAGCATATTTTCCTGTTCAGTATAGCGCGTTTCCCGAGAAAAGGCAACGGCTGATTTCAGCGGGCGGCGAAACGGGAAAACTCCCATTTTCTGCTTGCAATCTTTATCGAAGTGAAGTATAATAGCCCCTGAGCTACCAGCGGCCCAGGCAGGCCGGCGCGCGGGACGTCCCGCAGAAGGAAATCAGGCGGGAAAGGCCCGTCGGACAAAGGGGTTTGACGAACATGGAATTCAAAAACGAGTACTTGCAGAGCGTCTACGACACCGTTGTGAAGAAGGACCCGAACCAGCCGGAATTTCTCCAGGCGGTGGGGGAGGTGCTGGAGTCCCTCCAGCCCGTGGTGGAGAAGCGCCCTGACATTCAGAAGGCGGGCATCCTCCAGCGCATAGTGGAGCCGGAGCGGGTGGTCCAGTTCCGGGTACCCTGGGTGGACGACCAGGGCAACGTCCAGGTCAACCGGGGCTTCCGGGTGCAGTTCAACTCCGCCATCGGCCCCTACAAGGGCGGCCTGCGCTTTCACCCCAGCGTGAACCTGTCCATCATCAAGTTCCTGGGCTTTGAGCAGATCTTCAAGAACAGCCTCACCGGCCTGCCCATGGGCGGCGGCAAGGGCGGCTGTGACTTCGACCCCAAGGGCAAGTCCGACGGGGAGGTCATGCGCTTCTGCCAGTCCTTTATGACCGAGCTCCAGCGCCACATCGGCCAGTTTACCGACGTGCCAGCCGGCGATATCGGCGTGGGCGCCCGGGAGATCGGCTTTATGTACGGCCAGTATAAGCGTCTGCGCAACGAGTTCACCGGCGTCCTCACCGGCAAGGGCCTGACCTACGGCGGCTCCCTGGCCCGGACGGAGGCCACCGGCTACGGCCTGTGCTACTTCACCGACGAGATGCTCAAGGCCAACGGCAAGAGCTTCCACGGCCAGCGGGTGGTCATCTCCGGCAGCGGCAACGTGGCCATCTACGCCAACCAGAAGGCCACCCAGCTGGGCGGCAAGGTGGTGGCCATGAGCGACTCCAACGGCTACATTGTGGATGAGGCCGGCATCGACTACAAGATCATCCAGGAGATCAAGGAGGTCAAGCGGGCCCGGATCAAGACCTATCTGGAGTATGTGCCCAACGCCAAATATGTGGAGGGCTGCGCCGGCATCTGGACGGTGCCCTGCGACATCGCCCTGCCCTGCGCCACCCAGAACGAGCTGGACGGGACCGCCGCCCAGACGCTGGCGAACAACGGCTGCTACGCAGTGGCCGAGGGGGCCAACATGCCCTCCACGCCGGAGGCCGTGGCGTGCTTCCAGGCCAAGGGCGTGCTGTTTGGGCCCGCCAAGGCGGCCAACGCCGGCGGCGTGGCCACCTCTGGCCTGGAAATGAGCCAGAACTCCCTGCGTCTGAGCTGGACCTTTGACGAGGTAGACGAGCGCCTGCGGGACATCATGCGGAACATCTACCGCAATTCCGCCCAGGCCGCCGAGGAGTACGGTATGCCCGGCGACCTGGTGGCCGGCGCCAACATCGCCGGCTTCCTGAAAGTGGCCGACGCCATGCTGTGGCAGGGCATTTCCTACTAATTTAAGATTTCGTTCTATAGCGAGTTCGGAAGGAAGGCCCCTCTCTGGGGCCTTCCTTCCGTCTTTTGCCTGGGACTGGGCCGGGCCGTCTCCGTTCTGCACGGGGAAGGCGGCAAAAAAAAGTGGTTTTTTGCCGATATTTCCTGGTTGACTTCCAATAACCACCATGATATAATCCCAAATTGCGCAGGTGTATCCCGCGCCGGCGGAAAGGTGGGGCAAAAACCCCGCTTTCCCTTGCAATGACAAGAACAGGGGGGATGACGGTTGCTGACCGAGCTCAAGGCCGGACCCCGGGTGGTGGGCGCCAAGCAGACCCGCCGCGCCCTCAACGACGGGCGGGCCCTCCGGGTCTACCTGGCGGAGGACGCCGACCCCGGCGTCACCGAGCCCATCGAAGCCCTCTGCGCCCAGAAGGGCGTGGACATGGTCAAGGCTCCCGGTATGCGGGAACTGGGCCAGGCCTGCGGCATCGCCGTGGGCGCCGCGGTTGCGGCCCTGGTCCGATGAAATGGTTTTAACGGAACGGAATAATTTCCTGCGGTTCCGTTAAAATATAAATTCAAGAATCGTGAAGAAAGGAGGAACCATCATGCCTACGTTCAACCAGCTCGTCCGCAAGGGCCGCGAGAAGGTGACCTACAAGTCCACCTCCCCCGCCATGCAGCATGGCCTGAACACCCTGAAGAACCGTGAGACCGACCTGCCCTCTCCTCAGAAGCGGGGCGTGTGCACCGCCGTTCGTACCTCTACCCCCAAGAAGCCCAACTCCGCGCTTCGGAAGATCGCCCGTGTGAAGCTCACCAACGGCTACGAGGTCACCGCCTATATCCCCGGTGTGGGCCACAACCTGCAGGAGCACTCTGTGGTCATGATCCGCGGCGGCCGTGTCAAGGACCTGCCCGGCGTGCGTTACCACATCATCCGCGGCACGCTGGACACCCAGGGTGTCAGCGGCCGGATGCAGGCCCGCTCCAAGTACGGCGCCAAGCGCCCCAAGGCCGGCAAGAAGTAAGTCTCCCGCTTACGTCCAGGAGCGCCGGAGGCGTTCCGCAAAAGCATGACATCATTTCGCGCATAAGCGCAAGGCAGCTGCCCTTGCAGAAGCGCTTACCGATATATGGGGGCGTTTCCCGCGAGGCACTGGACAAGCAGGCACTTGTCTTACACGGGGGCTTTTTCATGGGCCTTCGAGTACCTATGAAATCATACTGTGAAGGAGGGAAGCAAAGTGCCCAGAAGAGGAAATGTACCCAAGCGGGAGGTTCTGCCCGACCCGCTGTATAACTCCGTCCTGGTGACCAAGCTGGTCAACAGCATCATGCTGGACGGCAAGAAGGGCGTCTCTCAGAAAGTGGTCTACGGCGCTTTCGATATCATCAAGGAGAAGACCGGCAAGGACCCCCTGGAGGTCTTCACCTCCGCCCTGGAGAACATCATGCCGTCTCTGGAAGTCAAGGCCCGCCGTGTGGGCGGCGCCACCTACCAGGTGCCCATCGAGGTGCGGCCCGAGCGCCGGCAGACCCTGGGTCTGCGGTGGCTGACCAATTACGCCCGGAACCGCAGCGAGAAGACCATGAAGGAGCGGCTGGCCGGCGAGATCATGGACGCCGCCAACAACACCGGCTCTGCGGTGAAGAAGCGTGAGGACACCCACAAGATGGCCGAGTCCAACAAGGCCTTCGCGCATTACCGCTGGTAGGCTTTAAGGAGTTATTAGAGTATGCCTAGAAAAGTCAGCTTAGAGAACACGCGCAACATCGGCATCATGGCCCACATCGACGCCGGCAAGACCACCACCACGGAGCGGATTTTGTACTACACCGGCGTCAACTACAAGATCGGCGAGACCCACGACGGCACCGCCACCATGGACTGGATGGCCCAGGAGCAGGAGCGCGGCATTACCATCACCTCCGCTGCCACCACCTGCTACTGGAAGGGCACCAAGGACCAGTTCCCCCAGACCCGGATCAACATCATCGACACCCCGGGTCACGTGGACTTCACCGTAGAGGTGGAGCGCTCCCTGCGGGTGCTGGACGGCTCTGTCACCGTCATGTGCGCCAAGGGCGGCGTGGAGCCCCAGTCTGAGACCGTGTGGCGTCAGGCCGACCACTACCAGGTCCCCCGCATGATCTACGTCAACAAGATGGACATCATGGGCGCCGACTTCTACAACGTGCTCAACATGATCCACGACCGTCTCAAGTGCAACGCCGTGCCCATCCAGCTCCCCATCGGCAAGGAGGATACCTTCAAGGGCATCATCGACCTGGTGGAGATGGACGCCGACATCTACTACGACGAGATGGGTAAGGACATGCGGGTGGAGGAGATCCCCGCCGACATGATGGATCTGGCTCAGGAGTACCGCACCAAGCTCATCGACGCCTGCGCCGACCTCTCCGACGAGATCATGGAGCTGGCCCTGGAGGAGAAGCCCGTGCCCCAGGACCTCATCCGCAAGGTTCTGCGGGAGGGCACCATCGCCAACAAGATCGTCCCCGTAACCTGCGGCACCTCCTACAAGAACAAGGGCGTGCAGAAGCTGCTGGACGCCATTGTGGACTATATGCCCTCCCCCGTGGACATCCCCGCCATCAAGGGCGTCAACCCCGACACCGAGGAGGAGGACGAGCGCCCCGCCTCTGACGAGGCCCCCTTCTCCGCCCTGGCCTTCAAGATCGCCGCCGACCCCTATGTGGGCCGCCTGAGCTTCATCCGGGTCTATTCCGGCGTGCTCAACACCGGCACCTCGGTGCTCAACTCCACCAAGAAGCAGAAGGAGCGCATTGGCCGCATTCTCCAGATGCACGCCAACCACCGGGAGGACATCGAGACGGTCTATTCCGGAGACATCGCCGCCGTGGTGGGCCTGAAGAACTCCACCACCGGCGACACTCTCTGCGACGAGAAGCACCCCATTATCCTGGAGTCCATGGAGTTCCCCGAGCCGGTCATCCGGGTGGCCATCGAGCCCAAGACCAAGGCCGGCCAGGAGAAGATGGGCATCGCCCTGGCCAAGCTGGCCGAGGAGGACCCCACCTTCAAGACCTACACCGACGAGGAGACTGGTCAGACCATCATCGCCGGCATGGGCGAGCTCCATCTGGAGATCATCGTGGACCGTCTGCTCCGGGAGTACAAGGTGGAGGCCAACGTGGGCGCCCCCCAGGTTGCCTACAAGGAGACCATCCGCAAGGCGGTGGACCAGGACACCAAGTACGCCCGCCAGTCCGGCGGCAAGGGCCAGTACGGCCACGTCAAGATCCATGTGGAGCCCAACGAGCCCGGCAAAGGCTACGAGTTCATCAACAGCATCGTGGGCGGCGCCATCCCCAAGGAGTATATCCCTGCGGTGGACGCCGGCATTCAGGGGGCCATGCAGGCCGGCGTGCTGGCCGGCTACCCGGTGGAGGACGTGAAGGTCACCCTCTTCGACGGCTCCTACCACGAGGTGGACTCCTCCGAAATGGCCTTTAAGATCGCCGGCTCCATGGCCTTCAAGGAGGCCTGCCGCAAGGCCGATCCAGTGCTCCTGGAGCCCATTATGAAGGTTGACGTCATCGTGCCCGAGGACTATATGGGCGACGTTATGGGCGACCTGAACGCCCGGCGCGGCCAGATCCAGGGCATGGAGGCCCGCCCCGGCGCCCAGGCCATCAGCGCCCTGGTGCCCCTGAGCGAGATGTTCGGCTACGCCACCGACCTGCGCTCCCGCACCCAGGGCCGGGGCCAATACTCCATGGAGCCCCACAGCTATGTGGAGATCCCCAAGAACATCGCGGAAAAGATCATCAACGAGCGCGGCCGGGCCAATCAGAACTGACGGTCCGCCGGCCCGGAAAAATTTGTTGCATTTCCTGCATTCTTTTGTTAGAATGGATGCCGGAACTGATAGGAACTTTTTATCGCAGCCTGTAATATAAGGAGGAAAACTGAAAATGGCTAAGGCGAAATTCGAGCGCACCAAGCCCCATGTCAACATCGGCACCATCGGCCACGTTGACCACGGTAAGACCACTCTGACCGCCGCGATCACCAAGTACCTGTCCCTGAAGGGCCAGGCCCAGTACGAGGACTACTCCAGCATCGACAAGGCTCCCGAGGAGCGCGAGCGCGGCATCACCATCAACACCGCCCACGTGGAGTATGAGACCGACGCCCGGCACTATGCCCACGTCGACTGCCCGGGCCACGCCGACTATATCAAGAACATGATCACCGGCGCTGCTCAGATGGACGGCGCCATCCTGGTCATCGCCGCCACCGACGGCCCCATGGCCCAGACCAAGGAGCACATCCTGCTGGCCCGTCAGGTGGGCGTGCCCGCCATCGTGGTCTTCCTGAACAAGTGCGACCAGGTGGACGACGAGGAGCTGCTGGAGCTGGTGGAGATGGAGGTCCGGGAGACCCTGGACAAGTACGAGTTCCCCGGCGATGACACCCCCATCATCAAGGGCTCCGCCCTCAACGCCCTGACCTGCGAGTCCAACGACCCCAACGATCCCGCCTTCGCCTGCATCAAGGAGCTGATGGACGCCGTGGACAACTATATCCCCACCCCCGCCCGGAACGACGACCTGCCCTTCCTGATGCCCGTGGAGGACGTGTTCACCATCTCCGGCCGCGGCACCGTGGCCACCGGCCGTGTGGAGCGCGGTACCCTGAAGGCCGGTGAGACCGTGGACATCGTGGGCCTCAGCGACGAGAAGAAGTCCACCGTGGTCACCTCCATGGAGATGTTCCGCAAGACCCTGGACTATATCGAGGCTGGCGACAACGCCGGCTGCCTGCTGCGCGGCATTGCCAAGACCGACATCGAGCGCGGCCAGGTGCTGTGCAAGCCCGGCTCCATTCACCCCCACACCAAGTTCACCGGCCAGGTCTACGTCCTGAGCAAGGACGAGGGCGGCCGTCACACCCCCTTCTTCAACAACTACCGTCCCCAGTTCTACTTCCGTACCACCGACGTCACCGGCGTCATCACCCTGCCCGAGGGCACTGAGATGTGTATGCCCGGCGACAACGTGGACATGAAGGTGGAGCTCATCACCCCCATCGCCATCGAGAAGGGCCTCCGCTTCGCCATCCGCGAGGGCGGCCGCACCGTGGGCTCCGGCGTCGTCATCGACATCCAGGAGTAATCACCCCTGGCATCAGGGCCAAATGAACCGAAAGAAAACCGGCGGACCTCCCCTGGAAGGTCCGCCGGTTTTTCTATGGGGATGGGAGGCTGTCGTGGGGAATGCCGCCCGGCTGTTTTTTCACCTCGACAGAGTCTGTGCAATTTCACTCTTGTTCCACCCCGGCTTTTTCGATATAATGTCTGCTGAATCACCTGCTTTGCGGGTGCGGAAACGTTGGCTGGGAAAAGGGAGGGGCTGTATGGCTCGCGTTGGCTTCATCCATGACAAGCTGGACATCAAATTTCTGGTGCTCTATATCATGGCCCGGGTGGTGGCCCCCATCGACCTGCCCACCCTGGCCGACCTTACCATGTGCGATGAGGGGGTGGATTACTTCGCCTTCGCCGCCGCCGTCCATGAGCTGGTGAATACCGGACACCTCCTGCTGGAGGGGGACTGCT
Organism: uncultured Intestinimonas sp.; assembly: GCF_944387725.1. Lineage (GTDB taxonomy): Bacteria > Bacillota > Clostridia > Oscillospirales > Oscillospiraceae > Intestinimonas. Next base: position 5,128 of record NZ_CALXGA010000049.1, on the reverse strand, counting down.
ACGCCATCACCGACAAGGGCCGGAGGAACGGGGCCATCTGTGAGAGCAGCCTGCCCTACTCCGTCCGGGTCAAGTGCGACCGGAATGTGGCCAAGCTCAACGGTCGTCTGCGGCGGGACGCCCAGGTCCGGGCCACAGTGGAACCCCGGGAGGATGGGGCTTTCACCCTGACCCTGGCCCTGGACGATGAGCACGGCAATCTTTTGACCCTCCAGCTTCTGACCGCCTCCGAGCAGCAGTGCAGCCGCCTGGCCGATCGGTTCAAGGCCCACCCGGAGCAGATCTACAACGGTGTGCTGGAGGTTCTGCTGACAGACTACGACGGAAAGGAGCCGTGACCTGTGACAGAACCCACCCTCATGGGCTATCCCATCACAACGCTTTTCCTGTACTTTATCTTTTACGCCTTCTGCGGCTGGGTCTGGGAGACCTGCTACTGCTCCATCAGGGAGCGGCGCTATGTCCCCCGGGGCTTTCTCTACGGCCCCCTGTGCCCCATCTACGGCGTCGGCGCGCTGCTGATGATCCTCTTCTTCTCCCCTTTCCGGGACAATCTGGTGATCTTCTACTTTGTGTCGGTGGTGGTCATGACGGCCTGGGAGTACTTCGTGGGCTGGCTCCTGGAGGCCACGACCCATATCAAATACTGGGATTACAGCAACATTCCCTTCAATATCAAGGGACGCGTCTGCCTGCCGGCCAGTCTGCTCTGGGGCGTCCTGTCCTATGTGGCAGTCTTTCTGATCCACCCGCCGGTGGCCCGGATGATGGACCGGATCACCCCCTGGCTCCACTATACCCTGTTCGGCGCCAGCTTCACCCTGCTGCTGGTAGACGCCGTCACCACCGTTCGGAAGCTGGCCCTGGTGACCAAGGCCCTGGACCGGCTCCAGACCGCCGGGGACGAGCTGCGCCTCCAGCTCTCCCTGGCCCGTGCCGACCTCAGCGACAACCTGGTGGAGGCTGGGGACCAGCTCCGGGCCCGGCTGGAGGCCGCCCGCGCCAGCCTGCCCCCCGCCGCCGTGGAGCGGCTGGATCGCCTGACGGACAGCTACAGCGACCTGCTGAAGCTGGCCGAGCGGCAGAGCCGCCGCTTCCGCAAGCGCTACGCCCATATGACCTCCCGGCGCTACAGCCTGGAGGATGTCCGGGCCTACGGCCGGCGCTGGCGGGAGACCCTGCGCACGGCCAGAGCCCGGAAGCGGGCCGAGAAAAAGGCCAGCCACACTGGGGGCTGAGGTCCCCATCAAAACGCCAATCCCGGAAAAAACCGCACGTCCGCTGGAAGCGTTCCAGCGGACGCGTGGTTTTTCTGTTTCCGCCCTTGGGAGCGCTCCAGGGCGCTCAAAAGATCAGCGGCACAAAAAGCCCCTTTCCAGGGACCCGAAGCACTGCGGCTTCGGCGTCCCAGAAAGGGGCTTTTGTCAGGGAGCGCCTGCTTACAGGTTGGCGTCCAGGGTCTGGGTGTAGGCGCTGGCGGGCTGGACCCCCACCTTCCGGCCGATCTCCTTGCCGTCCTTGAAGAAGATGACAGTGGGGATGCTCATGACGCCGTACTTGGCGGCCAGGGCCTGGTTCTCGTCCACGTCCACCTTGGCGACGACAGCCTTGCCGTCGTACTTGGCGCCGATGTCCTCGATGACCGGGGCCAGCATCTTGCAGGGGCCGCACCAGGTGGCCCAGAAGTCCACCATGGCCACGGGGGAACTATTGACCTTCTCGTTGAATTCAGACTCGTTGAGGTGCAAAACAGACATGACTCATTCTCCTTTTTTTATGGAATCTATTTTTTCGCTGTCAGACAGCTGGTCCACATATTCTGCGGCACGCTGGCCGGCCACAAGGCCCTCCCCCGCCGCTTTGGCCAGCTGGAGGGGAAGCCCCGTACAGTCGCCGGCGGCGAAGACGCCGGGCAGGCTGGTCCTTCCCTCCCGGTCCACCGCCACATAGCCCCCCTCCAGGGTCAGCCCTGGAAGCAGGTCCGTGGGGGGTACCGCATGGCGCAGGAGGAAGACGCCCTCGGCGGGGGTGTCCGTCCCGTTCACCCGCAGGGCGGTGACGGCCTCCTCCCCCACGATCTCCAGCCGGCCGGCCTTGACCCAGGAGATGGCGGGGTCCAGGCCCTCCGGCCGCCGGCCGGATACGTAGGTCACCCGGCAGCCCAGGCCCTGGAGAAAGTTAGCCTCCTCCGGGGCGTCGGGGGCCAGGCCCACCACCGCCACCGGGCGGCTGCGGTAGAGCATCCCGTCGCAGGTGGCGCAGTAGCTCACCCCCCGGCCCAGAAACGCGGCCTCCCCCGGGAATTTCTTCCCCTGGGAGACCCCGGTGCAGAGGATGACCGCCCGAGCCTCCTCCACCTCGGTGCCGATGCTTAGGCAGTATGTGCTGTCCAGGGGCAGGATATTCAGCACCCGGCCCGTCCGAAAGACCGTCCCGGTCTCCTCCGCGTGGCGGTAAAAGGCGTCCAGAAGGGCGGCCCCGGACTGGCCCGGCATCCCCAGATAGTTGTCCACCTGCTTGGCCCGGTAGAGGGGGCTCTCCCGGTAGTCGTTGCTGACCACCAGCACCGACTTATTCCGGGCCCGGGCGTTGATGGCGGCGCTCAGGCCGGCGGGACCGCCGCCGACGACCGCGATGTCATAGGGCAATGGTACTCACACTCCTTGTCACCGAAGAGAGCCGCCACCACGGCGGCGGCGGCGGGGTCCGCCACCTCATAGTACATCTCGTTCCCAGCCCGCCGGCAGCGCACCACGCCCGCTGCCTTCAGGCGCATCAGGTGCTGGGAGATGGTGGACTGGCTCTGGCCGGTGCCGCTCTCCATACAGCGTACATTGTGGCAGCCGCCCACCAGCAGACCCCGCACGATCTGGAGCCGCAGGGGGTGGGAGAGGGCCTTCAGCAGCGCCGTCTTCTCCTCGTACAGCGCCCTGCTGTCATCCATCGGCCTCACCTTCATTCGTTTTTTCTAATATTATTATATTTGAATATTTGCATTTGTCAACCCCCTGGGAGAAAAATTTTCCCACTCCGGATATGGATGGAAAAATTGGACTTAGAGATGGGAATTTTCCCTCTATTTTTGGGGAAGATCGGCCATTTCCAGAACTTTTTGCTTGCGGAGATCACCCCGCTCCGGTTAAAATGGGAGACGCCTTCGCGTTCATCCCACACCATTGGAAAGGGGCCCTTCCACATGAAACCGACCCGACCCGTCCTCCGGATGCTGACCCTGCTCTGCGGCGCCGCACTGCTGCTGGGGGTTCTTCTCCCCCGCTCCGGCCCTGCCGCCGCTGACGATACATACGCCGCCTCGGAGGGGACGGTGGTGGGCTACTACGCCGGCTGGGCGGCCTACTGGGGCTGTACGCCGGACCAGCTCCCCGCCCAGCAGCTCACCCACATCAACTACGCCTTCGCCGGAATCGACCCGGACACCGGGACGCTGGCCCTGGGGGACCCGGACCTGGACCTCCGGAACCTGGCCGCCCTCCGGGCCCTCCGGGAGGAGCACCCCCACCTGAAGCTCCTGATCTCGGTGGGGGGCTGGGACGACTCCGCCTACTTCTCCGACGCGGCCTCCACCGCCGCCCGGCGGGCGGCCTTCGCCCAGAGCTGTGTGGACTTCCTGGTGGAGCAGGAGCTGGACGGCATCGACCTGGACTGGGAGTACCCGGTATCCGGCGGCCTGCCCGGCACCATCCACCGGCCCCAGGACGGAAAAAACTTCACCCTCCTGCTCCAAGCCCTGCGGACCCAGCTGGACCGCCAGGGCCGCCGGGACGGGAAGCGGTACTACCTGACCATCGCCGGGGCCGCCGGGTCTGATTACCTGGGCAAGATTGAGCCGAAGGCAGTGGCGGAGCTGGTGGACCACGTTTTCCTGATGGCCTACGATATCCACGGCCCCTGGGACCGCTACGCCGACTTCAACGCCCCCCTCTACACCCCCTCGGAGGCCTCCCCCCAGTACCAGAACAGCGTCTATGACAGCATCCAGCGCTATCTCCAGCAGGGGGTCCCGGCGGACAAGCTGGTGCTGGGTATGCCCCTCTACGGCTACTGCTACCAGGGGGCCGGCAGTCAAAACAACGGCCTCTACAGCCGCTATACCTCCGCCAGCTCGGTGCCCTACCGGACCCTGGTGAGCCGCTATCTCAACGACTCCTCCTACCGGCAGCTCCGGCACGAGGAAGCTCAGGTGCCCTACCTCTATGGCAACGGAAGCTTCGTCACCTACGAGGACCCCCAGTCCATGGCCGCCAAGGGGAGCTTGGCCCGGGAGGAGGGTCTGGGGGGCATCGGCTTCTGGGAGATCTCCCAGGACAGCGGCAGCGTTCTGGTGGAGAGCGCCGTGGAGGCCTTCACCGGCGGGGACGCGCCGGAAACCCCGGAAGCAGATGGCTCCGGCGGCTTTCTGGATGTGTCCCCAGAAGATTGGTTTTTCGATGTGGTGGCCTATGTGGCCCAGCGGGGCTGGATGACCGGGACCTCGGCCTCCCAGTTCTCCCCCCAGCGCTCCACCAGCCGCGGGATGCTGGTCACCATCCTCCACCGGCTTTCCGGGGCCCCGGAGGCTCCCGCCGCCCCCTTCAGCGATCTGGAGGCCGGGGCCTACTACCAGGAGGCGGTGGCCTGGGCTGCGGCGGAGGGCATCGTGGAGGGCTACGGCGGCGGCCGCTTCGGCCCTGACGACGCTGTGACCCGGGAGCAGACCGCCGCCATCCTCTTCCGCTTCGCCGCCTGGCAGGGGCGGGACACCTCCGAACGGGCCGGCCTGGAGAACTTCCAGGATGGGAACCAGGTCAGTCCCTACGCCCGGGAGGCGGTGGCCTGGGCGGTGGCGCAGGGCCTCCTTACCGGCCGGACGGAGGACATCCTGGCCCCCGGCGGCACGGCCTCCCGGGCGGAGACCGCCGCCCTCCTGGCCCGCTTTGCCCCGGAGGAAGACGCGGCCTGAATGGTGCGGAATGGCCGGGAGGCGGCGTCCCAAAGGACGCCGCCTCCCGGCCATTCCCATTTCGTATGGTCCAAAACCAGCCTGTTACGCCTTAGATAGTGTTTACAGGAGAAATGTGGTACAATAGAAATTAAAACAGAGGAAGCGAGGCGGTGCAGAGATGGCAAA
>NZ_CALXGA010000048.1 GCF_944387725.1 uncultured Intestinimonas sp. | reverse complement strand
GTCGGTGAGGGTGAACACCCGCTCCGTCCCGTCCCGGCGCACCATCAGCATGGGCACATAGTCCCAGCCGGTGACGGATGCCTCCCCGGTGACGTTGTCCCTGGTCAGTTCCACGGTGAGCACCGCCGTGGTGTCGGTGAGGGGGTCAACCTGGGAGGAGATGAAGTTTCCCAGGGAGTAGGACACAAAGCCGGTGCGGGCCTCCCCGTCCCACCCCGCCGCAGTGCGGGTCTCAATGGGCTGGAGCACATGGGGGTGGCCCCCCAGCACCAGGTCCGCGCCGTTTGCGATGAGCAGGTCGGCCAGCTCCTCCTGATAGGCGTTCTGCGTGGTCCGGTACTCCACCCCCCAGTGGATCAGCACGGCGATGAGATCCGTGTCCAGGGCCCGGGCGGCGGCCAGATCCTCCTCCAGCCGCTCCGTGTCCGGGGTGGAGAGGGTGGTCATGTAGTCGGTGTTGAACAGGCTGACGGCGTATTCCCGCCCCTGGGGGACGGGGATGCCGTTGGTGCCGTAGGTGTACCCCAGAAAGGCCACCGAAATGCCGCCCACATCGGCCACATGGATGCGCCCGGCCTCCCGCTCCTCCGCCGAGCGGTAGGTGCCCACATGGGCCAGCCCCGCGCCGTCCAAGGCGTCCAGAGTGGACACCAGGCCGTCATAGCCCCGGTCCAGGCAGTGGTTGTTGGCGGTGAGCACCAGGTCGAAGCCAGCCCCCGCCAGGCTGCCGGCCAGGGCGGCGGGGGATTTGAACATGGGGTAGCCGGAGTAGGGCCCCGTCTCTGACAGGGTGGTCTCCAGGTTGGCCACGGCGTAGTCCGCCGCCTGGAGGTAGGGCGCGGCCTGGGCAAAGATGGGGCCGTAGTCGTAGGCCCCCTGTTCCTCCTCCCAGGCGTCGTTGGTGACGGGCATGTGGCTCATCACGTCGCCGCACACCGCCAGGGTGGCCACCGTGGGCTCCGGCGTCGGGGTTGGCGTGGGCGTCGGGGTGGCCTCCACGGCTGGCGTGGGGGCGGCCGTCTCCGTCAGACCGGCAGGGGTGCACCCGGCCAGCAGGGCCAGGGCCAGGATGAGGGCAGTCAGCTTCCGATTCACTCAAATCTCCTCCTTAACAGCGGTATAGACCGCCTGGGCGATTTCACCGCAGACGGCATAGATGCCGTGCTCGTCCACCGCCCCGCTGGCCCCGGAGGTGAGCACCACCACCCCGTCGCCGGTGTCCGGATCGTAAGAGAGCAGGGCGTACTGGCCGTAGGCCGAGCCGGTGTGATAGTACAGCCCGTCCCGGCCGTACAGCGCCTCCTGGTAGCGCAGGGGGCGGCACTGGTAGAAGGTGGAGGAGCCGTTGGATACGGGGGTGTCTAGGGGCGTCTCCATCCAGGCCACCGACTCCGGGGACAGCAGGGCCTGTCCCCCATAGGTCCCGTCGTTTGCCAGCACGGCCACCAGCTTGGCCAGGTCGCCGGCGCTGCATGTGAAGCCCCCGTCGAAGAAGTTGCCCTTGTGGCCGGGGGCGTAGTCCAGGGTGTAGCCCCTCTGTTCGGCGGTGGAGCGGGCCAGGGAGCCGCCGTAGTAGTAGAGGGTGGCCAGCAGGTCGGTGTTTTTCACACTGCCCCCCTCAAAGGCGGCGTCGATGCCCAGGGGCTCCAGCAGGCCCTCCCCCAGCACGGAGTCCAGGGAGGCGTCCGCCGCCAGCTCCAGAGTCATGCCCAGCACGGCGAAGCCGTAGTTGTTGTAGGCCCACCCGGCGGGGTCGCCGGGCTCCACCGCACGGTAGCCGCTGCCGCCGATGCGGCTGCGCGCCCCGGAGTAGGTGCGGGCGGAAAGGCTGTCCGTGGCGGCCAGGGACGAGGTGTGGGTGAGCAGGGTGTCGATGGTCACCGGGCTGTCCGGGTACCAGGGGTTGACGGAGGCGGTGTTCCACCAGGTTCCAATGGGCGCGTCCAGGGCCACAGCGCCATCCTCGGCCAGCAGCATGGCGCACATGCCCACCACTACCTTGGTCAGGGAGGCGGCGCGGAGCTTGTGTTCCGTGGTCATGGGGTCGCTGTTGAGCGTGGCCCAGCCCCAGGCGGCCTGGGCGGAGACAGTCCCGTCCTCAATCACCGCCGCCTGGACGCTCACCGCCCCGTAGCGCTCCGCCGCCGCCGACACAAAGGCGGACAGTTCTTCCTCCGTCAGGGGCGGCTTGGGGGTAGGCGTGGGTTCCGGCGTGGGGTTGGGCGTCGGCGCGGGGACGGCGCTCTCCGGCGGAGGGGCCACCGCCTGGACGGACTGTGCCGGGGCGCACCCCGCCAGCAGCAGGACCAGAAACAGAACAAACACACATCGCTTCAAGGGAAATCCTCCTCGCTCTCTTGTTTTCCCTATTTTAACACAAAAATCGACAGTTTGCACGCAATTTCAGACTGGCGCCAACCGCGCCCCGTCATGGCGCCGGGCTCCGCCGGAATGGGATAGTTTGGATATTTTGGCATATTTGACAAAAACACGTCCAGCCGCCGCCCTGCCCCTGATTTTGGCCTGCGGGTCCCTTGCATTTTGCGCCGGGAGTCCGTATAATATAACATGTATTTTCGCAGGCCCCGGCCTGTGTTGAGCTTGGAGGCTAAGGCCATGGAACAAAACAAAACAGGAAGACGGGTGGCCCAGACGGCTCCCGCGCCGCATCCGGCCAAGCGCGGCCTGATCGCCCTGCTCGCTGTGGCGGCGGTCCTGTGCGCCGCCTATCTGGCCCTGTGCGTCTACGGGGGGAGCCGGGCCGCCGCCCTGCCCCGGACCACGGCGGCGGGGGTGGACCTCAGCGGCCTCACCCAGGCCGAGGCCCAGATTCGCCTGGAAGCGGCCGGCCTGGGCCAGGGCCAGAGCGTCACCCTCACCGTGCCGGGGGTGTCCGGCGCCTATACCGTCCCCGGCAGCGCGGTGGTCCCCGACACCGCCGCCGCCGCCCAGAACGCCCTGGATCTGGGGCAGGGCGGGTTTCTGACCCGGGGCTGGCAGGTCCTCTCCGCCCTGGTGGTGGGCAATGAGGTGGAGGTCCCCTACATCTTTACCGAGGAGGGAGAGCGGCAGGTGGACGGCCTCCTGGCCCAGATTGAGTCCGAGCTGGGGGGGAGGGTCCAGGAGACCACCTGGGAGGTCTCCGGGGATCAGCTCCTCTTCCATATGGGCGCCCCGGGCCGGGCCTTTGACCTGGGGGACGTCAAGCAGGCCATCCTGGACCGCTTCTCCTCCGGGGACAGCACCCCCCTGGAGCTGAGCGCCGAGACCACAGACCCCAGCCCCGTGGACCTGGAGGCGGTCCGCAGCCAGGTCTACACCGAGGCCCAGGACGCCTCCCTGGATAAGGAGACCTCTGAGGTCATCCCCAGCGTCACCGGCCTGGACTTCAGCGTCTCCGACGCCCAGGGCGCCCTGGAGGGGGCCGCCTGGGGCAGCACCGTCTCCGTGCCCCTGTCGGTCACCCAGCCCTCCGTCACCACGGAAGACCTTCAGGCCGTCCTCTTCCAGGATGTGCTGGGGGAGGCGGGCGCCGGCGTCAGCGGATCCTCCGCCCGGAAGAGCAACGTGCAGCTCTCCGCCTCGGCGTGCGACGGCATCGTGCTGCTGCCTGGGGAGGTCTTCTCCTACAACAACACCACCGGCAGCCGCACCGCCGACAAGGGCTACCTCCCCGCGCCGGCCTATGTGGGCGGGCAGTCGGTGGACCAGATCGGCGGGGGCATCTGCAATACCTCCTCGGTGATCTACTACGCCGCCCTCAACGCCAACATGGAAATCGTGGAGCGGCACAACCATACCTACGCCGTGGGCTATGTCCCCGACGGCATGGACGCCACCGTGTGGTACGGCAGTCTGGACTTCCAATTCCGAAACAACACCCCCTACCCCATCCGGCTGGAGACCGTCTACGGAGACAGCTACCTCACCGTGCGGATCTACGGCACCAAGACCGACGACCTCCATGTGGAGATGACCAACCGGCAGCTCTCCTCCACCCCCTGGAGCACGGAGTACCAGGTGGATTCCTCCCTGTCCGCCGGCCAGACCCGGGTGCTTCAGACCCCCTACACCGGACGGGTGGTGGAGGCCTACCGCAACATCTACGACGGAGAGGGCAACCTGGTGAGCTCCACCCTGGAGTCCAAGAATACCTATAAAATGCGCAACCAGATCATCGCGGTGAGCCCCGCCGACGCCGCCCAGTACGGCCTCTCCGGGGGCGGAAGCCAGCTGCCCGCCGAAACGCCTGCGGCCCCGGCGCAGACCACCCCCGCCTCCCCATCCCCCGCGCCGTCGGAGAGCGCCCCGGCCTCCCCGTCCCCCGCGCCGTCAGAGAGCGCCCCGGCCTCCCCGTCCCCCGCGCCCTCGGAGAGTGCGCCGGCCAGCACCGCCCCCGCGCCCTCGGAGAGCATCCCTGCAGCCACTCCGCCGGCGGCCTCCGCGCCGCCGGTGGAGACCCCCGCCGGGCCTCCGGTGCTGCCTGCGGCCACGCCCCCCGCCGTCCCTGACAACGGCATCCCCATTGCCGGCGGGGAGGGCGTGCTGTGAGGAACACCGCCGCCCAGTGCCGCCGGGCGCTGAAGCTCCAGGCCCGGCAGACCTTTTTCCTCTACCGCCGGCCCTGCCTGCTCTGCGCCTTTCTGCTGCTGTGCGTTTCCCTGGCGGCTCAGTTCTTTACCGCCTACAGCGGCGGGGCCCTCTTTTACGCCTTTCTGGACGTGCGGCAGCTCCCCCTGGACACCGGGCTGTGGCTGGCCGGGCCGGAGCTGATGAGCAGCCTGATGACCACCATGGGCCTACAGGACCTGGGGGGCTGGGGCGGCGTGCTCCTCACCCTGCGGTATGAGCCCATGGGCGCCGTGATGGTCCTCCCCCTGGCCTGGCAGCAGCTTCTGCGCATGGCCGCGGTGAACGCCGCCGCCCTGGTGGTCACCGCCCCCCTGGAGTACGGCGTCCTGGCCCAGCTCCGGTGGGTGCTGGAGGGCCGGCCCCAGCGGCCCGGCAGCCTCTTCGGCTGGTACGCCGACCTGCGCCTCACCAGGAAGGCCCTGGGGGTCCAGGCGGCGCTGGCCCTCTGGCGGCTGCTCACCACACTGCTGTGCGCCGCCCCGGGCTTCCTCTGCCTGGCGGCGGGAACCGCCCTGCCCGGCGGGGAGAGCCTGATGCTCCTCTCAACCGTCCTGTCGCTCCTGGGAATGGCGGCGGCCTACGGCTGTTACACCGTCCTCCTGCCCGCCCGGTACCTTCTGGCGGCCTCCCCGGAGCGCACCGTCCGGGCCGCCCTGGTCCAGGGCTTCCGGCTCGCCCAGGGGCGGCGGATGGAGTTCTTCCTGCTCAACCTCTCCTTCCTGCCCTGGTATCTGGCCGCCCAGTTCCTCTACAGCGTCCCCCTGCTCTACGCCTACCCCTACTCGGTGCTGAGCATTTACCTCTTCCTGCGCTCCCTCCAGACCCAGGAGACCTGAGAGAAATCCCCACAGCCGTCCCATCCGGGAAACCGCCGCGCCTCCCAAGCCGGCGGTTTCCCGCTTTTGGTCTCCAGACGGCCCAGGGGAAAGCAACTGGCCCCCGCCCGGCCAAAGGCCGGGCGGGGGCGCTCCGTTTCCGGGGTTCAGGCCCGGACCTCTCCCCGCAGGGTGTCGCCGCCGAAGCGGTATTCGTAGGCCGCCGTCACAGGGGGCTCCCCCCCTCCCTCATTGGGAAGGGGCCCCTGCCAGGTGACCACCGCCTCCGCCCCGGCGTCCAGACCGGGGATCTCCACCCCAAGAGCGGGGTCGGCCTCCGGCTGGGGGAGGCCGTTGAGCCGCACCGTCCCTGTCAGGACCGCTCCCGCCCCGGTGACCGTCACCCGGTCCAGGGGCAGGGAGGAGCGGTTGCACACCGTCACCGCGTACAGGGCCTGGTCCCGGCCCAGCCAGCTCCGGCGGACGGCCTCCACCTCCACAAATTGGAGCACCGCCGGGGCCTGGAAGACCAGATCCCCCAGCAGGCGGCGGCGCCCGTCCCAGGCGTCCAGCCGCGCCCGGACCTCCCCCTGACAGACCAGGGGCTCCGGCCGGTGATATGAAAGCGCACAGTAGTCCATGCTGTATCCCTCCGCCCCTATCCTATGCGGAAATTTGTCGTTTCGTGCCGGGCGGTTTTGCAGCGGCGTGCTTGTGCGCCATCCGGTCAGAGCCTGCGGTTTGCGTCTAGGGCTTATTTGAAACATGTCAACATGCCCAATCAGCGGGGCTTTTGCCCCCTGGACGGCGCAATTTTTCCTTGAAATCCGCCAGGATTCCTGCGAAAAAATTGCTTGCCAGAGGCCCAAAATCCCTCGCTGCTGGACACATCGCCAATTTTCAAACAAGCCCTAGTACTCCACCAAGTCAGAAACTTGCAGTTGTCTTCCGGCGGATTTCCGCATCCCTTCGTTATCGTCCCTGGTGGGCGTCAGCCCACCTGCGTCCTCTGCCTTGTTCTGCGAAAATTCCGCTCGAAATCCAATCTGCAATTTCTAACTTGGCAGAGTACTGGCAGATGGACAGACTGATTTGCGGATTCCTGATTCTGCGAAATTCCAGCTTTGACCAGCGGACGCGCTTTGCGCGGCGCCGCCTCTGCGGTCAGCTGTCCCTGGAAGCGGCGGCTCCCGCCCCCTCCTGCTCGGACTCCTCCAGCCCGACCGTGTAATTCTTCCCGAATTGGAGCTCGGAAAGCGCGTCGTTTGAGGCTGTTTTTTTCGGCGTCTCCAGCATGGCGATCCGCCCGTTGAGTTGTCCGCCATCTTCGACAATGAGCGCGGACGTTTCCACATCGCCCTGGATATATCCGTCTTTTTCCAGGCAGAGGCGTTCTCTGGCTGTCACATTGCCCTCGATATTCCCAAACACCCGAAGAACGTTCGCCGCGACAGGGCCTTTGATGATGCCGGAAGACGCAACGGTAATGGTGCCGTTTAAGATAATCTCCCCTTCTACCTTCCCCTCAATTTTTACCGCGCCTTCCCCCTTTAATGTACCGATGATGACGGTTCCTTTGCTGATGATCGTGTCTGTTTTTGCCTGCGCAGGCAGCGCAGCCCGCTGCACCGCCGGTTCCTGGATTGCGCCCATTGACTCACCCTCACTCTCATAATCCTCGTCTTTTTCCTCGGTCTCCAGTTCAGATGCCGGCCCCTTAAATGTCTTGAAAAAGCTCACTTCTTTCACCTCCATGATCTGTGGCCCCGTACTTCTGAAGGGGGATCTGTGCCGGAAGAGCGGCGACGGCCGATCCACCATGCCGCTTTTTTAATTATAATGCGTACGGAACAAAGCCGCAAGCCTTGAAAGCGAAAGCTTCTAAGGCCCATTGGCTTTGTTCAGGTGCAGGGGTTTTGCGCTGAAACAGCCCAAAACCCCTGCACCTCCTGCGGCGGCATATCCATGCCGCCGCAGGAGGACGCATTGTGCGGCTGTGCCGCGCACATAAACCGCTTTGCGGTTTATGTGGTAGACATTATTATACATGCCGGAGGAAGCGGATGCAACCGAAATTCCTCATTTGACCATCCCCATCTCGCCGATTGACGGAGGTTTCGCCAGGCCGGCCTGTATTGCAGCCCGTTCCATCCACGCCGCCATCGTGGAAATTTGTCGTTTCGCGCCGGGCCGTTTTGTGGTATACTATCAAGACACGCCGAACGGAGGAATGAAGCCATGTTTCAGGGATTTTCCCAGGAGACCATCGACTTTCTGTGGGGCATCCGCTTCAACAACGAAAAAAGCTGGTTTGAGGCTCACAAGGAGGTCTACCTCCAGCGCCTTTACCGCCCCATGCAGGCCCTCAGCCAGGAGGTCTGGGAGGCACTGGACGGGGCATTTCCCGACCTGGAACTCATCCGGCGGGTGACGCGCATCTACCGGGACGCCCGGCGGCTCCACGGCCGTGGTCCCTACAAAGACCGGCTCTGGTTCACCCTGGAGCGGCCCTCGGAGGACTGGACGGTCCGCCCGGTGTTCTGGTTCGAGCTGGAGCCAGAGGGCTACAGCTATGGTCTGGGCTGCTACCAGGCCCCGCCGGTGATGATGGCCAAGCTCCGGGCCCGGCTGGACGCCGATCCCAAGCCCTTTTCCCGGCTGGTCCGGAAGTTTGCCCGGCAGGACCGCTTCCATCTGGAGGCCCAGCCCTACAAACGGCCCAAGGGAGATCCGGGGCCCCTGCTCTACGACTGGTATAACGCCCGTTCCCTCTCCCTGTGCTGTGACCGCTCCCACGACGCCCTGCTCTTCTCCCCGGAACTGGCGGAGGAGCTGGCGGCGGGCTTCCGGGCCCTGGCGCCCTTCTACCGCTATTTCCTCCTGCTGGAGGGGGACCCGGACCCTAGAGATACCTAAATTGTAAAAATTGACACAGAGAAAAAAGCGCCCGCCGGAGATACTACTGCCTGAGAGACAGTGGAAAGGCGGGCGGTTTTTATGTTGCAGCGCAGAGAGGTGCTGAGGCCCTGGGGGGTCCTGGCGGCTTTGTGGCTCTTCTCCTGGGGGGTGGCCCCCTGGCTGGGGGCTGCCCTGGCCCAAACCGCCCCGGCGCAGGCAGCGGACGCCCAGGCCCAGGTCCAGGATGAGGCCGCCGGGCAGAAGCTCATCGCCCTCACCTTTGACGACGGCCCCCGGCGGTCCACCACCACCGCCCTGCTGGACGGCCTGGCTCAGCGGGGGGTACGGGCCACCTTCTTCCTCATCGGGGCCCAAATCGAAAACAACGAGGACCTGATCCTCCGCATGGACGCCGAGGGGCACCAGATCGGCATCCACACCTTCGACCATGTACAGCTCACGGGGCTGTCCAAGGCCGACTTTGACGCCCAGGTGGAGGCCACCCGGACCCTGCTCACCGGCCTGCTGGGCCACAACGGCTTTCTGCTCCGGCCCCCCTACGGCCTCACCGACGAGGCCGCCCGGATCAACGCCGGCTGTCCCATCATCCTCTGGTCCATCGACCCGGAGGACTGGGGGGACCAGAACGCCCCCCGGGAGGTGGAGCATGTGGTCTCCCAGGCCCGGGACGGGGCCATTATCCTCATGCACGACATCTTCCCCGCCAGCGTCGAGGCCGCCCTGGAGATCGTGGACCGGCTCCATGCCCAGGGCTACCTCTTCGTCACGGTGGAGGAGCTCTTTGCCGCCCGGCACATCGCCCTGGAGCCGGGGGAGACCTACTCTCAGGCCTACCCCTGAGGCCGGGGCGGGCCCGCTCAATGCAGGTTGTACCAGGTCAGGGCCAGGATGGCCAGGAGAAAGACCGTCATGCCGGGGTTTACCAGGAAGTGGCCCCAGGTCTCCCCATCCCCCCAGCGGAGGGCCCTGGCGGCCTTGGCCAGGGCCTCCCCCCGGTACACCAGCCAGTGGAGGGTCCAGGCCATGGAGAGGATCACCAGCGCCGTAAAGGCCAGATCCCCCACCGAACCCAGGGCGACGGCCAGGGGGGCGAGGCCCGCGGAGAGGAAATTGAAGGCGGCGTGGAGGCCCACCGCCCACCGGAGCTGCCCGGTGTAGAGGGCGACGCCCCCCAGGAGGAGGCCGATGGACAGGGTGTAGAGACTCTGAAAAAGGTTCCCGTGGAAGAGGGCGAAGAGGAGGGCCGAGGCGCACAGGGCGAAGCCGTCTCCCCAGGGCCGCAGGCGCTCCAGCAGCGCCCGCCGGAAGCACAGCTCCTCCACCAGGGGGCCCAGGAGGCAGGTCAGGGGCAGGCTGACCCACAGGCTCAGCGAGCCGAGCTGGTCCACGGGGTCGGTGAAGGAGACATTTTGGGCCCGGGAAACCCAGTCCATCACCCACTGGGTGAGAAAATTCAGCAGATAGCTGCTCCCCACGCACAGCAGCCAGAGCTGTACGGCCTGGAGGGCCGTCAGGGGCCGGGGCGGGCCCTCCCTGGGGGGCGCCGGCAGGGTGCTGAGCACCAGCAGTGCCCCCGGGGCCGCGATGCAGTAGGTGGAAAAGCCGGAGATCAGATAGAGCACGTCCACTCGGGAGAGGAGCCCCGGGGCAAACCAGGCCGTCAGGATTTGCAGCAGAATCTGCCCGGCCAGGGTCAGAAGCAGCATCAGGGTCAGGGCCCAGCCCACCCGGGAGAAGGTCTGCCGGTAGTGCCGGGCCCGGCTCCCCAGAAAATAGTCCCGCAGCTCGTCCACGGGCCTCACCTCCACGGTCAAAATGCGATTCTTTGCGCCTGGGTACAAAATACAACCGCCATTATAGCAGAAAACGTCCGGCATGACCAGACAAAAATCGGGAGCCCAGCCAAAGCCGGGAACTCCCGATTTTTGATCCCTCTGAAGGGGCGTATCTATTTGAGGTCGGAGAATGTCTCCCGCAGGACTCTCCGCCTGCCAACATGGGCGGCCATCACGATGCCATAGGTGTCGCCGGTCTTCGCTGACCGGTCAAACCATAAAAATGCCTCATCAAACTGCTCCTGGCCGAAATAGTAATCGCCCAAGGCGTTCATGGCCTCCACACTGCCTTCCTCAGCAGCCTGTCTGGTCTCTTCTATGGTCACTTGGTTCCCTCCTGTATGGTTTTGTGCCCGGAATTGGAGTTGTTTCGTGCTTATGCTAACATACACAAGTCCCATTTAGTTTCGCATATTTGCTCCTTTTGTGCAACTTTTATTTTTCAAACAAGCCCTAGGAACGAGCTGAAGCGAGGTACCCCGCCCAGAAAGATCGGAAAGGGCAGAGCGCCCGGTTACTCTGAAAAGCGTGGGGAGGCAGTCTACAAGGCCAACAGAGAAGCTTGCCGCCGCCACAAAAAAGTCCAGCACTGCGCCTGGTTTATCAGTTGGGTCATCCGCTAAATGAGGGAGCACAAGTGGTCTTTGGACGCCTGCTGCGGCTACGCCAAATTGCACCGCCTATTTGAGCCGTCCGAAATGGTTTGCTCTCGTACCCTCTACAACTGGGTGTGGGCCAACCTGCTCCCCCTCAAGGTGATGGATCTGCCGGATGCCTTGCGCCGCAAGGTTTCCAAGTCTAAGCCCCATGCGCACAAGAAAAAGTATGGCCGGAGCATTTCAGACCGCCCCTCAGTGGCCGGCCTGCGCATAGAAGAAGGCCATTGGGAGGGGGACGCGGTGGTTGGCAAACGCAGCGGCAAGGAGGCCGTCATCCTCACCCTGCTGGAGAAAAAGACGGAGAACTGCCTTCCTCTCCGTATCCGTAACAGGACCAGTCAGGCCGTCATGGAGGCCATGTGGGCCCTCCGGGCTGAGTTTGGGGACAACCTCTCCAGGGTCTTTCAGACCATTACTGTGGACAACGGTGGTGAATTTGCTGACTCCGCGAAGGTGGAGGAATGGAGTACACAGGTGTTCTTCGCGCACCCCTGCACCTCGTGGGAGAGCGCACAGAACGAGCGGCACAATGGCCTGTTTCGAGCGTTCTTTCCCAAAGGCGTGTCTATTGCGCAGTACAGTGAGGAAGATGTCCGCTCCGCCGCTGATGAACTCAATGGACGGCCACGCCGTAAGCTCGGCTGCCGCACCCCTGAGGAACTCTCTGAGGCGTTTTTGGCGTCCGTTTTTGCGGTCTGACTACCGGCCTTGCGGTCCCTGCTGCCTGGGCGTGTTCAACTTGTTATTGCAATTTGCGAAATGGTTATAAGGCAGATACAGGAAGAAGATCTGCTTGCCGGGGTGCAGCGATTGCGTGCGGAGAACGAATGCTTAAAAACTTGCAAGCCTTGGTTTTGGAGAGAGTGCGACGTCAGGGGCCTTTTTTAGGGCTTGTTTGAAAAATGGCAACATGCCCAATCAGCGGGTCTTTTGCCCCCTGGACAGCGCAATTTTTCCTTGAAATCCGCCAGGATTCCTGCGAAAAAATTGCTTGCCAGCGGCCCAAAATCCCTCGCTGCCGGACACATCGCCAATTTTCAAACAAGCCCTAGGAAAACTCTTGTATGGTTCAGGCAAATATCAGCTCAAAGCCTTCCGCATAGAAGGCCCCTCCCATGGGCAGACACTCCAGATCAAGGGTTATCTCGCCGTCACCCTGGCGGAACCGCAAGGTCTGGCCGGTGCGCATACAGCGTGTGGAAGCCACCGGCTGGGGCAGGCGGAGAGTCAGCTTGTCCGGAAGCGCGGGCACCTCGTCATAGGCATAGAAGGCATAGGCGCACCCGTCGGTGCGGGTGTAGAACAGGCGCGGCTCAAAATAGGGTGCGCAGATGCGGGTGCTGTAGATCCCCTGGCCGAACAGCTTGAGCCAGGCGCCCATTTCCCGCAGGGAGCGCTCGGCGGGCGCGGGGATCAGGCCATCCGGCTGGGGCGCAATGTTCAGAGCCAGGTTGCCGCCCTTGCTCACAACATCCAGCAGCAGGTGTACCAGCTGGCGGCCACTCTTGAAGGTGTCGGTATAGTGGAAGGAGAATTTCTGCCCCACCGTGGTGCAGGTTTCCCAGGGCACGGTGAGGGCAGTATCCGGCACGGTTTTTTCCGGGGTGATGAAGTTCTCATATTCGCCGCCACAGGTGCGCTCGCACACAATCATCTGGGGCTGCGTGGTGGCGCGGAGCTCCTCCACGATCTGGCCCAGGCAAATATCCTGCCCCATATTGTCCGGCCGCACCCAGCCGCCGTCCAGCCAGAGCACGTCGATTGTCCCGTAGTTGGTACACAGCTCCCGGATTTGTTCATGGGTGAACTGCACATATTGCTCCCACAGCTCGGGGTGCTCCTCCACATTGTAGTTTACATTGCGGGTGGGGGCGCTGCCGAACTGGGGCGCCCAGTAATAGGGGCTGTGCCAGTCCGGTTTGGAAAAATAGGTGGAGATGGCCAGGCCTCTGCGCCTGAACTCCCGGTAAAGTGCGCCCACCACATCCGCATCCGGATGGGTGTGGAAGGGGCAGTCCGGGCCGGTAATCTTGTAGTCGGTGGTCTTGGTGTCGTACATGCAGAAGCCGTCATGGTGCTTGGTGGTGAACAAAAGATATTTAAAGCCACACTCGCTGGCCAGCTCAGCCCAGGCATCCGCTCGGAACTTGACCGGATTGAAGGTTTTGTTGGCGTCCCAGTACTGCTGCTTACACACCTCGGCAGGCGCCCAGGTGAAGTCCTCCTGGCTCCAGGCGGCATCACCGTCGCTCAGGGGCCAGCTCTCATAGGTGCCCAGCTGACAGCCGGGCGCCCAGTGTATCATAAAGCCCAGCTTCAGGCCCATAAACCACTCCAGATGCTTCCGCACCTGGTGGGATTTGGGCGGGACGTACTCCTCCGGCGGAGTGTAATTATGAATACCAGCTGCAACAATTTCTTTTTTCATGATGTACAGTTCCTTTCACAAAACCCGGCGCTGCCGGGGCTTTTTTTCACTATAAAAGAAATGCCGGTAATGGAAAAGGGTGAATTCTTTTTTTAAGGTGTACTTTTTTGGGCTGCCCGCCCCTATGAACGGCCTGCGGAGAGGCTGCCGGAATCGCTGGGCAGGGTAAGCCGGGCCAGAAGCTGCCGGCCGTCGTAGTTGAAATAGCGCAGCCCGCCCCGCTGGCCGAACCGCAGCATCAGCCGCTCGTTTACGTTGCGGATGCCAAAGCCGTGGGTTACCTGCAGCTGTACATCCTGATAGTCCAGATAGGCGTTCAGCAGCTCAGCGTCTGCGCCCCGGCCGGTATCGGTCACTTCCACGATCAAGAGTCCGTTTTCCTCCCGGGCGCAGATGCGGATGGTAATGCCCGGATCCTGGCGGGTGATGCCATGGCGGATGGAGTTTTCCACCAGCGGCTGGAGAGTAAATTTGGGAATGATCACCTGAGCGGGATGCAGTCCGGGCAGAATCTCCAGCCGGATGTCTTGCTGGAACCGGAGCACATACACCGAAATATATTCCCGGATGTTTTCCAGTTCGGTACTCATGGTCACCATGCGGTCCGGCTCGGTAATGCTGTAGCGCATAAGGCTGGCAATGGAGTCCACGGTGGCCGCGATGTCGTCCTCCTCCCGTGCCAGGGCCATATAGTTCACAGCATTCATGGCGTTGAGCATAAAATGGGGGTTAATCTGGGCCTGCAGGGCCTTCAGTTCGCTCTCCCGCCGCAGCTTCTCCTTTGCGGTAAGCTCCTGGATGAGCGAGTTAATGCGGTCAATCAGACTGCTGAAGCTGCTGCTGAGCTGCTGGATCTCCCGCGGGCCCTTGATATCGGCGGGGTTCCATTCTACACTGCGGGTATCACGGATGGTTTCCAGCTTTTTGGTGAACTGCACCACCGGCCGGGAAATGCCGGCGGAAAGCATCAGCGAAAACAGGATACCCAACAGCATAAAGACCACCGAACAGAGCAGATAGGGGAACATCATGCTCCACACCTGGCTGGTAATGTCCCGATAAGGGGTCAAAAACACCAGATGGATCCCCCACTCTAGTTTTTGGGAGGTGCACAGATATTCCTGTCCGCCGATATTCAGCTCAGAGCTGCCCGAATTGGGGATGAACAGCGTGTCAGCAATGGATATCTCCCTCAGATTGGCGCTGCGGAAGATCTGGTCGCCCTGATTGTTGAGCAGAAGAAACCCGCTGTACCTGGTTACCGGCACCAGGGAAAGCAGGCGGGATATCTGGTTTACCGGAAGGCTGCCCAGCAACACGCCCATGCCGTCCTTCTGATAGGCGCCGGTAAAGGTGCTGCTTTGCAGCCGGCAGGCGAAGCACAGCCGGGTCTGATCCTCATTGAGAAAGATGTGCTGTCCGCTGCGCAGCTGCAGGGCGGCCTGATACCAGTCCTCCTGTTCCACCGTCGCGCCGTTGTATACCCGGCTCACCCCCGGAATGGTGCTGGAAGGCAGAAACAGCCGGCTTACTTCCAGCGCCGGATTTACATACAGCTCGACTCTGAAGCTGTTGTTCAGCAGCAGGGGTTCTGCGTTCTGCTGGTAGATCACCCGGCTGCTCAGGGCGGACTTGGTGTTCAGATCCTGCAGCTCGTCCGCGCCGATTTCCCGGCCCAACAGCTCGCCCAGCTGTTGATCGCTGGTGTATCGATACACCAGCTGCTCCACCGCCTGCGTAAAAATGCCGCTCAGGCGCACATTGGCCTCAATGATGGCCTCCTGTGAAGCGATGAGCTGCCGGGTGATGGAGGCCCGGAAGAGCAGATAGGTGGCGCCGTTGAGGGTGAGCAGGATGGCGGAGATGATGCAGCAGATGATGAGAAAGGTGCGTTTGGTAATGCTCATGGGGCCTCCTCCCCGCTGGGCGCGGCACAGGGCTGGCCGGCGTAGAGGTTGCGGTATTCGCTGGGGGTCATGCCGGTGTGTTTTTTAAAAAACTTGGCAAAATAGCGGGGATGGTCGTAGCCGGAGGAGACGCACACATCTTTGATGGATATGGAGGGATCCTGCAAAAGCTCCCGGGCCCGCTCCAGCCGCTTGGCGGAAAGATAGCTGCTGATATTCTGGTTGGTGGCGTTTTTAAACACGGTGCTCAGATAGGAGAGGGAGAGGTGCAGGGTATCCGCCAGGTTGGAAATGTTGAAGTTGGAGTCGGCATAGTTGTTCTGGATGGCCTGTAAGCAGTAAGACACAATGGGGTTTGCGTATTCGCCCTTGCAGCTTTGGGCGTATTCCATCAGATCGTAGTACTGGGTGGCCAGATAGGCCAGCCGCTCCTGCTGGGTGGTAAGCTTCCAGTATTCCACCATGGCCTTCTGGCGCATGGCGTCCAGGCTGTCCCGGTCCTTGCCCAGCTCCTCCTGGTACAAAAACAGGTAGTTGAGCAGCTGGATACCCAGCACATCCCGCCGGTCCGCCAGGGAGCGGAACACATCCTTGCTGATGAGCAGCTCTCCTATGGCAGCCATGTCTCCTTTGCGCAGGGCCTGGCTGACCTGGTTGCGCAGGGTCTCGTCACAGGCATACCAGGGGGGCACGTCCGCCGAGAGCTCGGCGCAGATGGCCGCCAGCCGTTCCTCCAGGCTGTTCAGCTTGGCCCGGGTGATGGGCTTTAGGATATAGTCGGTCACCTGATACTGCAAGGCCCGCTGGGCATACTCAAATTCGCCGTGGCCGCTGATGAGGATCATGCGGGTGTTGGGGCAATGCTCATATAAATAGCGGGCCAGCTCCAGACCGTCCATGCCGGGCATTCGGATATCGGAGATGACCACATCCGGGTGATGGGCTTCCAGCAGGGCCACCGCTCCGTCCCCGTTGGTGGCGCAGCCCACAAGCTGCCCGTTGAATTGCTCCCAGTGGAGCATACGGGAAATTCCGTCCAGCGCCATGCAGTCGTCATCCACAAGAATGATCTTCATAAAACAGGGGGCTCCTTTCGGTAGAAGACAACAATTTCCAAAAGCCACTCCCAGTATATCACACTTTTTGGCGCTGCGGCTACAAATTTTACAAAAAAGATTTTATAAACTACGGTTTGCTATGGCGGTCCGCCTAAAAAAAGTGCACCCCACTTAAAATTAGTATCATTGCTGGCGCTGGAAGGGGCGTTTATAATGGATACAAAGAGAAACCCCGCGCACCATGCTGTAAGGAGGAGAGGCAATGAAACGACTGGCGAAGCACGCTGGCGGAACGCGCGGCAAAGCCGGATTTTTCAAGACATTTAAAAAGAATCTTCCGCTTACCATAATGGCGCTGCCCGCGCTCATCGTCATGTTCCTGTTCCGATATCTGCCCATGTCTGGCCTGCTGCTGGCCTTCAAGCGGTTCAGCGTGCCCAAGGGCATTTTCGGAAGCGACTGGGTGTGGCTGGACAATTTCAAGTTTTTGTTTCAAACCTCCGACGCCTGGGTCATCACCCGAAATACCATCTGCTACAATGCCTTGTTCATCATCATCGATCTCATCCTGGCGGTGGCCATGGCCATAGGCCTCAACGAGCTGCTGAACAAACGGCGGGCAAAGGTCTATCAGACCATCTTCATGGCGCCGTACTTCCTGTCCTGGGTGGTTGTCTCCTTTATGGCCTTTTCCCTCTTCAGCGTGGATGACGGCCTGTTCAATCACTTGCTGGCCTACTTTGGATTTGAGGGAGTTAACTGGTACGCCGAGCCGGGAAAGTGGCCCTTCATCCTCACCTTCTTTCAGGTCTGGAAAACCGTGGGCTACTCCACGGTTATGTACATCAGCAGTCTGACCGGCATCTCCAACGACTACTATGAGGCGGCCGTCCTGGACGGCGCGACCAAGTGGCAGCAGATCAGGTGGATCACCCTGCCCTGCCTAAAGCCCATGATGATCGTGCTGACCATTCTGGCCATCGGACGTATTTTCTACACGGATTTCGGCCTGTTCTTCCAGCTGCCCCGCGACTCCGGCCCCCTGTATCAGGCGACCCAGGTCATTGATACCTATGTGTACCGTGCGCTGAAGGTAACCGGCAACGTGGGCATGGCCGCCGCAGCCAGCCTATACCAATCCGTGGTGGGCTTTCTGCTTGTGATGGGCGCCAACCTGGTGGTGCGCCGCATGGAACCAGACAGCGCCCTGTTCTAAGTCAGCGAGAGGGGAAATCACCGATGAAGCTCTTTCAGAAACAGGCGGATACATCCCAGGAAGGCCTGGCGGTCAACCGTATCTCCAAAAAGGCAAACACCATTTTAAGCATTGTATTCCTCCTGTGGGCGCTGGCCTGTGTGCTGCCTCTGATCCTGGTGGTCGTCGTCTCCTTCAGCAGTGAGCAGAGCATCTTTGAAAACGGCTACAGCTTCTTCCCCAGCGAGTGGAGCCTGGACGCCTACGAATTCTTCTTCAA
>NZ_CALXGA010000047.1 GCF_944387725.1 uncultured Intestinimonas sp. | reverse complement strand
TGGTGGAGGCGGGGGGAGTTGAACCCCCGTCCGAAAACGTTTCAACGGGAACTTCTCCGGGCGCAGACGGTTAACTGAGATTCCCTTCCCTAAGCGCGAGCCGTCACGCTCAAAGGGTCGGTAGCTTCATGATTCATGGTGCGCGCAAAGCTTAGCGCACGCACGGTCCCCACTGAAATGACGCCCCGCTCCGGCTCGTGGGCCTTCCGGGCAGGACGGCCGCGGGCTAATCAGGCCGCGGCGAGTGCGTAGTTGTCGTTGTTCTTTAATTTATAAAGAATGCCCATTTTAAGGATGCTGGGCGCATCCGCCCGCTATTCCCGCCTCTGCGTCCCCGTCGAAACCGGTACGCCCCCGCAGTCAGGAGAGGGCCCCCCGGAAGCCGGGGGAGCCCTCAGCAGGTCTCCGGCTGGGGATACGCCTCCCCAAAGGTCTCTACCGTGATAGATTTGATGCACTGGTCCTGCCGGGGGCGGTCCATGGCGTCCCGGGGCTGGTTCACAATGGCGTCCGCCGTCTCCATCCCCTCGATGACCTTGCCGAAGGCGGCGTACTGGCCGTCCAGATGGGGGGCCTCCTCCACCATGATGAAGAACTGGCTGCCGGCGGAGTTGGGGGACATGGCCCGGGCCATGGACAGCACCCCACGCTCGTGCTTGAGCTCATTGGGGAAGCCGTTGCCGGAGAACTCCCCCCGAATGGCGTAGCCCGGCCCTCCCATGCCGGTGCCCTGGGGACAGCCCCCCTGGATCATAAAGCCCGGGATGACCCGGTGGAAGGTCAGGCCGTCGTAAAAGCCCGACTGGGCCAGATGGATAAAGTTGTTCACCGTGTTGGGGGCCGTCTGGGGGTAGAGCTCCACCACCATCTTCCGGCCATCCTCCATCTCAATGGTGGCTACGGGATTCTTTGCCATGGGAATACACTCCTTTTCACGCCGTCTAGCGGTTGCGCTCCTTCAAATGCCGGTCCATCTCCCGCTTGGCGTCCCGGGCGGCGGCGGCCTCCCGCTTGTCAAAGCGCTTCTTGCCCTTGCACAGGCCCACCTCCAGCTTGATGTGGGGCCCCTTGAAGTAGATGGACAGGGGCACCAGGGTGTAGCCGTCCTGCTTCACCCTGCCGTAGAGCCGGAGAATCTCCCGCTTGTGCATCAGCAGCTGCCGGGGCCGGAGGGGGTCCCGGTTGAAGATGTTGCCCTTCTCATAGGGGCTTACATGCATCCCGTGGACCACCATCTGCCCGTCCTTGACGACGCAGAAGGCATCCTTCAGATTCACATGGCCCATCCGAATGGACTTGACCTCGGTGCCGCACAGCGCGAGGCCGGCCTCGTACTTCTCCTCCACAAAGTAGTCGTGGTAGGCCTTGCGGTTGGAGGCGATGGGCTTGACCAGCTTGGATTCCATCCCGCGCCACCTCCATGGAAGGAATTCTGCCCCAGAGTGCCCGGCCCCGCCGGGCCGAATGGTATCTGGCTAGCCGAATTATTTTATCACGTTTCCACTGGCTTGTAAAGCCCTTTTTTCCCTTTTGTGGTCCTGCAGAAAAGATATCCTGCCCCCCCTCTTTATTTTATCCAGCTTCTGCCGATATTCTCCATAGAGGGATCACACCCAGAACCGTTCCATTTTCGTGAGTCTATACAGGCAAGGAGTGGGAGGAATGACAGGAATCAGCGGGGTCCGGGGCGAACCCATCCAGGCGGAGGGGCGCGTGCCCAATCCGCCGCCGGCCCGGCGGTCCGAGAAGGCCCAGGGACCCAGGAAGGATACCGTTTTCATGGATCGGACGCCCCAAATGCAGGCCCGGGCCGAGGCGCGGTTTGGGGAATTTTTGAAGCGGCTGCAAGCGGCGCACCCAGAGCTCCAGATTGTGATTTCTGACGGGCCAGCGGCCTGCGGGGACGATCTGCTCTCCCGGACGTTAAGGGATATGGGGGATGGGTACGCCTTGCTGCTGTCCAGGGAGTTTATGGCCCGGCTCGGCGCGGATGAGGGAGCCTGCCGCCGCAAGGCCCAGGCCGTTCTGGAGGTGGTCCGGCGGCTGGGCCGCTTTCAGAAGGGGGCGGCCGCGTGGCTGGGCGAGGAGGCCGCCGCCGTTCTGATGCGCACCTCCGATGCGGAAGAAGAGCGCACCGGCTGGGTCCAGGCGTGGGGCCGGCGGCAGGAGGAGGCCCTTTCCGACCTGCTGCCATCCTCTGCGGCGCAGGAGCAGGCGAAATCCGGATCGCCGCGTTCCGCCTGCTATCAAACCGGGGCGGCCTATTCCAAGCTGGCCGGGGCCA
Organism: uncultured Intestinimonas sp.; assembly: GCF_944387725.1. GTDB lineage: Bacteria > Bacillota > Clostridia > Oscillospirales > Oscillospiraceae > Intestinimonas. The sequence continues at coordinate 15,778 of NZ_CALXGA010000047.1, read as the reverse complement.
AGACAAAAACAGCGGTGCAATCGGTTGCCGCAGAGGTCCGGCGGAGCATCAGCGCCCTCAAGCTCGTGGCCGCTTACGGGGATGACAAAGCGCGCCTGAAGGCAAAAAAGGCTTTGAAGTCCCTGGAGAGGCTGCTTTTGCTGGCGAACAAAAAGATGCGCCGGTTTGACGACGAGCAGCTCACGGAAATCAGGAGAAAGCGGGCCCAGGAGGACAAGGAGAAGGAGATGCAGGCGGCGCTGGAGCTGAAGCGGAGGCGGACGTCCCGCGCCACAGGGGACGGGGCCATTCTCACGGAAGGCCGGCTCAATCGCGTCAGCCTGCCCGCCCACTGGAGCTGGGCGGAGGAACAGCGGCTGAAAAAACTGTATCGGGACCCTGCGGAGGACGAGCTGGCCGTCCTCCCAACGGCGGCGGGCATCCTTGCGGCCGTCTCAGTGGCGGAGCTTGGCGGGATGCCGGCGCCGGAGGGCTTTCAGATGGTGGATGTCATCGCCTATTAGGGCTTGTTTGAACATCGTCAACACACCCCGCCGGCAGGTCTTTCAACCGCTAGGGCTTGTTTGAAAAATGTCAACATGCCCAATCAGCGGGGCTTTTGCCCCCTGGACGGCGCAATTTTTCCTTGAAATCCGCCAGGATTCCTGCGAAAAAATTGCTTGCCAGCGGCCCAAAATCCCTCGCTGCTGGACACATCGCCAATTTTCAAACAAGCCCTAAGAAACCGTCGCCCTGCCCGGTGGCGGTTTCTGCCTTTTCCAGTGATTATAACGGGAAGCCGCCCGGTGGTATGGGGGCACGAAAAAAGGCGCCCCACCGGAGCGGGGCGCCTGGAGCTTCCGTCGAAATCAGTCCTGCCAGCCCTTGCACACGTCCACCCAGCCGGCGCCGGTGCAGGCCGAGAGCTCCTCCGGGCTGAGCCGGACGGCGGAGTTGGCGCTGCCGGCGGCGGGGTAGACGGTGTCGAAGCGCCGGAGGGAGACGTCCAGATAGACGGGGACGCCGTCCGGGAGGGCGAAGGGGCACACGCCCCCCACGGCGTGACCGGTGAGGGCCAGGGCCTGCTCCGGGGTGAGCATGGAAGCCTTGTGGTGGAAGAGGGCCTTGAACTTGCCGTTGTCCACCTTGGCGTCCCCGGCACAGACCAGCAGCAGCGCCCCGCCCTCGTGGGCGAAGGAGAGGGTCTTGGCGATGCGGGCCGGTTCACAGCCCACGGCCTGGGCGGCCAGGTCCACTGTGGCGCTGGAGACGTCGAACTCCCGCACCCGGTCCTCCAGGCCCCGCTCCCGCAGATAGGCGCGCACATGCTGAATGGACACGGTCAGTCCACCTTCTTCTTTTCGGTCTTGGCCAGGAAGCGCTCCACGTCGATGATGAAGCGGTTGTGGGTCCCCTTGCCGATGGGGCCGGCCTCGTCATAGGCGGTGACGGCGAAGGTGAGGGCCTTGCCGTCCACGGCGGTGACCTCGGCCTCGGCCCAGACCTTCAGGCCGATGGGGGTGGCGGCGTCGTGGGAGACGTCCAGATGGGTGCCCACAGAGCCCTGTCCGGCCTCCATATAAGGGGCCAGGGCGTCCACGGCGGCGTTCTCCATCAGAGCGATCATGAAGGGGGTGCCGAAGACGGGCACCAGCCCGGAGCCCACGGCGGCGGCGGTATTCTCCCGGGTAACCACGGTCTCGGCCCGGCCCTTGGTTCCTACGGTGATAGACATTGGGATTTCCTCCTTATTCTCTGTCTGGGTCCGGCGTCCGCCCCCAGGCGGCCCCTCCGGCCCTGCTTGGAGTATGTGCAAATAACAAATATTAGTCTACAATACGCCGGAAAAAAATGCAAGGGCAACACTGTACAAAGATGAAGGATCAAAGGGGGCGGAACGCCGTCAGGCGCAAAAAGGACCCCGAAATCCTTCGGGGCCCTTGGGCGGTTCCGACGCGTCAGGTGGCCGACTTGAGCCGGGTCCACTCGCTGTCGTAGAGGTCCAGAATGTTCTGGGGCAGGCCGGCGTAGCTCTCGCACTGAGCCAGAATCTCCGCGCCGGGGTAGGCGTAGGGGTCGGAGGAGACCTCCGGGTCCAGCTCCTCCCGGACGGAGAGCAGGGGGGTGGAGTACCAGATGGCCTCGCAGTTCTTCAGGCCCACCTCCGTAGAGCACATGAAGTTGATGAAGGCCTCGGCGTTCTCCTTGTTGGCCGCCCCCTTGGGGATGCACATGGCGTCCACATAGATGTTGGTGCCCTCCTCCGGGAGGTAGAAGCCAAGGTCGGGGTTGGACTCCAGCATGGTCAGGTAGTCGCCGTAGTAATAGGTGCCAATGGCGGCGTTGCCCCCCTCCAGCTTGCCAAAGATCTCGTCCATGACGTAGCCCTGGAGAATGGGCCGCTGCTGGATGAGCAGATCCACCGCCTCCACAATCTGGGTCTCGTCGGTGGTGTTGTAGGAGTAGCCCAGGGACTTCAGGGCGATGCCGATGGCGTCCCGGGAGTTGTCGATCATCACGATGTCGCCGGCGTACTTCTCATTCCAGAGGAGGTCCCAGCTGCCCAGGTCGGCCTCGTCCACCATGGCGGTGTTGTAGATGACCCCCATCAGACCCCACATGTAGGGGACCGAGTAAAGGTTCTCCGGGTCGTACTCCGGGTTCTTCAGCTCCGGGTCGATGTCGGAGAAGTTGGGGATGTTGTCAAAGTTCAGGGGCTCCAGCATGTCTTCCGAGATGAGGCGGGCGATCATGTAGTCGGAGGGGATGATGACGTCGTATTCGGCGCCGCCGCCGGAGAGCATGGCGTACATGGTCTCATTGCTGTCGTAGTACTGGTAGTTGACCTTGATGCCGGTCTGGGCCTCGAAGTCGTCCAGCACGGACTCGTCGATATACTCCCCCCAGTTGTAGACGTTCACTTCCCCGTTGGAAGCAGTGCCGCTCCCGCCGCAGGCGGACAGGAGTCCGGTGAGCATGGCGGCGCTCACCGCGATAGCCAGAGTCTTTTTCAATTCCTTTCGTCTGCTCCTTTCAGCAACAAATCTATAACCAGGCCCAGAGGGCCGAGTTATCGGTCTTGGGCGGGGACATCCAGGTCCTCGTTGGCCAGAGAGAGAATGCCCTCGGCGGCCGGGCCGCGCCCAGCCCGTCTGGAGCGCCGGAGCCCGCCGCTCTGCCGCAGGTTGATGAGGATGAGCAGCAGCAGCACCGCCAGGAACATCAATGTGGACAGGGCGTTGATCTCAGGGCTCACCCGCCGGCGCACCATGGAGTAGACCACCATGGAGAGGGTGGAGGTCTGGCCCCCGGCGGTGAAGTAGCTGATGAGAAAGTCGTCGATGCTCATGGTGAAGGCGATGAGCATCCCGCTGACAATGCCGGGCATGAGCTCCGGCAGCACCACCTTGAAGAAGGCGTACAGGCCGGTGGCCCCCAGATCCTGGGCGGCCTCCGCCAGATGGGGGTCCAGCTGCCGGAGCTTGGGCATCACTGAGAGGATGACGTAGGGGATGTCAAAGGTGATGTGGGCGATGAGCAGGGTGGGAAAGCCCAGGCTGAAGTCGATCCCCCACTGGGCCAGCACCTGCCCGGTGAAGACGAAGAGGAGCATCATGGACACGCCCGTGATGATGTCGGCGTTGGTCAAAGGGATGTTGTTCACCGACAGGCAGACCGTCCTGGCCCGGCCCCTGAGGTTATAAAAGCCGATGGCTGAGGCCGTACCGGCCACGGTGGCGATGGCGGTGGCCAGCACCGACACCAGCAGGGTGGTCTGCAATGCCTCCAGCACCGAGCGGTTCTGGAAGAGCTCCAGATACCAGTCCAGGGTGAAGCCCCCCCACACGGCGTTGCTCCGGGAGTCGTTGAAGGAGAAGGCGATGAGCACAAAGATGGGGGCGTAGAGGAAGAGGAAGATGAGGAAGATATAGATCCGGGAGATGGGCCCGTTCTTTTTCACAGCAGCACCGCCTCCCCCTCGCCCTCGCCGAAGCGGTTCATAAGGCCCATGCTCACCAGGACAATGACCATCATCACCAGGGAAATGGCCGAGCCCAGATGGGGGTTATAGGCCGAGCCCAAAAACTGCATCTCGATAAGGTCCCCCAGCAGCAAATTCATGCCGCCCCCCAGCAGCCGGGAGATGACAAAGGTGGACACCGAGGGGATAAACACCATGGTGACCCCCGAGAGGACACCCGGCAGGGACAGGGGGAAGATCACCCGGCGGAAGACTTGGGCGCTGTTGGCCCCCAAATCCTGGGCGGCCTCAATGACCCGGGGGTCGATCTTCTCGATGACCGAGAAAATGGGCAGCACCATGAAGGGCAGGAAGTTGTAGACCATGCCCAGCACCACGGCCGCGGGGGTGCCGATGATGTCCAGCTTGGGCAGGCCCACCGTCTCCAGCAGGGTGTTGAAAAAGCCGTTGCGCTCCAGCAGGAAGACCCAGGAATAGGTCCGCAGCAGGAAGTTCATCCACATGGGCAGCATGATGAGGAGCATGGCCATGCCCCGCAGGCGGCTCTGCTCCCGGGCCAGCAGCAGGGCCAGGGGGTAGCCCAGGAGGATGCACACCAGGGTGGCCAGGAATGCCAGCAGGAAGGACCGGCCGAAGACCCCGGCGTACTGGACCATATTGGAAAAATTATCTAGGGTAAAGCCGCCCTCCCGGGTGGTGAAGGCGTAGACCACCACCAGAATCAGGGGGGCGACAACAAAGAGGGCCATCCACCCCACATAGGGAATGGCCAGAGATTTATGCTTCATGGCCGTCCTCCCCCTCCGGCCCCTCGTTGAGTTCGTCATAGGCGTCGCTGTAGGAGCTGTAGTCGCCGAAGGTGCCGGAATAGGCGCTCTTCTTCATGATGTGGAAGCCGTCGGGGTCGATCTTCACACCGATGCGGGAGCCCACCGGGGAGTAGTCGGTGGTCTGGATGAGCCACTTAAAGCCCCGGAAGTCCACGATGGTGTCGTAGTGGACCCCCTTGAAGGTGACCTCGGTGACGGTGCCGGTGAGCTGGCCCTGGTCCTCGGGGACGATGTCGATGTCCTCGGGGCGGATGACCACGTCCACGGGCTCGTCCTTGTCAAAGCCCTTGTCCAGGCAGGGGAAGAGCTTGCCGTACAGACCCACCACCCCGTCGGCGTACATGACGCCGTCGATGATGTTGGACTCCCCGATGAAGTCGGCCACAAAGGCGTTCTTGGGCTCGTTGTAGATGTCCTCCGGGGTGCCGATCTGCTGAATGCTGCCCTTGTCCATGACCACGATGGTGTCGGACATGGTGAGGGCCTCCTCCTGGTCATGGGTGACATAGATGAAGGTGATGCCCACCTGCTGCTGAATCTTCTTGAGCTCAATCTGCATGTCCTTTCGGAGCTTCAGGTCCAGGGCCCCCAGGGGCTCGTCCAGCAGAAGGACCTGGGGGCGGTTGACAATGGCCCGGGCGATGGCGATGCGCTGCTGCTGGCCGCCGGAGAGGGAGTCCACGCTCCGCTTGCCGTAGCCGGGCAGGTTCACCAGCTCCAGGGCCTCCTCCACCCGGCGCTTGAGCTCCGCCGGGGGGACCTTGCGGATGCGCAGGCCGAAGGCCACGTTCTCGAAGATGTTCATATGGGGGAACAGGGCGTACTTCTGAAAGACCGTGTTGACCTTCCGCTTGTGGGGCGGCACGTCGTTGATGCGCACGCCGTCGAAGAACACGTCCCCAGAGGTGGGCCTCTGGAAGCCGCCGATGATGCGCAGGGTGGTGGTCTTGCCGCACCCAGAGGGGCCCAGCAGCGTGAGGAACTCCTGGTCGTTGATATAGAGGTTGATGGAGTTCAGCACGACCTCGTCGTCGAACACCATCCGCAGATCCGTCAGGCGGATGAGCTCCTTGGACATGTATCCTCCCCCGTTTCCTTGAAAAATATGGGTTTTGTGCGGGCGGCGCGGGGCGCGGCCCTCAAAAAAGGCGCACCCAAACCGGCGGTTGGGTACGCCCTTCCAAAACAGCACCTTAACTATATCCGCTTCCGCGAAAAAAGTCAATAGCTTTCCGGCGGGTTTTCTGTAAAATTCCCGGGACCGCTCCGGGGGAGGGCGCCGGGGCCGAAATACTCCTCCACAAAGTCCACCCGGTCCACCTGCCAGCTCCGGCCGTTGAGGGACTCCAGGGCCCCGGCGGGGGTGGTGAAGGCGAAGACCAGCTTGTAGGACCACAGGGCCTGGAACTTCCGGCCGTAGCGGCGGTCGTCCCGGTTCCGGCCGTACTTGCCGTCCCCCAGCAGGGGGTGGCCGGCGGCGGCGAACTGGGCCCGGATCTGGTGGGTCCGGCCGGTGATGAGCTCGCACTCCACCAGGGACAGGCCGTCCTTTACCTGGAGGGTCCGGTAGCGGGTGAGGGCGGTGCGGCCTCCGGGCACCGGGGCCCGGTGGACCGTCACCTGATTTTTGTCCGCGTCCTTGGACAGGAAGCCCTCCAGCCGCCCCTGGGGGGGCCGCAGCCGGCCGTGGACGGCGCAGAGGTAGTATTTTTCGATCTCCCGGTCCCGGATCTTCTGATTCATGACCCGCAGGGCCTCGGCGGTCTTGGCGGCGATGACGATGCCCCCGGTGTTGCGGTCGATGCGGTTGCACAGGGCGGGGGTGAAGGCCCCCGCCTGCCGGGGGTCCCACTCCTTTTTCTGATAGAGGTAGGCCTGAATGTGGGTGATGAGGGTGTTGACGTACTCCCCCTGATCCGGGTGGACCAGCAGGCCGGGGCGCTTGTTCACCAGCAGCAAATGGGCGTCCTCATAGAGGATGTCCAACTGGGGCCGGAAGACCGCCAGAAAGGCGTTGTCCTCCCGGGGCCGGTCGAAGAACTCGTCGTTGATATACAGTTGGAGCACATCCCCGGCCCGGAGCCGCAGGTCCCCGCGGGCCCTCCTGCCGTTGACCTTCACCCGCTTGAGGCGGAGGTACTTCTGGGCCAGGGGGGCCGGGAGGAGGGGCAGGGTCTTGCCCAGCCAGCGGTCCAGCCGCTGGCCGGCGTCGTTCTGGGTGGCGGTGAATTCTCTCATGGCCGCGCCTCTTCCATCGGTTTTTTGAGATGAGTATAGCACAGACCTGGCCGGAAAGGAAAGAGCGAAAAAAAGTATTTGACATTGGAGAGGGGTTTCGTTATAATGTCATTTGTGCCATTATGCGAGGTGTGCCATGCGACTGAACCTGAAGGAGATCATCCATGTACCCGGAGGGGTCTGTCCCTTCGACTACCAGCTGGATTTATCCGGCTTGGACTTTTCCGGGGCCCACCCCATCGACCGGCCAGTGGCCGTGCGGGGACAGGTCCGCAACATGGCGGGCGCCCTCCTGCTGGAGGGAACGGCCTCCACCACCCTCCATCTGACCTGCGACCGGTGCGGCAAGCCCCTGGCCCGGGAGAAGGTGGTCCCTCTGGAGACCCTTCTGGCCACGGAGCTCTCCGACGAGCGCAGCGACGACGAGATCGTGCTGCTGGAGGGGGACGAGGTGGACCTGGACGAGGTGGCGGCCACGGCCTTCGTCCTCGCGATGGAGAGCAAGAATCTCTGCTCAGAGGACTGCAAGGGCCTGTGCCCCGGCTGCGGCGCCGACCTGAACGTGGAGGCGTGCCGGTGCAGGCCCGAGGTGGACCCCCGGCTGGCAGCGCTCGCCCAGCTGCTGGAACAGGAAGAGCGCGAGTAAATGAGCATCTGCCCGTGGAGCGGGCGTCAAGGAGGTGTCACAGATGGCAGTCCCGAAGAGTAAAGTATCCAAGCAGCGCCGCGACAAGCGCCGCAGCTCCGTTTGGAAGCTGGAGGCTCCCGGCCTGGTGAAGTGCCCCAAGTGCGGCGCTTACCGCCTGCCCCACCGGCTCTGCAAGTCCTGCATGACTTACAACGGCCGCAGCTTCGCCAAGGTGGAGGCTACCGAGGTCAAGGCCAACTAAAGACCGAGAAAAGAACAGAGGGGACGGTTCCCCTCTTTCTTTTTGTTTCGGCAAAGCGAAAGTCAAATGGAAAGAAAAAAGGCCCAAAGGAAAGGGCCGAAATTCTGGAGGGAGGGATTGTCTGTGAGCACCAGGATCGCCTCCGTGGACGCCGGCAGTCCGGCGGCGCGGGCGGGGGTCCGGCCGGGGGAGACCCTGCTGGAGCTCAGCGGCCACCGGGTGGCGGACGTGCTGGACTATAAATTCTACGGCTACGACGCCCGGATCACCCTGACCCTCCAGACCCCCGGCGGGGCGCGGCGGACCGTGAAGATCCGCAAGGAGGAGGGGGAGGACCTGGGCCTCAACTTCGAGACCTACCTCATGGACCGGGCCCGGTCCTGCGCCAACCAGTGCCTCTTCTGCTTCGTGGACCAGATGCCTCCGGGGATGCGCAAGAGCCTCTACTTCAAGGACGACGACGCCCGGCTGTCCTTCCTGCTGGGCAACTATATCACCCTCACCAACCTCTCCCCCCGAGCGCTCCAGCGGATCATGGACCTGCGGGTGAGCCCCATTAACATCTCCGTCCACACCACCGACCCGGACCTCCGCGTCCAAATGCTGAAAAACCCCCGGGCGGGGGAGTGTCTGGCGGTGATGACCCGGCTGGCCCAGGCGGGCATCCGCATGAACTGCCAGGTGGTGGCCTGCCCCGGCCTCAACGACGGCCCCGCCCTGGACCGCACCCTCCGAGACCTGGGAGGGCTCTACCCCCAGGTGGAGAGCGTGGCGGTGGTGCCCGTGGGGCTGACCCGGTTCCGGGAGGGCCTGTACCCCCTGGAGCCCTACACCTCCGCCCAGGCCGCCGCCCTCCTGGAGCAGGTGGGGACCTTCGCCGGGGCCTTCCTCCAGGCGGAGGGGACCCGCCTGGCCTGGTGCTCCGACGAGTTCTACCTCCTGGCAGGGCGGCCCCTGCCGCCCCTGGCCTTCTACGAGGAGCTGCCCCAGCTGGAAAACGGCGTGGGGATGCTCCGGCTCCTCCAGCACCAGGCCGCTTTTGCCCTGGAGGACCTGGACCCCGGCGCCGCGCCGCCCCCCTTCGCCATCGCCACGGGCGTGTCCGCCGCCCCCTTTTTGCGGGAAATTGTGGACAAGGCCCAGGCCCGCTGCCCCGGCCTCCAGGGGCGGGTCTACCCCATCCGCAACCGCTTTTTCGGGGAGACCATCACCGTGGCGGGGCTGGTCACCGGCGGGGACCTGACAGCGCAGCTCCGGGGGCAGGACCTGGGGACGCGGCTGCTGCTGCCCGACTGTATGCTCCGGGCCGGGGAGGACGTCTTCCTGGACGACGTGACGGTGGGGCAGGTGGAGCAAGCCCTGGGGGTCCCGGTGGAGGTGGTGGAGGCCGGCAGCGGCTTCGACCTGGCCGGCGCCATCCTGGGCCTGCCCCGGGAGCGGTCCGCCGCCGCCCTGCCTCCGGAAGACGAATATTACCGGTACAACCCGGAACGATAGGGAGGGAAGCTATGAAGCCCTTGGTAGCCATTGTGGGCCGGCCCAACGTGGGCAAGTCCATGCTCTTCAACAAGCTGGTGGGCCAGCGGCTGTCCATTGTGGAGGACACCCCCGGCGTCACCCGGGACCGGCTCTACGCCGAGGCCGAGTGGCGGGGGCGGGTTTTCGACCTGGTGGACACCGGCGGCATCGAGCCGGACAGCGACGATGAGATTCTGCGCTTCATGCGCCGGCAGGCGGAAATCGCCATAGAGAACGCCGATGTCATCGTCCTTCTGTGCGACATCAAGACGGGCCTTACCGCTTCGGACCAGGAGGTGGCCAATCTGCTGCTGCGGTCCCGGAAGCCAGTGGTGCTGGCGGTGAACAAGTGCGACCAGACAGGGCCCACCAACCCGGACATCTACGAGTTCTACAACCTGGGCCTGGGGGACCCCATTCCGGTCTCGGCGGTCCACGGCCACGGCGCCGGGGATCTGCTGGACGCCTGTTTGGAGCATTTCCCCCCGGAGGACCAGGAGGAGGAGGCGGACGACGTCATCAAGGTGGCGGTCATCGGCAAGCCCAACGTGGGCAAGTCCTCCCTGGTGAACCGGATTCTGGGGGAGGAGCGGGTGATCGTCAGCGACGTGGCGGGCACCACCCGGGACGCGGTGGACAGCTTCTTCGAAAATGAGACGGGGAAGTACCGCCTCATCGACACCGCCGGGATGCGGAAGAAGGCCAAGGTGGAGGACCGGGTGGAGAAGTTCTCCGTCCTCCGGGCCACCATGGCCATTGAGCGCAGCGACGTCTGCCTCATCCTCATCGACGCCCACGAGGGGGTCACGGAACAGGACACCAAGGTGGCTGGTCTGGCCCACGAGGTGGGGAAGGCCAGCATCATCGTGGTCAACAAGTGGGACGATGTGGAGAAGGACGACAAGACCATGGACCGGATGCGTGGGGAGATCCGCCGGGACCTCTCCTATATGACCTACGCCCCCATCCTCTTTCTCTCGGCCAAGACGGGGCAGCGGGTGGGACGGCTGTTCCCCCTCATCCGCTATGTGTGGGATCAGGCCTCCCTGCGGATCACCACCGGGATGCTCAACTCCCTGCTGGCCGACGCCACCGCCCGGGTCCAGCCCCCCACGGACAAGGGGAGGCGGCTGAAGATCTTCTATATGACTCAGGTGGGCATCCGGCCGCCCCATTTTGTCTGCTTCTGCAACGACGCCCAGCTCTTCCACTTTTCCTATCAGCGCTATCTGGAAAATCAGATTCGGAACACCTTCGGCCTGGAGGGGACGCCGGTGCGGCTGACCATCCGGCAGAAGGGGGACAAGGAGGGGTGAGTATGGAGGATTCTGTCGTCATGGGCGCGGCGCCCAATGCCCTGGCCGCCTACCCGGAGCTGCTGGGGCAGCTTTGGCTGCCCATGGTCCTGCTGGCCGCTTGGGCCTACCTCTGCGGCTGCTTCAATGGGGCGGTCATCGTCTCCAAGTATATCCTGCGTGACGACGTGCGCACCCACGGCAGCGGCAACGCTGGGCTGACCAATTTCTACCGCACCTTCGGCGGGCCCCTGACCCTTGTAGTCATTCTCTGCGACGTGCTCAAGGCAGTGGTAGCTATCCTGACCGCCGTCTTTGCCGTCCATCTCCTGGACGCCCATGCTTCTGTGATCCCGCTGGCCAAATATTGGGCGGGCCTCTTTTGTCTGCTGGGACACATGTTTCCCTGTATGTTCCACTTCAAGGGGGGCAAGGGCATCCTCTCCGGGGGGACCATCGTCCTGATGCTGGACTGGCGCATCGCCCTGGTGGTGTGGGGGGGCTTTCTGGTGCTGGTGCTGCTGACCCGGTGGGTCTCTCTGGGCTCCTGCTGGGCGGCGGCCTCCTTCCCCTTTGCCACCTGGTTTGTCTACCGGGACGGGCTGCTGCTGGCCCTGGGCATTTTCATCAGCGGGCTCATTTTGTGGAAGCACCGGAGTAACATCGCCCGGCTCTTCCGGGGGGAGGAGAGCAAGCTCACCTTCCACAAGAAAAACGAAACGGGGGTATAGTACGGTGAAGCTTTCTGTCATTGGCTCCGGGGGCTGGGGGACGGCCCTGGCCCTGCTGCTGCTGGAAAACGGCCATGAGGTGGCCCTGTGGTCCTATACGGAGGAGGAGTCCCGGGTCCTCCGGGAGACGGGGGAGAACCCCATGCTCAAGGGGGTGCCCCTTCCGGTGGAGCTGGCGCTCACCACGGATTTGGCCTGCGTCCGGGGCTGTCCGGTGGTGGTGCTGGCCACTCCCTCCTTCGCGGCGCGGAGCACCGCCCGCCGTCTGGCTCCGCTGCTGGACCCGGGGGCGGTGGTGGTGTCGGTGTCCAAGGGCATCGAGCAGGAGACCTCCCGCACCCTGACCCAGGCCATTGAGGAGGAGATTGGAGAAGGCCATCCGGTGGCGGCGCTGTCGGGGCCCTCCCACGCCGAGGAGGTGGGCCGGAGGGTGCCCACGGCGGTGGTGGCGGCGGCCCGGGACCAGGGGGCCGCTGAGCTGGTCCAGGACCTCTTCATGAACCCCCGGTTCCGGGTCTACGCCTCCGGGGACGTGGTGGGGGTGGAGCTGGCGGCGGCCATGAAGAACGTCATCGCTCTGTGCGCCGGCTGCTGCGACGGCATGGGCTGCGGGGACAACACCAAGGCGGCCCTAATGACCCGGGGGCTCACGGAGATCGCCCGGCTGGGGGTGGCCATGGGGGGCCGGAAGGAGACCTTCGCCGGGCTGGCGGGGGTGGGGGACCTGATTGTCACCTGCACCTCCATGCACTCCCGGAACCGCCGGTGCGGGATACTCATCGGACAGGGCACGCCGCCCGCCCAGGCGGTGCGGGAGATCGGCGGGGTGGTGGAGGGATACTACGCCGCCGCCAACGCCAAGGCCCTGGCGGACAAGCTGGGGGTGGAGATGCCCATCTCCGCCGCAGCCTATGAGGTGCTCTACCGCGGAAAGGACCCCATGGTGGTCCTCCGGGAGCTGATGACCCGGGAAAAGAAGCACGAGATTGAGGACAGCTGGGTCTGAGGGGACCCAGCGGGCCCCCGGCACAGGGTTCCGCCCCTGTACGGCCCTGCCCTGCCAGTTCCGGCTCCCAGCCGGAGGTGGTTCCGGGACCCTGCCGGGGGGCCGCCTGCCCGGCTGGGGCAAGAACCGTTTCTTTTTCTGCGGAAAAAGAAACGGTTCTTCCTCTCCTCACAAAAGCTGCGCTTTTGCGGGGCCCCCCGAAGGGGGCTTTGATGGCCTCCGGCTGTTCCGTGCGCCGGCTTACGCCGGAAGTGGTTACAAAGTACGGAATTTCTGAGTTTTCGGGAACCGCTGATTTAATCCACACAGGGTGGAAAATATGGTATAATAGGGCGGAAGGAATGAAGCAGGAAAATTTCAGCGATATGGAATACAGCTGCCGGCAGCGGCTTTGTTCATACGGTAGAAGCAACGCCAGCCAATGTCCATGACGTCACTGCGGCGGCAAAACTGCTGCGAGAGGACGATGAGGCCGTCTACGGGGACAGCGCATATCTGGGACTGGAAAAACGGGATGAAATCAAGCATGACCCACAGCTTTCCGCCATCGAATACCGGATCAGCTGCCGCCCGGGCAAGGCTGCCCAGGGTCTCCGACAACGCCATTGACTGGGAGCGGTACATCGAGAGCCGTAAGTCCTCTGTACGCTGCAAAGTGGAGCATCCCTTCCGAATTGTGAAAAACATCTTCGGTTTCCGAAAGACGATTTACCGTGGGCTGCGAAAAAATCTCAACTGATTACATGTGCTCTTTGCCAGCGTAAGCCTGCATATGCGTGCCAGGGCGGGCGGCTCTCTACGCCCGGCCTGGGATTCCTGCGCCCTTTAGGGCTTGTTTGAAAATCGGCGCTGTGTCCAGCAGCGAGGGTTTTTGGGCCGCTGGCAAGCAATTTTTTCGCAGGAATCCTGGCGGATTTCAAGGAAAAATTGCGCCGTCCAGGGGGCAAAGGCCCCGCCGGTTGGGCATGTTGACATGTTTCAAACAAGCCCTAATTGCATTCCAGTAAATCAGTGTATCCCTATTATAGTCTCTGAACAAAGCTTGTCCACTACTGCGCCAGAGAATGCTTCCTTTTGCTTTATCCCATATCAACTCCCGCAAAGCCGCGTCACCGCTGGCCTTGCGGGAGTTCTTTCCTTCCGCATCAACCGTTCTTGACAATGTGCGCCACCAGACGCAGGTTGTGCTCGATGAGGGTGTTCCTGGCATCCAGGTCTCCGGCGGCGAAGCGCTCCAGGCAGGCCCGTTCCTCCTCCGCCTTCAGCGGCTTGGGAAAGGACCCGCCGTCTGAAAGCCGCAGCGGAAACACCAACGTGTTGAGTATGAGGATCATCCAGGCGGACAGCATATCTCCCACCTCTCCTTCCTTTCAATTCCTCTTTTACTCTATTCCAGACCGGGCGCGTCCTAGTGCTCCATCCGGTCAGAATCCTGCATTCGCTCCCGGGCAGGCTGATCGCCTGCGTGCGTTGTCGTCCTGGATGGGCGGTAAGCCCATCTGCGTCCTCCGCCTTCTCAGACGCCCAGCCTGCTCCGGGGCCAAACTGCAATTTCTGACCGGATGGAACACGAGACAGTTTTCCGCGAAAGGATGGGAGCGCGGCGGCTGGGGGGAGTCCGCCGGAGGGCGGCGCATCCCCGCCTGCGGCGGGGAAATTCGCGGGGAAACCGCGCCGGATGTCCCAAATTTCCCGGAAGGATGGGCATTATAGCTATAAGGCCGCACTTCTTATCGCAAAAATAGTAAATTTAACCGATGTCATTCTTGTAAATTTTTGATAAAATAAGGGACAAGCAGAAACGGCGCACTGCCGCAAGAAAAGGAGAATGTATGATGGCAAACACCAGAAAAAAGGCGGCGGCTCCGGCCGCAGCATCCACAGCCGGCCCAAAGGCTCCGGTCAAGGCCGCCGCAGGGCAGGAGGAGCAGGCTCCCGTCAAGCGCACCCGGAAGACCGCCCCCAAGGTGGCCCTGTACGTCCAATACCAGGGCCGGCAGATCTCCCAGGCGGAGGCTGTGGAGGCCGTGAAGGCCGCCTGGACCGGAGCGCCCATCAAGACCCTGGACCTCTATGTCAAGCCCGAGGACGGGGCGGTCTACTATGTGGTCAACGGCGGGGAGGGCGGCAAGCTCCCATTCTGAGCCGGAGGGGAGCGCCATGTGAAGCCGTTTCCCAGGCGGACCGCAGCCTGCACGGGCCCGTCCCCGGACAGGGGCCCAATCCAGACCCGGAGGAGGGGGCAGCGATGTTCGACAGCAAGAAGAAACGATTCTGCGTCACAGAGGAAGAGATCTTTCCATTTGGAGCAATCCTGGTGGTGGATATGCGGACAGGCGTCAACTATCTCATGTCCGTTACAACCGGAGTCACCGCCATCACGCCGTTGCTGGACAGGGACGGGCAGGTGGTCATTGATCGGGTCCCAACCGAACCATAAGCCCAGACAAGGCCGCCCACGGCGGGATAAAAACGGACCCCTGTGCGTTTGGCACAGGGGTCCGCAGCCTGTCGAGAAACCCGGTCTACAGTTTATGCGTAGGCCGGGTTTCTGGCGCGAAGTGTGCAGAGCAGGATACAAATGAAGGGTGAACGCTTCTCCCTCCACAGCCATTTGGCCAGTTTTTTGAGGTTCATGGCAGCAAATTTAAGCTTCACCCAGTTGGTAACCTGGGCCAAGCCTCTGTACTGCGTATAACGCATGGCGTGTTTTTCCTTGGCGTCTGCAAAGACCCGTTCAATGGTCTCTTTCCGCCGCTTGTAGAGCTCCTGGTATTTGGGCGTATAGCGGGCGTCGTCGGCCAATTCCTCGTAGTCCTTCCAGATATGCCTCTGCACGGTCTTTACACAGTCCTTGGAGCAGGTACACAGATGGCGGGTGGGACAGTTGAGGCAGATCTTGGGGTCGCTTTTGTATTCCCGGTATCCGTCCCGGTTGGTTGTGCGGTAAGTCAGGACCTGGAATTCCGGGCAGAGCACACAGTCGTAATACTCGTCATATACATACTTCCACCATTCATGGCCGCCCTTCCTGGTCTGAGGCCGCTTGTAAGCGGTGGACAGCACACGTCCATCTTCAAATACCTTCTTGCAGATATGAGGCGTCTTGTAAGCGGAGTCGGCAACAATGGTCTCCGTTTCCGGGAACGCCGCTGTTACACGGTCATAGACCTCATCAAAGGCCACGCTGTCATGTACATTCCCGGTGGTAACGACGGTCTCCAGAATAAAACCATGCTTGTCACAGGCCGTGTGGGCCTCATAGGCAAACTGCCGCTTGTGGTCTCCCTTGACAAACAAGCCGCTGTC